>NZ_WFQN01000031.1 GCF_015487065.1 Nitratifractor sp.
GCCCTCAACCGAATGGGCACCCCCGAAGACCTGGCCGGTGCCGTCCTCTTCCTCTGCAGCGACGATGCGAGCTGGGTCACGGGGCATACGCTGGTCGTCGACGGAGGAACAACGTTCCGCTGATGCAATCAGCGGAACGGATGGAAGATTGAGGATGGAAGATTGAAAATGAATATAGTTGATAAAAACAGCCATCTCCCAACATCATCCATCTTCCATCTTCCATCTTCCATACACGAATTTTCCCAAAGGGAAATTCGTGTATAACGTGCCCAACCTCCTCGCTTTCATCCGCCTTCTGATGGCGCCGTTGATGTATATGCTTCTGGTCGATCGTGACTGGAGTATCTTCGCCGGGATCCACTACAGCTGGCTCGACTACGGGGCGGCTTTTCTCTTCGTTCTGGCCAGTGCGACCGACTTTTTCGACGGCTACATCGCCCGGACCTTCAACCAGGTGACGACGCTGGGGGCGATCCTCGATCCTCTGGCCGACAAAATGCTCACCCTCGCGGGCTTTTTGGGCCTGATGATGCTCGATCGCGCCTCTCCGTGGGCGATCTACCTCATCCTCACCCGTGAACTCTTCATCACCGGCCTGCGCGTCTCCGCCGTCAGCCAGGGGATCGACATCTCCGCCAGCTGGATGGGCAAGGTCAAAACCGTCAGCCAAATGTTCGCCATCGGCTTTCTGCTTATGGAGTGGCCGGGCGGCACCCTGCTGCTATGGATCGCCGTCGCTCTGACGCTCTACAGCGGTTACGAATATGTCCGCGACTTCTTCAAAAAAACCGCTCGTTAGAACAGCATCGCCACTACAGCGCTATCGTCTCTTTACCGTACGAAACACGGAATCCGTAGTGCGCAACACTAACAAAAAGCCTCATCCACTTGCTGACAGAGAAGGTGACCGATCATGATATGCATCTCTTGGATGCGAGCGGTATCGTCGGAAGGGACGATGAGATTCAAGTCGCAATGTCTGTTCATCCTTCCGCCGTCCCGGCCGCTGAGGCCCAGCGTCATACACTCCATTCGACGTGCTGTCTCCAGTGCAAGCAGGACGTTTTCACTGTTGCCGCTGGTGGAAATTCCGATGAGCAGATCCCCTTTACGTGCCAGGGCTTCCACTTGCCGCTCGAAAACCCGCTCGTAGCCATAGTCGTTGCCGATGGCGGTCAACGCCGAGGTATCGGTCGTCAAAGCGACAGCCGGCAGAGCCCTGCGCTCCTTCTTGAAACGTCCGGTCAACTCCGCCGCGATGTGCTGGGCATCCGCGGCACTCCCTCCGTTGCCGCAGAGCAGCACCTTGCCCCCTTCCTTCAAGGTCCGCACGATCATCTCGGCCGCTTCGGCGACCCGCGGAGGTAGTGTCTCAAGTACCTGTTCCAGTATGCCCCGATGAGCCTCCATCTCTTCAAGAATCCTCTTTGTGCTTTTGTCCATTGTACTTCTCCCTGATGGTATCGCTGAAATCATATCCAAATTGATCCCCTCGAAATTCGTCATTCGTTGTTCAGAAGCTGTATAGCGTCTCTTTTCGAAATTCGAAACATGAAAGACAAAACGCGAAATACGATTCATGTATAATATCGTTCAAAAAAGAGATGCAATGAGAGCAGAAAGACGACCGCAACGCAGGCGGATGAAGACTCACGCCGCTACCGTCATCGGCGGTGAGTTCAAAGGCAAAGCGATCGAAATCCCCTCCGTCTCCACGACCCGCAGCTCCAAAGCGATCCTTCGAGAATCCCTCTTCAATACCCTGCAATTCGACCTCGTAGGCAAACCTTTCGTCGAAGTCTTCGCCGGCAGCGGTTCCGTAGCGCTCGAGGCGGTTAGCCGCGGCGCGTCGAAAGCCTGGTGCATCGAAAAAAACAGGGACGTCTACGCCATCCTCCGCGACAATGTTGAACGCATCGCCGCGGGCCGTATCGAAACCGTCTGGGGCGACAGTTTCGAGGAGTTCGACCGGATCTACCGCCGGCTGGAAGAGGCGGGAGAGAAAGCCTACTTTTACTTCGATCCTCCCTTCAGCATCCGGGAAGGAATGGAGGAGATTTATGACCGGACTTTGGACCTTTTGCAAAAAATCCGGCCGGAGAATTGTGAATTGGCCATCGTGGAACATATGACCAACGTCGATCTCCCTGAGCGCATCGGTTCCCTGAGCCTGGAGAAAAAACGGCGCTTCGGCAAAAGCACCCTGAGCTACTACCGGCCGGTGGAGTCCGATGAGGCGTAGCGTCCCCTTTCTAAGCCTTGGGATTCTGGCCGCCCTCTTTCTTCTGAGTTTTCTGGGACCTTTGTTCTACGGCCAGGACCCCTACACTTTCCACAAAGATTTGATCCTCCACGCTCCCGATTGGGCCCATCCGATGGGCACCGACCGCCTGGGGCGCGATCTGCTGGCCCGGGTGATGGAGGGGGGACGCGCCTCCCTGCTCATCGGCGTCGGTTCGACGGTGATCGCTTCGCTCATCGGCCTGGTGATGGGGGTGACGGCCGGCTACTTTCGCGGTTGGTGGGATAAAGGCTTCGTCTTCGTCGTCGATCTCTTTCTCACCTTCCCGACTTTTTTCCTGCTTTTGACCCTGGTAAGTTACATCCCCGCTTCCTCGCTGATCCTCATCATCGTCATCTCCATCACCGGCTGGATGGGCACCGCCCGGCTGATCCGCAGCGAAAGCTACCGCATCGCCTCCCAACCCTTCGTCAAAGTCCTGCGACTCGCCCACGTCCCCACCCGCACCATCATCTTCAAATACTTTCTGCCGCTGCTGGCGCCGATCTTCTACGTCAGTTTCACCTTCGGCGTCAGCGGCGCCATCCTGGCCGAGAGCGGACTGAGCTATCTGGGCTTAGGAATCACGCCGCCCGATATGAGTTGGGGCAGCATCCTTAGCGACGGCAAAGCGGTGATGGAGATCGCCTGGTGGGTCAGCTTCTTCCCGGGGTTGATGATCTTCCTGGTGACCTTCAGCCTGATTCAAATCTCCGACTGGCTGCAGGATCGGGCCAACCGACGGGAAAGAATTGAAAATTGAAATAAATGCGGTTGCCGTCGATTCGATAGTCTCCTTCTTGTAGCACTATGCGCTCTTCCGGAGCATCTTCGTAACGCAGCCGATACGTACCGTCTTTGAGAGAAAGCTGCATCGTTTTCTCCGACGGCAGCGTATAAAGCCCATTCTGTAATTCAGCAAAAAGCGGAAATGTCATCACAAATCCGATAAGCAATATCTTTCTGAGCACCTTTCCCTCCTTATAGATGGTTCTCAAACCAATCCCGTGCCAGCTCCGCCACCCTCTCCAGCGTTCCCGGCTCTTCGAAAAGATGGGTCGCTCCGGGGACGATCTCGAAAGCCTTTTCGCAGCGTAGGGCCCGGTAGGCCGCTTCGTTGAGTTCGATGACACCGTAGTCGTTGCCCCCGACGATGATCAGGGTCGGCGCCGTTACCCGGTCCAGGATATCCGCCGCCATATCAGGCCGGCCGCCCCGGGAGACGATGGCCCGGATGGGGACCGGCGAAACGACCGAGGCTTTGAGTGCCGCCGCCGAACCGGTGCTGGCACCGAAATACCCCATCCCCAGTGATTTTAGTGCGGGCTGGAGGCTCACCCACCGGGTCGCCAGCAGCAGTCGGGAGGCCAACAGGTCGATATCGAAGACATTGTGTCGATCCCGCGCTTCGGGCTCCATCAGCAGATCGAATAGCAGCGTCGCGATCCCTGCCTCATGCAGTACCGAAGCGACGTAGTTGTTGCGCCGACTCAGACGACTGCTCCCGCTGCCATGGGCGAAGAGCACGATCCCGGCTGCCCCCTCCGGGACCGCCAGACGCCCTGGAAGAACGACTCCATCGTATCGGATGAGTATCTCATCCTGTCCCTGCATAAACACTTCCAGATCCATCGGTTCCTCCTTTTTTCTCCAGATCAACTGTGGGATGGCAATCCCACGCCCCGCAACAGTTGAATGTGTTATTGGTCTATTTTAGTGTATTGGTATATTGGGAACTTTTAGGCATTGATAAATAACTTTCGAATATACCGTCATTCCATGCTCTACCTGAAATCCAGGGCTTGAAATCTCCATCAAACCGTGGATCCTAAAACAAGTTCAGGATGACGATATCCAACATCCAAAATTCTCCATTCCCCATCCTTCATCCTCAATGCTTCATTAAAAAAAGCCCTGCCCCCATCATGCCAAGAGTCACCAAGAAAAATTTTGTCAGCTCCCATCCCAGGCGTCTTCCACCCAGCCAGTAGACGATCCCCAATTTGACCAGTGAATTGGTCACCGAGGCGATGACAATCCCGGTCATCGAAGCGAAAGATTCCAGTTTGCCTTCTTTGGCCATTTCACTTAGGGAAAGGGTGATGGCATCCACATCAGTCAGCCCGGAAAAAAACGAGACCAAATAGACTCCGATATTCCCGTAGCGGGCCTGGACCAGAGCGACAGCACCGTAAACGATACCGAAAAGGATGCCGAACTTGATCGCTTCACTGAGCTGCAAAGGGTTTTTACTGATGGTACTGTTTTGCAGATCAATCTCGGCCGCTTCGGCGCGGTGATAGAACCATCCGCTATAGAGTAGTCCGCTTATCGCTGCTCCAAGGTAAGCGGGACTCAGCCGCCACGCCAATTCCGGATGAATGACAAAAGCTTCGAAAAGAACCCGCAGAAACATAAAAGTACAGGCGATCGCGATGCCTCCGGCGTAGTTGGCGATGAGTGCCGACTCTCCCCGATACATCTTGGACAATGAGATCGAAACCGCTGTAGATGAGATGAGCCCTCCCGCAGCTCCGGTCAGAAAGACCCCGTGTTTCTGACCGAAGAGTTTGATTGCCAGATAACCGATAAAAGAGATCGCCGCGATGATCACCGCCATCAACCAGGTTTTATAGGGATTGAAGAGATGCCAGGGACCAATCATTTTGTCCGGTAGGATCGGGAGAATTACAAAGCTCATCGCCAACAGCAGAATCACCGCATTGACGTCAGTAGGACCGATATGGCGTTCCAGAGCCTGGAGCCTTGGTTTGATTTCCAGAAGAATGATCACCAGCACTCCGATAAAGACAGCCCAAAGTATCTCTCCTCGGTAAGCTAAAATCCCCAGGAGAAAAGTCACCAGCGCCGCGATCTGCGTTGTCATTCCCCAACGTCGGCTTTCATGCACTTTCATGTAGTAGACCACTCCCAGCAGCAGAGCAATACCCATTGTCACAGTGACCGTGATTCCACGATAGCTTGCATCCAGCCAAGCTGCCAAAAATCCCGAAAGAGCTATCAAGGCAAATGTCCGGCTTCCGGCAAAGCTCCTCTCCTCTATACGTCGATATGTCAACGACCGCTGCATTCCGATAGCGAACCCCAGTACCAGAACCGTCACTAACGATTGAACAAGTGAATAATCCATTGACACTCCTGCGACCCTACTCTCTATAATTTTATCGAGAAATACCCCTATTTCAATGATAAAATACAAGTGAATAATCAAGAAGGAATCCGAATGAATGCTACTCTCATTATTCTTGTGATCGGTGTAGGAGTGATTCTTTACCTGATCTCTCTTTATAACCGACTTGTCGCTCTGCGCCAGTCCGCCGATGCGGCCTGGTCGGACATCGATGTGCAGCTCAAGCGTCGCTACAACCTCATCCCCGCCCTGGTGGAGACGGTCAAGGGATACAAAAACTACGAAGCCGACACCCTGGAAAAGGTGATAAAGGCCCGTTCGATGGGAATGAGCGCCACGACGGTCAAAGAGCATGAACAGGCGGACAATATGCTCACCCAGGCTTTGGGCAAGCTCTTCGCCCTGGCCGAAGCCTATCCCGATCTCAAGGCCAACGAAAACTTCCTCAATCTCCAGCAGC
>NZ_WFQN01000032.1 GCF_015487065.1 Nitratifractor sp.
ATCCGTTTTTTGGCAGAGAAGACCTCCACCGCCTCCTCGGTGAAATCCCCGGCGATAATCACCTCCAGGAAAATCTCGTTCATCTTCTCGGCCAGTGCTTTGTCCACGATCCCGTTGACGGCCACGACCCCGCCAAAGGCGCTCACCGGATCGCATTTGAGGGCTTCAGTGTAGCTCTCCAGCAGATCGGACTTGATGGCGAAACCGCAGGGGTTGCCGTGTTTGACGATACAGACAGCCGGCGCGTCACCGAAAGCGGCGGCGATCTTCACCGCCCCGTTGATATCGGTCATGTTGTTGAAGCTCGCCTCACCTTTGAGGGCTTTGAAGTGACGGGTAAAATGGTCGCCGAACTGATAGAGGGCTCCCTGCTGATGAGGATTCTCTCCATAGCGGGTATCGAAGACCTTGCGGCCGCTGATAAACTGATAGCGCCCGAAGCCTCCGTGGAAGCGACCGTTCATATAGTTGGCGATCATACTGTCGTAAGCGGCGGTGTGTTCAAAGGCCTTGATCATCAGTTCCCGACGAAACTCCAGATTCTCACGCTGATCCCGCAGTGCCTCCAACACCGGAGTGTAATCGGCCGGATCGGTGACGATAATCACATCCTGGAAATTCTTGGCGGCAGAACGGACCATGGTAGGCCCCCCGATATCGATATTTTCGATGATCTCGTCGAAGTCGTCGGTCCGCTCTATGGTCTCCTTGAAAGGATAGAGATTGACACAAACCAGGTCGATCCCGGTAATGCCCAGCTCCTCGGCCTGCTTCCGGTGGGCCTCCTCTCCCCGTTTGTAGAGGATCCCTCCATGAACGTAGGGATTGAGGGTCTTGACCCGTCCCTCGAAGCACTCCGGGAATTTGGTCACTTCGTCGATCTCCGTCACCGGGATCCCCGCTTCGCTGAGGGTTCGATAGGTCCCGCCGGTCGAAACAATCTCCCAGCCCAGATCCGCCAGTCCTCTGGCAAACTCCACGATTCCGCTCTTGTCACTGACACTCAACAATGCACGCATCGGCATCCTTCTCTAGATATTTGATTATAAGCCCTCTGTATACTCGTTATAGAAAGGTTTCAGAGGACCACATTATATCCCAGGCAGGGTAAAAGAGGCGAAAGTTAAAGGGGGAGAGTTTATAATCATCAAAAAGCAAAAGGTTTCCCATGATCATCATTCCCGCCCGGATCGGCTCCTCGCGTTTCCCCAGCAAAGTCCTGGCGGATATCCTCGGCACACCGATGGTCATCCGGACCGCACAGGCCGTCGCCGGCCTCGATCCGGTGGTCATCGCCACCGACAGCCGGGAGGTAGTCGAACTCGCCGAAAGCTATGGGATCCGTGCCGTTATGACCTCCGAAAGCCACCAATCCGGAACCGACCGGATCTACGAAGCCGCTTCGATTCTGGGACTTCCGGACGATGAGATCATCCTCAATGTCCAGGCGGACGAACCCTTCATCGAGGAGGAGGTGGTGGAACGGGTCTACGCCCTGACCAAAGCCTCCGCCGGCAATCCGGAAATCCTCGCCAGCAGCGCCTACAAGATCGTCAGCAATCCCGAAGCCGACGATCCCAATCTCGTCAAAGTAGTCACCGACGATGAAGGCATGGCCCTCTACTTCTCCCGTGCCAAGATCCCCTACCCCAGAGACCACCATTTCGATGCCTACAAAGGGCATCTGGGACTCTACGGCTACACCATGGCTTCTCTACGCACCTACTGTTCCCTGGAACCCTCGGCACTGGAACAGATCGAAAAGCTGGAGCAGCTGCGTATCCTGGCCAACGGTTATCGGATCGCTATGACGGAAGTGGAAACGGAGAGTTTCGGGATCGATACCCCCGAGGACCTGCAGAAGGTCCTCCGCAAACATATGCTCTGAAAGCAAGAAAAAAGCGTAAAAAAAGAGAAAACCCCTAATACTTCCCGGAACTGAATTAGGGAGCGTTTTTGACCGCTCGCCCCAGATCCCACATCGGCAGAAAGATCCCCAAAGCCATCAAAAGGACCAGACCGGCAATGAAAAAAAGCATAATCGGTTCGATATAGCTGGAGAGGTTGTCGATGATGTCCTGAAAACGCATATTGTAATATTCGGTCACCTTCTGAAGCATCTTGTCCAACTGGCCGCTGGACTCTCCGGCTTTGATCATCTGCAAAAGCATGTTTTCAAAGAGGCCGGTCTGTTCAAAGGCATCTGTCAGACTCATCCCCCGACCGATATTGACATTGACGGTTTCCAGTTTTTCTCGGATATAGTCATTGCTAACCATATCGACTGCTGTATTGAGCGCTTCGGAAACAGGGATTCCCGCCCGGACCAGTTCACCGAAGACCAGCGTATAGT
This sequence comes from Nitratifractor sp., assembly GCF_015487065.1. Classification (GTDB taxonomy): domain Bacteria; phylum Campylobacterota; class Campylobacteria; order Campylobacterales; family Sulfurovaceae; genus Nitratifractor. The sequence continues at coordinate 2,354 of NZ_WFQN01000032.1, forward strand.
TGTACATTGAGGAGAGAAAGATCACCCGATTGATCAGATAAAACCGTGGATGAACCATTATTTTGTCTGCCCAATATTTGAAGTTTTTATTGTTTTTATACAGAAGCACTATGGCGGTGATAGATCCGATCAAAAGGGCCAGCAACAGAAGCCCGTAATGACTGAAGGCATATTCAATCCCCAACAGCACTTTTGTCGGCATCGGAAGATCTGCATGGAACTCTTCGAAGATAGCGCGGAATTTAGGCACAACCATCATAATAAGGATGACAAAAGCAATCGCCATTGCCGTTAATGTAATCAAAGGATAACGCAGGGCTTTTTTGAATTTGGCGGTATTGTTCCGGATATTTTCCAGGATATCGGCCAATTTGTGATAGGACTCGGGAAAGTTTCCGGTCTTCTCCCCTAGATTGGTCATCGCAATCGTGACATGCCCGAACTCCTCCGCATAGGGAGCGATGGCCTGAGACATACTCTTTCCCGCATTGATATCGGCAGCAATATTCTGATAGATTTCACGAAGTTTTTTGTTGGTGGTATTTGCCGCCACATCCTCCAAGGTATCGTTGATCGGAATACCGGCATCGGTCATCACGGCAATCTGACGGATGGTGGCGATTTTATCGTCCAGCTTGATCTTCCCTTTGGTGAGTTTTTGGAGATCTTTGCCGATCTTTTTCAGGATATCCTCCACCGGTGCGGCCGTCTCCACGGTCTTCACTACTACGGCCCGAGGAAATTCCCGCTTGGCTCTGGCGGCTGCGGCCCTTTTGTTGGGGGCTTCATAGACCTTAAAGGTCCGTTTACCCCGCTGCATCAATGTGACTTTGTAATACATCGTTACAACCTTGCTACTCTGAAAATTTCTTCGACGGTTGTTTCACCCGCCAACGCTTTGTGGATTCCGTCTTCAAACATGGTGACAAACCCCTCTTTCATCGCTTGTTCCGTCAACTGCTCTTTTGAAGCGTTGGCGGCGATCATCCGGGAAAGTTTCTCACTGATCGGCAAAACTTCAGCAATCATCTCTCGTCCCATATATCCGGTATTGTTGCATTCTTTGCATCCAGTCCCGTGATAAAAAACCGGATTGTCCACATTGATATACGGTTGAATCTCCTCCATCACATGGGATGTGAGTATCTCCGTTGTCTTGCAGTAGGGACAGATCTTTCGCACCAGCCGTTGCGCCTGTATCGCCACCAAAGCCCCACTGACCAAGTAGCTCTCGATCCCCATATCGATAATCCGGGTTACCGCACTGAGCGCATCATTGGTGTGGAGCGTTGAAAGAACCAGGTGACCGGTCAGAGCCGCCTGAATCGCAATCCGCAGCGTCTCCGTATCCCGAATCTCCCCGATCATGATCTTGTCGGGATCCTGCCGAAGAATAGAACGCAATGCCGCCGCAAATGTCAGATCAGCATGAGGATTGACCTGCACTTGTTGAATCCCCGGCATCTGATACTCCACAGGATCTTCGACGGTGATGATTTTGTCTTTGACATCTTTGATAGCATTCAGAGCTCCATAGAGAGTCGTTGTCTTACCGCTTCCGGTAGGACCGGTCACCAAAACAATACCGTAGGGGACCTTGATCGCTTCGGTGAACCGTTTGTAACAGAACTCACTCATGCCCGCCTCTTCGAGTTTCACCAGGACCTTACTCTTGTCCAAAATCCTCAGAACGATCGACTCCCCCAACAATGTGGGAAGCGTCGATACCCGGAAATCAAACTCCCGACCCGCTACCTTGGTCGTGATCCGGCCGTCCTGGGGTTTGCGTTTTTCGGCGATATCCAGGTTGGCCAGCAGTTTGATCCGGGAGGCGAGCGGACTGAAAATATCTTTGTCAAAGACAAAGGATTGAGTCAACATTCCGTCAATCCGATCTCGAACAATACAGTTTTTCTCCGTCGCTTCAATGTGAATATCGCTGGCCCGTTTGAAAACAGCATTTTTGAAGATCAGATCGATCAGTTTCAAAACCGCCGGAGACTCCTCTTCGCCCTCTTTCTCCATTCCACCGTCTTTGAGATCACGACGGATTGCATCGACATACTCTTTAAGGCTTTCACTGAGCTCCATCCGCTGAAGTACTTCCATAATCTTCTTGGGAAGGGATGTCGCCACCTGAATGGGTTTGCGGGGGAATAAACGTTGTAGGGCATCCTGGGCACCCATATCCAAGGGATCTTCGAAAACCACCAGGACATTCAGATCGGTCTCTTCGACGGGAACAGCATGATAGCGCAGTAGCTGATTGTAAGGCACCCGACTGAACAACTGAACATCGATCTCCTTTTCGTCAAGATCCACATAGGGAATATGCAATTCTTCGGCAACCTTTCGGATCACCGGTTCCAGATTGATCCCCTCTTTCTCCAACTCTTTGATCCAAGAAAAGGGAATCGACCCGTTCCGGGCTTTTTTGGCGATATAATCCTCGATCTTTTCCACATCGACGATCTTCTCTTTGATCATATTTCCCAGTGTGATCTTCAGGGGGGGACGGCGACGGACCAGTTTGGCAAGATCCTCTTTGGTCACGATACCGTCTCTGACCATCTGTTCGGTCAGCTCTACCATTTCACCGCTCTCCTTTTTCGTTGATACTCCGACTCGATTATAGCCAATCCTGTTAGGAAATACTCAAAATCGTTTGCCTCTTCGAATCCGATCGATGATCATTTTGGCCCGCATCGAACCGCTTTGATCATAATAGGCCTGCAAAATCCGCAATGCGGCGGCACGATGCCCCTGTTTCGCTTTGGCTTTGCCGTAAAGCAGCCAACTCTCCTCCTGGGAACTGTCGATACTGTTTGCCCGCATCGCCCAGATTTCGGCTTTTTTGTAGCGATGTTTCCCATAATAGTACTTGGCCAGATAGATCGCATCGTCATAATCCTGGGTATTCGAGAAACGTGTTTCAATCTCTTTGACCACCTGACGGCTTTTTGCATCGGTCACTTCCAGACGAATCCGTTTCTCTTCACCCGAAAGATTACCCGCATCCGACGTCGGAGCGTTGCGGTCAGAGAGCGTAATCACTATTTTAGGTTTTTTGGGCGGAGGGGTCGGTGTCGCCAGAGAGGGGGCTGCAGGCCGAAGTGACTTCTGTAGCACGGGATGTGAAGCAGACAGAAGGCTCCGATTCATCTCCGTACCTTTCGGTGAAGTTTGGGAGAGTTTCACGGGATTGGCGACACCGCGATAAGTCCCTTTGTATGTCATATAAGCGATGGGAAAAGCCAGAAGAAGAAAGATTCCAAAAGCTATCGCGCTTCTTCGTAGGATCCGTTTGCGGCGATAGCGCTGCCACTGCCGCTCCAGCGCCTCGATATCATACATGGATCATGCCTGTTTTGATGGCGGCCATCTCCAGAATTTTCGAAGGAAAACGGCGATAGTCGAGTTTGGCCGGGTGATGTTTGTCATAATATTCCGCAATCTCAAACGCGGTATAAAGAAGTTTGTTGCACTCCCTCATATTTCCTCCGGTCAATCGATAAATGAGTTTGAAGTGCCGATCCTTGAGCTGATTGGCAACTTCGGTCAATCCTTGATTCAAAAGACGTTTGTGGATATAGGTCCTGATCTCGCTCAATTCGGCATTTTTCAGCTCGATCGTCTCCCAGATTCGCGACTGAAAGTGCTTTTTGGCCATGAGATCTTCATTATCGGTTTTATGAAGAGAGATCACGAACTTGATGCTCCCTGTATCAGAGAGGATACGGATCTCCTCCAACATTTCCGTCGGATACATCTGCGCCTCATCTAAAAGAATGATAATTTTACGCTCGTCTTTTACCTTTTTGCCGTAAGCGACAAAAGTCTCAAAACTAATCGTACTGTTTGGCGGCATCTTCTGCCCGGTAAAAATCGTGAAAAGTTTGTCGTAGAATTCCCGGCGATTTCCGGTAGGGGTTTCGATGAAATGGAGGTCTTTTTTGTTTTTGTGCTGTGCATAGAGCCGATGAAGCAGAATGGTTTTCCCGGTCCCCGGTTTTCCAAAGAGCAGCACCATCTTCAGCGACCTCTCCAGGCTGTACTCTAGCTGTTTATAAGCTCGGATACTCCCTTCGAGTTCAATATATTCGTCGACTTTGATCTCATCGACGAACGCCTCTTTCGCCTCTACATATCCCTGCGTCATCGCAATTTGCTGTAACCTAGATCTTTGAGAGTCAGATTTTTGTGCGGTCGGATGATATGGGGAGTGATGATCAGCACCAATTCGTCGGTGACGTCGGTAACTTCTTCTCTTTTAAAGGCATGTCCAAGCAGAGGAATGCTGCCGAGGAGAGGAACTTTGTCACTTTTGACCCCTTTCGTTCTTGTGATCATTCCTCCAAGAATCGCGTGGTTTCCATCTTTGACCTTGATCACCGCAGAGATTTGCTTGTCAAAGGTATCCGGAGCCACTGTACGTTCCGTTTGGCTGATGACTTCATTTTTGTCAACAAGTTCGGAGATCGTCGGGTTGATTTTCAGTGTAACCATCCCCCGTTCATCAATCTCTGGCGTGATACTCAGCAAAATACCTACAAAAATGTTTTTAGGTTTGGCTGTCTTATCAATCGCACCGGAGTCTGTAATTTTGGTATCGTAAATCACATAGTTGATTTTTTGGCCTGCACGAATAATGGCCGGTTGATTATTCAGCGTCATGACCCGCGGACTGGAGACCACGGTGACATCCCCCTGGCTGTTCAGAAATTTGAGAATTCCTGTCAAATCACCTTGCAACCCAAAAGAAATCGCTCCATTGTCATGACCTATTCCGCTAAAGTTATAATGGCCTCCCCAACTAAGTGAAGAATCAAAAATTTTGTTCCAGTCAATTCCTGTACTTCTATTGTTGTTCAGGCGGACATCAATGATCCTTACATCAATCATTACCTGGGCTTTGGCCTGCTTCATCAGGGCCGAAATATAGCGATCCACCCGTGCAATCTGCCGGGCCGTTCCCGTCACCGTAATCAAGCCTGCCTGTCTGTTCACGATCGGATCGAGGGGGTTGTATTCCCATTTCTGACCGTCAGGGCCGATCCAGGCATCTTTGACTCTTGTGTAGTGGGCACCCGCATCATTTGCGGTTCTCAGAATCTTTTTGATCTCATCTTTGATCTTCATCCAGAAATCAAATTTGTACTTGCTGGTAATTTTGATATTGGAACCGTTATCGGATTTGCTGTCACTATCATCGGTAGACGAAGAAAGGTTCACGACCGTTTTGTTTTCTCCCTGACGGTACCCTGCAATATAATGCAGTTTGTATGTCTTTGTAATAAAGTAGGAGATAACAAGCTTGTTACCTCTCAGAGAGTAACTCAGATCGTTGTCAGTCAGCAGAGTATCCAAAAAGCTTTTGAGCGAAGCGTTTTTCAGTTTCATATAGTAGAGCTTTTTGTTCAGGCGATGTTGAGCCCCTGCGTCTTTGACGATCACGGTCAACCCACAGGTCTCAGCCAGATTGTCCACCGCATCTCCAATGGTCGTTTCGCTGTTCATAGTGACGCTGAAGAGTTTGTCCGTACAACCTTCCGCCGATGCATTTGCGGCAAAGAATCCTGTCATTAAAAGACCCATCAGGATTTTTCTTATAGTTTTAGCCATCATCTGTTACCCCTCATTTGATTTGAAATAGTTTGGTATTTTCCGGATTGGGAAGGAAAAGCTCCACACTCCAATCCGCTTTTTTCAGCAAAACACGATTTTCGCCGATCGACTCGACACGGTATCCCTGAATCGTATCGCCCACTTTGAGCCAGCGACCATTGATGCGTGCACGATCGTTGATGATCGCACTGAGATCGAAACTGGCCTGCTGCTCCATTACTTTGATAACCGGAGCCGCCGTACTGTTCTCATCCGTTTTTGTGACGACAATCCCAAACGGAGAGACTACTTTACCGAAGTCTACTGTGACTTTACTCTGCCGTTTACCCTGAATCTTTTTTACCATCTCATTGATCTTCTGAACACTCAGCTCCGCCTGAAGCGGATAGAAGAGCAGCAGACCACTTATCCATAGGTATTTCATCGGTTCACCCCCCAGACAGAGACATTAAGGTCTGCCACAATCGTCTTTCGTTTCGGATCCAGACGAATGTCGGTGTGATAGACGTCGGTAACCAACTTATTCTGCTCCAGGTCGTTGATAAAGGCTATGATACTCTGGAATTTGCCCTTGCATTTGATACCGGTTTCCAACACATGTCCGAAACTCTTATTGTCATTGACATAATGATTCTGCAACTCCAGGATACTGACGTCATTGGCATGGGCTCTCGAGGTAATGGAGTCCAGAAAGATTGCCCAGTTGTGACGATTGAAGAGTACTTCGGAGAGTTTTTGGAAATTACGATCAAGCAGAGCGATCCGCTGTTGATAATCTTCGATCGTTTTTTGCTTCTGCGCAATTTCACGATCAAACTTTTTGATGTAATAGTTTCGATCACCGTTGACGGTAATCGAATGCAAATAGGTTTCCTCTTCGGCAATTTTCTGCTGCAGTTGCTTCTGTGTCAATTTGCTGGAATTGTAACGATCTTCCGCATAAGGAAACAGATAGAGATAGAGAATGTACCCTATCATCCCCGCCAGAATCAGAATAATCAACCACTTCTCCGAACTGGTTTTATTGACGAAATAGTTGTCCAGGCTTTCAAGTTTGTCTTCTATATATCTCATTTCAGATCCACCTTCAAAATACCTCGATAGAACGAGCTGTTCTCATCCGCCGCGATTCGCTCGATATCGATCCGGCTGATCTCTTTCGCATACTTTTCCGTCACATCTTTGACCAAGCCGGTGATATTTTCATCACTGTTCGCGAGTATGGAAATAGCGTAATGATCTTCGTTGCTTGTCATTTCATCACTATGCAGACCGAAGCGTGACAGCTCATCGGCAAACGCAGCTAACTGGTTGGATTTGAGCCGGTAATTGACCTTTTTGTCATACACGGAGATCAATGTTTTCTCTTTGGCGTTGTAACTTTTACGAAGTTGAGCGATTCGGGCATCCAACTCTTTGATTTTCGCTTTTTTCTTGCCGAGAATCGAACGATATTTCGCAACCTCAGCCGCCAATTGGTGTTCCTGTTTGCTCAATTGATAATTTTTCAAATCAATCAGGTAGGAAGTGGTAAGATAGTAAAGCGGATAGGCAGACGCCAGCAAAATCGCCGCAGCAAGGCTCAGAATAAACTGGCCGCTAGCCCGTTTGTGGAAAACCGGTGGTCTCGGATTCTGGGAGAAATTGATCATCCCTTCCGGATCTTCCAGATATTTTTCACTCTTTCGGACCATCAAGGGATGATACTGATCAACGTACCATTCGTCACTCTTGATCTTAAAATCGAAGATCATCGAACTGGAGTAGAGTCCCAGATAGTTCTGGGCATATTCATCGACTCCGCTGATAGGCCCTAGTTCGCTGCCGATATACATATGGTCAATGACATCGACATTGTAGGCACGTTTGGTATAGATAACAATGTCATTGATGGTGATAAAGATCTCGTTGAAGAGTTTTGTCAGGTTCTGTTGAAATTCCAGATGGGTCGTTTTGACCCCCTCTTTCTGGAAAATCCTGAAAAACTGCTTCTCATCAACGGTCTTGCCGGCAATCTCACAATAGCGGTCATAGAGATGCTTCAGTGTGTACTGAATCGATTTGCTATAGAGATACTCCCCGTCACGATAAAAGGTCAATGTCGTATCGTAATGGGTGAAGTAGAGAAAGCAGTGAACCTTCTTCCCTTCCAGGATACTGTTTTCATACAGCGGCTGATAGAGCAGCGGCGCCGGCACGACCAGGTCGATATACTTGATCTCCTCACGAACCTCGGCGAAAAGTTCATCGTAGCGTCCCCTGTCCAAAACAAAGAGCTGAAATTTTCTTCCTTCTCCCTCGCCCGTGACCTCCCGATATTGGAAAAGATATTCAGTAGCGGGGTCCAAACCCAATTCGTCATAGGCCTTGTCTTCCAGTGCCCCGGCGATATCTTCATCGGGAATGTTGCGGCTGATCTCGAGAGGTGCGATAATCAGATCTTTGTTGGCGACAAAAGTCGTGTAGTAATTGTGCCGTTTGAACTGTAATTTGTCGATGGCATGCAGCGTATCGTTTTTATAGAGATAGAAACGATGGTTGTAGCTATCAATCGTCACAATCGACTGATACGTCTTTTCTTCTTTGCTTCCCTTCATACCCCTTCCTTCCGTTACCTTCAGTGTCAATTGTATATGTTATAATATTAAAGTAAACTTATTTACGCTTCATTTATGTCGTTTTCTTTAAATTTACCGAAATAACTCTTATGAAATAGAAGCTAGAAGATATAACCGATCTCTTCGAGGTTCTTTCTGTTCTTGCTCCACCCTTTGCGTACCACCACATGCAGATCCAGATAGATTTTCTTGCCGGCAAAGGCCTCCATGAGCTTCCGGGCGTGGGCTCCCAGACGGCGGATCGATTCACCCCGGTTGCCGATAATCATCCGCTTCTGGGTCTCTTTTTCGGTGATGATCGTCGCATAGACCCGGTCGAGTTCCTCGCCCTCTTCGACCCGGTCGATCACCACGTCGCTCTCGTAGGGGATCTCCTCGCTGAGCTTTTCGAAGAGCGCTTCCCGGATCAGTTCCCGGTAGATGTCCCGGATATTCTCCGTCGTGAGGATCTCCGGATCGTAGAGCCAGGGGTGTTCGGGTAGATGTTTGACGATCTCGTCAAGGAGCTGCTCGCGACCCACGTTCTTTTTGACCGAATAGGGGATCAGCGCCAGGAAGCGGTCCTGGTAGCGGCTGTATTCGGCGATCTTGGCCAGGATTTTCTCGTTGCTCGCCTGGTCGATTTTGCTCAGGAGCACGATATGGGGAGTTCCTTTCTTCTCGATCCGTTGGAGAAAACGCTCATACTCCTCCAGCGAATCGGTTACCGGAGAGATGAAGAGGATCAGATCGGCATCACCGATGGCTTTGAGGGCCTCTTCGAGCATGAACCGGTTGAGGAGCTTCTCTTTCTCGTGCAGCCCCGGAGTGTCCACGAAGATAATCTGGGCATTGTCGTGCATGACGATGATGTTCATCCGCTTGCGGGTCGCCTGGGCCTTTTTGGAGACCATGGCCAGCTTCTCGCCCACCAGATGGTTCAGCAGGGTGCTTTTGCCGGCATTCGGGCGCCCGACCACGGCGACGAAACCGGCGCGCATAGGCTGGGAACTCATACGGAGATCTCTTTGAGGTCAGCGATCGAGAGGAAAGCGCGGTAGATGGAGGCGACCAGATGCTGACGGTTCCGCCGCAGATCCTCCTCCTCGGCATTGACCAAAACAGCATCGAAGAAGGCATCGAGTGTGGGCTTCAGGGCGAAGAGCGCCTCGAGCTCCTGGCGGTAATCGGCATACTCCCGTCTCTGTGTCTCCTGAAACGCCTCCCAGAGTTTCTGCTCCTCTTCCGATCGGAAGAGAGCCGGATCGACACTCAGATCTCCGGAGAGATCAACCTCCGCGGAGATATTGGCGACCCGTTTGAAAGTGGTGAAGAGTTCCCGCGATTCCCGGCGCTCCAGGATCTCCGTGAGGGCTTCAACCTTTTTGGCCAGTTCGTTGATATCCCGCTCGCCAGTCGCCAGGACGGCGGTGATGACGGAGGGGTTGGTCCGGAGGGATTTGTAGACCCGCTCCAGAATGAACTCCTCCAGACGCTCCCGCTCGAAAGGAGCGTACTGATCGGCCAAAAGCTCCAGGATCACAGGAATATCGAAGCTCAGATCGTAACGGGTCACGATGCGGATAATGCCGTTGACCGCCCGGCGCAGAGCGAAAGGATCCCGCGAACCCGTGGGAATCTGCCCGACACTGAAGAGCCCCAGGAGAGTATCGAGTTTGATCGCCATGGCCAGAATCGACGAGAAGATGGTGCTGGGAAGCTCTGCCCCCTCCCCTTCGGGACGATACTGCTCTTTGATGGCGGTGCAGACCAGGGGATCTTCTCCCAGGGCCTTGGCGTAGTAGTAGCCCATCAGTCCCTGCAACTCCGTAAATTCGTAGACCATCTCTGTCAGCAGATCCGCCTTGGCCAGCGTCACCGCCCGGTCCATCAGCCCCTCGATCTCCAGTGCGCTGCGTCCCGTCTCGTGTTCCAGCTCGTCCATGTAGATCCCGGCCAGGCGCAGGGCGATATTGCGCTCCCGGTCCACCTTGTCCCGCAGGGTCCCCAGACCGTCGATGAACTGGATCTTCTCCAGGCCGTCGATCGTCAGCCCCCGCTTCAGATCGTTGCGGTAGAAGAAGAGTGCATCCTCCAGCCGGGGCCGCAGAACCCGCTCGTTGCCGGCGATGACCTGGCTGTAGTCGTCGGTGACGGCGTTGCTGACGACAACGAAACGGTTGGAGAGATTCCCCGCCGCATCGAAGACCGGGAAGTAGCGCTGATGCTCCTTCATGGAGGTGATGATCACCTCCGGCGGCAGTTCCAGGAACTTCTCGTCAAAGCTTCCCATCAGGGCCTTGGGGTATTCGGTAATCGCCACCACCTCATTCAACAACGCTTCGTCCTCTTCGATCCGCAGATCGCTCTCGGCTTCGATAGCGGCAAAGTCTTCGCGAATCATCTCCCGGCGTCGGGCAGGATCCAGGATCACTCTGCCCTCCTCCAGGATCTTGCCATAACTCTCGATATCGGGAACCTCCACCGGATCGAAGCTCACCATCCGGTGCAGATAGGTCTGTTTGTCGGAGGCAACACCGAAGAGTTCGGCCGGCACGCTGCGATCGCCCAGGCGGACCTGGAGCCATCGGACGGGGCGGATGAACTCGTCATGCCGGTCACTCCAGCGCATCATCTTGCCGAAGTTCATAGAGGCAATCCATTCACGGATCATCTCGGGAAGCAGCGCCTCAGTCTCTCGGCCCGGAACCTCCCGGCGGTAGTAGAGCACTTCCCGTTCTCCCTTTTTCAGGCGCTGAAGCTCCTCGAAAGCCACACCACACTTTCGGGCAAAGCCCTCCCCTGCCGGCGTCGGCTTGCCGTCACGAACAGCGATCTCCACCGGCGGCCCCACCAGCTCTTCCACCCGATCGGCCTGGCGCAGGGGAATCGCCGGATGCTGCAGGACGAGACGTCGGGGGGTGTAGAGGAAGTCGAAGTCGCTTTCGAGCTGTCGCTCAGCGAGGATCTCCTTCCAGGATTTTTCGATACGGTCCAGAATTTTGAGCAGAGGAATCGCCGGCAGCTCCTCCACTCCGATTTCGATCAAGAGAGCTTGCGTCGTCACGTTTTCGATCCTTATGATCCCGGCGGGATATCCGTCGGAAGAGTTATGGCTATGATTTTATCGAAAAAGGGGTGAAAGGAAGGTGGATCAGTGTTTGAGCAGATCACCGACGCTCTGACGGGGATCTTTACCCTCGAAGAGCATGGCATAGACCTCTGCGGCGATGGGGAGGTAGAGACGCTCATTTTGGGCGATACGGTAAAGGGCTTCCGCCGTGGGGACCCCTTCCGCCACCTCGCCCAACTCCTCCAGAATCCGCTCCCGGTCCTTCCCCGCCGCCAGCCCCAGGCCCACCCGGTAGTTGCGGGAGAGCCGACTGCTGGCGCTGAGGAAAAGATCCCCCGCCCCGCCCAGGGAGAGAAAGGTCTCGGCCCGGGCACCGTAATGGGCTCCGAAACGGGCCATCTCCACCAGGCCCCGGGAGATCATCGCCGCCCGGGCATTGTTGCCCAACTCCAATCCGTCACAAATCCCTCCGGCGATGGCAATGACATTTTTGTAGGCGCCTCCTACCTCGGCTCCGGCGATGTCGTCATCGACATACCCCTTGATGAAATCGGGCAGCGCCCCGGCATAGCTCTCCGCTAGCTGACGATTCAGAGAGCTGACGACCAGGGCCGTAGGCAAAGATCGCATCACCTCCGCGGCAAAAGAGGGACCGGAGAGAAAAGCGAGGCGTTCGGCGGGGAGAAACTCCTCGAAGACCTCATTGAGCAGGGCCCCCGTCGCAATCTCGATCCCTTTGGCGGCCACCAGGACCTTCTGCCCCCGGTCGACGAAGTGTTTCTCCATCCAGTGACGGGCGAACTGAGCCGGGATCACCATGACCAGATACTCCCGCTGCATCGCCTCCTCTATGGGAACAAAGTTGGGAAGATCGTGCCGATGTCTCGACGTAATCACCACATCATTCCGGCGGCTGTAGGCATGCTGAAGTGCCTGTCCCCATTTTCCCGCTCCGATGATCGCCATCTTCATTCGTTTACCTCCTCGGAATGCCGGATCGCCTCTTCGAAGCGGTCCAGGTCTTCGTCGTGTCCGATGCAGACGATGATATCACCACTGTCGAGTTTGTGCTCCAGTCCCGTGGTGACAAAGATGAAACTGTTCCCCAGTTCCACGTCGATCATCCCGACAAAAATCACCCCATAGCGTCGGAAATCGATCTCGTCGAGGGAGCGCCCGTGCAGAAAGGAGCCCTCCGGGATCTCGATCTCCCGGAAACTGTATTCATGTTTGCTGTCCAAAAACCCTTCCAGAAATCGGGTGGCAATGGGTTTGTTGAGAATATTGTGAATCCGGTTGGCGCTGACGGCATAGAGATCGATCACCTGGCTGGCCCCGGCCATCTTGAGCTTGCGGGTGGCATGGATCGAATCGGAGAGCGCCAGGATGCGGTTCTCCGGAAAGAGCGCTTTGAGTGAGAGGACCAGAAAGACATTGAGATGATCGTCGTCCATGACGCAGACCAACTGATCCTTCGGGTCAACCGGCAGGGTCTCCAGGGCACTGTCGTTGGTCACATCGATAAGAAGAGAACGTTTGAAGTCCCCTTTCAGGGAGGCCTGATATCGGGACTCCTCCGACTCCACCAGAATCACCTCGGCCTCGGACTCCACCAGCGTATCGGCGATGCTGCGTCCGAACTTTCCATAACCGAAAAGGATAATGCGGTTCCGACTCATCTCAGACACTTCCTTCCATCGAGGCAGCTGTTTTCACGGAAGTAGGCGATATTGGCTTTGTGCCCCATCAGCAGCAGGACATCCCCAACCTCCATGACCACCGAATCTTCGGGGTTGAAGAGAAAATCCTTCGTTTCGGCTTTTTGAATCCCGATGAGAATGAGTTTGTAGGCACGAAAATCGATGAATCCCACGCTTTGCCCCGCCAATTCGCTGTGTTCCAGGACCCGAACCTCATCGAGCAATGCCACGTTTTGCCCGGTAAAGATGGCATGAATCGCCTTGTACATCGTCGGTTTGAGAATCGCCGTCACCATCATGGTCCCTGCCGCCTGATTGGGCAGCAGGACATGGTCCGCTCCCGCCCGCTCGTATTTGCTGACGATCTCCGGTGTACCGGCCCGGGCGATGACCCGGATCCGCGGGTCGATACTTTTGGCATTGAGGGTGATATAGATATTCTCCACATCATCATGAGTCATACACAAGACGGTGACCCTGGAGCCTTTGATATTGAAACGGGCCAGGGTTTCGTGTCGGCTGGCATCATCTACAATGGCATCGTATCCGTCGTGAAGCGCTTCCTGGACCCTTTGGGGGTCCTTGTCCAGGATGATGTAATCATAGCGCTTCGCTTCGGACTGCCGGAAAAACATCTTGGTCATCTGCCCGTAGCCGCAGAGAATAAGAAACTCCTCTTTTCGGTTGATCTCCTCGACGATCCGCTCTTCTTTGAGTTCGGTCAGCTTCTCAGAAAAAGCCGAGACAATCACCGAGGTGGCAAAGGAGATCATCGCCACTCCAAAGAGGATGATGACCATGGCGATCACCCGCCCCATCTCTGAAACCGGAGCGATATCCCCGTACCCGACGGTCGTGATAGTTACCAGTGACCAATAGATCGCATCGAAGATATTGTGGATCGCCGGATTGTTCATATCCTCCAGGACATAGATCGCAATCGCTCCGGTGAGCGTAACGAAAAAGAGCAGTCCCAGCAGAGTCAGCAGTTCGAAACGTTTGGTCCCCAGCACTTCGACGAATTGATTGATACTCCGGGTATAGCGCAGGAGTTTGAGGAAACGGAAGAGCACGAAGATCCGCAAAACCCGCAAAGGGCGGTAAGCAGGGAGAATCGCCAGCAGATCGATGATGGCGGCGGGAGTCACCATATAGGCGAGCTTTTTCCGCAAGCCGCGCGCCAGGGCCGGCCAGACTCTAAACTCACGTCCTACCGCCGAGGATTCCTCATACTCCCGGACCAGATCTCCTGTCAGATCGCTGGAGATCCAGAGCCGCAGAAGATACTCTACAAGAAAAACAAAAGAGACAAAGTAGATATCGTAATAGTCCAGCCAGACCGGAACCGGATGCTTGACCTCGAAAATCAGAATGAAGACCGAACTGAGGATCAGAAAGATGATGAAAAGGTCGAAGAGCCGTTTATAGGGATTCTGGTTGTTCTCCAGAAGATCGGTCACCCTCTCCCGCAGACGGCGGTAGCGTGACGAACGGTTGAGCCGAAGCGCCCAGTGAAGAATCTTCGATTCGAGTCGTTCCCGGAGCGCGCGGATCATGTACCGAGACGCTCTTTGAGGAGCTGATTGACCTTGCCGGGATTGGCGGTACCGCGGGAGGCTTTCATCACCTGTCCCACGAAGAAGCCCAGGAGCTTCTCTTTGCCCGCTTTGTACTCCTCGACTTTGTCGGCATTGGCGGCCAGAATCTCATCAATAATCGTCAGCAGCGCTCCGTCGTCACTGAGCTGTTTGAGCCCCAGCTTTTCGATGAGAGCGTCCACATCCCGCTCCTCGTTTTCCATCAGATAATCGAGGAGCTCTTTGGCCCCTTTGCCGGAGATGGTACCGTCTTCGATCCGGGCGATCACCTGCCCCAGGGTCACCGCATTCACCGGAGACTCCTGGATCTCGAGCCCCGCTTTGTTGAGCCGGCCCAGGAGTTCGGAGGTGAGCCAGGTCACCGCGGCGCGGGCGGGAGCTCCCGCCTCGATCATCGCTTCGTAATAGGCGGCCATCTCCTTCTGGGCGGTGATCACCAGGACATCTTCCCGTTTGATTCCCAGCACTTCGGTATAGCGTTGCACCTTTTCGTCAGGCAGTTCCGGGATCTTCTTGGCCGCGTCGATCATCGCGTCGGTGACGATCACCGGACGCAAATCGGGGTCGGGGAAATAGCGGTAGTCGGCGCTGTCCTCCTTGCCCCGCATGGAGCGGGTTTCGCCGGTCGCGGTGTCATAGAGACGGGTCTCCTGCCAGACTTCCCGGTCGTAGACGCCGTCTTCCCAGGCTTCGATCTGACGTTCCACCTCATACTCGATCGCCTGTTTGACGAAACGGAAGGAGTTGATGTTCTTGATCTCGACCCGGGTACCGAACTCTTCGCTCCCTTTGGGGCGGATGGAGACATTGACGTCACAGCGGAAAGATCCCTCCTGCATGTTGGCGTCGCTGATATCCAGATAGCGGACGATGGCGTGGAGTTTGCGCAGGTAGAGCACCGCCTCTTCGCTGGAGCGCATGTCCGGTTCGCTGACGATCTCCAGCAGCGGGGTATCGGCCCGGTTGAGATCGACTTTGGAGATGTTCCCCTCGTGGATGCTCTTGCCGGCATCGGCCTCCAGGTGGGCCCGGGTGATGCCGATACGTTTGCGTTCTCCTTTTGCCGTGTCGATAAAGAGTTCGCCGTCCTGGACGATGGGCACGTCAAACTGGGAGATCTGATAGGCCTTGGGGCTGTCGGGGTAGAAGTAGCTTTTACGGTTGAAGATGGAGCGGCGGTTGACGGTGGCGTTGACGGCATAGCCGAAGCTCATCGCCTTTTGGACCGCCTCTTTGTTGAGCACCGGGAGGGCACCGGGGAGCCCCAGACAGACAGGGCAGGTATTTTTGTTCTGATGCTCCGCGAAACTGGTGGGGCAGGAACAGAAAATCTTGGATCGGGTATTGAGCTGGACATGTACTTCCAGGCCGATAACGGTTTCAAACATAATGGTCTAATCCTTTTCAGAGGCCGTCTGAATCAAAATAATGTCATTATATCCAATCCCCATTTAATCCCGATTTTACAGAAGCGTGAGCCCTAGAGGCCCTGGACATTGAAACAGACCAGGATATCCACCGGAGCACTGAGAATCAACGCTTTGGCTCCCTCCCCCAAAACACTCTCCGGATCTTCCGCGGCGATCATCAGTAGATCATCTCCCTCCCGCTGCAAACGTTCCAGCACATCCTCTTCCACGCCGTGCTCTCCCACTTCAAAAACCCCTTCGATTCCCTCTTCCCGACAGAAGGATTCAAAACTCTCTCGACGGCTCTGCATAATCTCCGACTCCTCCTCGGCCAGAATCTCGGGAGTCATAGCGCCCACCACCGGATCGATTTCGGCGTCGGCCATCGTCGGGAAAAACTGATAATCCATATAGGCTTTCCACTGTATATCAGGGACCGCTTGACGGGCCAGGTTCAGACAGTGGCGACCTGCGCCGGCCGTCTCTGTGACCAACAATCCCCGAGAGGGGCAATGTGTCTGTCCCGGCAACAGAACGTAAAGAGTGCGGCGGACTTTGGCCATAAGCTCCGGTAGTTCATCATTCCGATCGGCGACCATCAGAAGTGACGACTCCCGTTGGGCCTCCAGCGCCGCCTGATCCGGCAAGTCGTTCTCCCGAACCAACAGAGCCCACCCTTCGATCCCCCGGTTTCGCAGCAAGGATTCCAGGTGCTCCCGGACCACTTCCATCGTGGCCTCTCTGCCCTCATAGATCGGGAGTTCGAAAAGTCCCTCCTCTTTGACGTAGAGCAGCGTCACCCCTGCCTCCAGGCGCCCGGAGAGTTCCCGGCACTTATCGATCAGTTCCTCCGCCGCCTCCAGACGGCTGCAGACTCCCAGGATTCTCTTTTGCATCGAATATCTCCTTTGCAATTCAGACACCGGAGAACGGTGCCATCAGGTTGGCGACCCCTCCGAAGAGCAGGCCCAAAAGCATAATGAAAATATAGATAATCAGCATCGCCGGGATCGAAGCCAGGGCCAGTTTGACCATGAACCAGACCAGATCCCAGAAGGGAATCTCAAGCCCCGAAACGATCACTCTCTCTTTCTCACTCTTCTCCATCGTAGTTCTCCTTTTCTATGCTTGCTTCCGTCGCCCCCCGGATTCCTTTTTCCACCATGATCCAATGGAAGGCAACCAGCTGGGCGAAAAAGGGCGTAAACATATTGATAATGGGAATGAAGTTGAGCAAGGAGGCAAAAAAGGCGATGCTCCAGATGATAAACCGGTGTTGTTTGAGTCGCTTGAACTCTTCGGGCGTACAGTAGAGCCGGCAGGTGCCGCGGAAATTGGCATCCCGGTAGAGCCAGGCCCAGAGAAAGAGCTGAATCAGGACGTTGACAATGGGCACCAGCAGGAGCGGGAAGAGGACAACCGTCAGCAGGACGAAGAGCCCGGCATCCCGCAAAGCGATAAATCCGTGCGCCGTCTTGATCTTCGTTTCGTTGATCGAAACATCAGGGTAGTCGATCTCCCGAACCGTTTCGAGAAAATCACTCCGATAAAAGGAGAGGATCAGAAAGAGACTGAGGATGTAAAACCCGTAGAGGATATAAAAATTCAGTAGGACGGCACTCCCTTCCGCCACGGTCTGAAAAGGGAGCCAGACCAGCAGTTTGTCGGCGATTGCACTTTTGAAAGTCCCCCAGTTGGCCATAATGTACCAGGCCCAGCCGGCGGCGAAAAGCAGCAAAGTGGTAAAAGAGTAGTAGTAATACCCCCGTTTCATCTTTCGGAAAAAGATCGGCGCCAGAATCGCCGTGACGAAAGCGTAGGAGACCAGAACCGCCAGGGCCCAGACCAGAAAGAGGATCAGCAATGCCCCATTGGCCTTGACCACACTGAAAGGGACCCAGCTGATAATCCAGGTGGTCAGGTGCAGCAGCGGGTTCCAGACCACCCAGCCGATCCCCGCCCAGATCAGCAGCATCGGCAGACCGGTGATCAGCACCTCCCGCAGGACGGGCCAGCGGACCAGATCTCTCAGACTTCGGAGGAAAATACCGTACGAATGTGTCATCCCTCCTCTCCTTTCCCTCCCTGAGAATTCCGGCATTTGAGCGATTCGGCCTGGATCCATTTGAGCCGGGTCAGGATATGCTCCAGCTCTTTCTGATTCTCCTCGCACTCCCGCTCCAGCTGCTCCTTCTTCTCCTGCACTTTGGCAATCTGTTTCTCCAGCGCTTCCGGGTCCACGGCGCACTTCTGAGCCAGGTCTGCCTCTTTCTCCAGCATCCATTCGGTCATCTTTTTGAAAAATTCCACCATTGCACACTCCATCTTTTGTGATCTGGACTTATTATACTCTCCTAAATCGGCCAAATGATAAACAGATCTTTGAAAAACATTTTCTTTTCATATTGCTACCTGTGTAGCATTATTGTTTAGTTATATCAACTAAACTTTCAGAGTGGAACATCAAAATTACAACCCCAAGGAGGTTCAAATGAAAAAGGTTCTTCTCTCGTCACTTACGGCAGCCCTGCTGTTGGGTAACGGACTCTATGCCGCAGAGGCCAAAGCGCCCAAGCAGGAGCTCAAGCAAACGGCAAGCAGCAAAAGCGTCAGCGCCAAAGCCGTCACAGACGCCAAGGCCACTGCCAATGCCCAAAAGGCCGAAGTCAAAGTGGTCAAAGAGGCGGTCGATGCCGTTGCGCTGACCCAGGAGGTGCTCGTCGCACTCAGTCAGAATAAAAAGGATGAGGCAATCAAAAAGCTGGAAAAAGCCATCGGCA
>NZ_WFQN01000033.1 GCF_015487065.1 Nitratifractor sp.
CATATCTACCTTCTTGATGGCAGGCCAAGAGGGACTCGAACCCCCGACACCTGGTTTTGGAGACCAGTGCTCTACCAACTGAGCTATTGGCCTAGCGAAAAAAGAAGTGAAGCTCTTAGAGCTTCATCTCCTTGTGGACCGTGTGGGTCTTGCACCACTTGCAGTACTTGCGAAGGGCAAGTTTCTCCGTGGTGTTTTTTTTGTTTTTTGTGGTGTGATAGTTGCGACGGGTGCACTTCTCACAGCCGAGATGAATTGTTTCTCTCATCGTTGCTCCAGTTTATACCGGCGAACCGGCTATTGGGTGTGATTACTCGATAACTTTGGTAACAACACCGGCACCGACGGTCCGTCCACCCTCACGGATGGCGAAGCGGGTCCCTTCCTCGAGAGCGATCGGGGCGATCAGCTCAACATTCAGTTTGACGTTGTCGCCGGGCATAACCATCTCGGTACCCTCGGGGAGGATAACGGAACCGGTTACGTCGGTAGTCCGGACGTAGAACTGAGGGCGATAGTTGTTGAAGAAAGGCGTATGGCGACCCCCTTCCTCTTTGGTCAGAACATAGACCTCAGCCTCGAACTTGGTGTGAGGAGTGATAGAACCGGGCTGGCAGAGAACCATACCGCGCTGCACATCCTCTTTGGCAATACCGCGAAGCAGGACACCGCAGTTGTCACCGGCTTCACCGCAGTCCATCTCTTTCCGGAACATCTCAACACCGGTGACGGTAGTCTTCTGAGTATCCTTCAGACCGACGATTTCAATCTCGTCACCCACGCAGACTTTACCACGCTCGATCTTACCGGTAACAACAGTTCCCCGTCCCTGGATTGAGAAGATATCTTCGATCGGCATCAGGAAAGGTTTGTCAGTCTCACGCTCGGGATCGGGAATGTAGGTATCGACCTCTTCCATCAGCTTGAGGATCTTTTCAGACCACTCACCGATCTGACCTTTTTTGGCCTCTTCGAGAGCCTGGAAAGCGGAACCGGCTACGATGGGAGTGTCATCACCGGGGAACTCGTACTCGTTGAGGAGTTCGCGAACTTCCATCTCGACCAGTTCGAGCATCTCTTCTTTGTCCTCTTCGTCCAGTTGATCCTCTTTGTTGAGGAAGACGACGATGTAGGGGACACCGACCTGGCGGGAGAGAAGGATGTGCTCACGGGTCTGAGCCATCGGACCGTCAGTCGCGGCGATAACGAGGATCGCACCGTCCATCTGGGCCGCACCGGTAATCATGTTTTTGACATAGTCGGCGTGGCCGGGGCAGTCGACGTGCGCATAGTGGCGCTTGTCGGTCTCGTACTCGACGTGAGAAGTCGCGATGGTGATTCCGCGCTCGCGCTCTTCGGGAGCGTTGTCGATCTGATCGTAATCCATCAGAGCGGTATCGTTTTTGGTGGCCAGTACAGCGGTAATGGCGGCAGTGAGGGTAGTTTTACCGTGGTCAACGTGACCGATGGTACCAATGTTGACGTGCGGTTTGGTACGCTCGAATTTTTCTTTAGCCATAGTATTCTCCTAGCTTTGTGATTTGCGGCTGATATTATATCAGAATCTGCTTAGACCCCATGCCCAACGCTATGGACAAGACTCCAACCCTAAGGTTGTACTCCTGTCCATATTCAGCCGATGTGGTGATGATCTGGAGCCCAGAAGCGGATTTGAACCGCCGACCTCTTCCTTACCAAGGAAGTGCTCTGCCCCTGAGCTATCTGGGCGTTGATAAAGTATGTTTGAATTATGACAGTGTGCAAGCTTTAACTGTGAAGATACAATCGAACCCGATGTAGAACAGTTATTCAGCTCCCAGTATCTTGGAGCGGGAGACGGGACTCGAACCCGCGACCCTCAGCTTGGAAGGCTGACGCTCTAGCCAACTGAGCTACTCCCGCGTCGATGGTGGTGAGAGGAGGATTCGAACCTCCGAAGGCGAAAGCCAGCAGATTTACAGTCTGCCCTCGTTGGCCACTTGAGTATCTCACCAAAAATATACCGGTCAAACACTGACACATTCGCTTTGCAATGGAGCTGGTGATGGGACTCGAACCCGCGACCTGCTGATTACAAATCAGCTGCTCTAGCCAACTGAGCTACACCAGCGCCGTTCCATCGCAAAATGGACCCGAAGTATAATGGAGACTTCCTTAAACATTTATTAAAATCAACAAAATTTTCTTTTTTTCCAACCCTCCCCCTTGAGATATAATCACACTCTGATTTCATGAGAGGTTGACCATGTTAAACATACTTCTGGCTCCCAGTGAGGGCAAGCGTTCCGGCGGAGAGGGGAGCTTCGATCCCTGCCGACTCCTTTTTGACTCCCTCTGTCCGCTTCGTCTTCGTCTGATGGAAGCGTACCGTTCATTGATCCGATCCGATAATCCCGAGACCCTGCAGAAACTCTTCGGCCTCAAAAAAGTCGACGAGATCACCCGTTACGCTTCCCTGGATCCGTTACATTCGCCGGTTCTTCCCGCTGTGGAACGCTATAGCGGTGTTGCCTTCGATCATCTGGACTATCCGTCGCTCCCTGAATCGGCCCGACGCTATGTCCGGGAACATACCGTGATCTTCTCCAATCTCTTCGGCCCGGTACTTGCCGGCGATCCGCTGCCCGACTATCGCCTCACTCAGGGAGCGGCACTCGGTGAAATTCGCCCCGAGGTCGAATACCGCAAGGCGGCTTCGGTACTGCTCGATCACTACCTGGAAGGAAAAGAGATCCTGGATCTCAGAGCCGGTTTCTATGATAAATTCTACAAACCCTCCCTCCCCTATACCACGCTTAAGTTTCTCAAAAACGGCAAAGTAGTCAGCCACTGGGCCAAGGCCTACCGGGGATTGGTTCTGCGCCACTTGGCCCTGAACGGGATAGAGAGTCTCGAAGCCTTCCTCGCCCTGCCGATCCCCGGTCTGGCTCTGGAGGAGATCCGGGAGGGGAAACTCCGCCGGGAAGTGATCTACCGTATCGACGAGTAGTGCCGTGAGACTTCCTGATGAAGAGCAGCTCTATCGGATCATGATTTTTCTGCTCTTCCTGATGGTGATCCTGGGAATTCTTTTCGACACTCCGCGGCACTGAAAAAATACTCAATAAAACCCCTGTCATAAAGGAAACAAGATGTTTGAAATGGGAGCGAAGTTTGAATCGGGATGGAAAAGCGACAACAAAAAAGGAAAAACCGCTGAGGCCGCTGACACGGTTCTCCCTCCGGAGAGTCATAATCTCCGAATTTATCGGGAAAAACGCCGCGGCAAAGTTGTCACCCTCTGCGGACCCTTTGCTTTGAGCCCGAAAGAGAGGAAAGCTCTTCTGGCTGCTTTGAAAAAAGCGCTCGGAACTGGGGGAACGCTTCGCGGCGACGAGCTTGAACTTCAGGGAGAATGCAGCGACACATTGCGCAATGCTTTGAAAAGGAGAGGATTCGGTTTCCGATAAAAGAGAAGATTCCTCCGATCAGATCTGCCACTTCAAACGTAAACTCTCTACAAGTTCCCGGGCTTCCCGCAGGCACGGCTCCTGCCGGATACGGCGTTCATAACCGGCCATGGCGATCCCGGCGACCCGGCGGGATTTGGGGCGATCGCGCCGGAGATGTTCGAAAGCGATGGCGGCATTGATCAGCCCTTTGACCGGTCCGGCGAGAGGATCCTGACGACGGCGCAGAGGATGCCACGCCTCCTCGAGCACCTCATGAGCTTCAAAGTACTCCCCCTTTTCCAAACAGCAACAAAATGCTTTCAAAGCGCTGTCCAATCCTTCTTGTATCCCGGATCTCAATCCTGACCTTTCTAAAGCCGTTCAATATTGCCCACAACCCGGCCGACGATCTCCACCTGCTCGGGGGGGAGAACTTCGGGAGTATAGAGCGGATTGTCGGAGATCAGCTCCACCATGCCGTCGGCCCGGCGGCGGATCCGTTTGACAAAGAGGCCGTTCCCGGTGGCCGCGACAAAAATCCCGTCTTTGGCCGGGTCGGTCTGCCGTCGATCGATAAAGACAATCGAGCCGTCCGGCAGGGTCGGCTCCATCGATTCTCCCTCCACATGGATCGCCTCGATCTCTCCCGAGGGCAAGGGACCCACGAGATTTTCCATGATGGTCCGGTCCACTTCGAGATACTCATACCCTTCGTCGAAGACCTCCGCTCCCCCTCCCGCACTGGCACGGATATCGGCGAAATAGCGAACTCGGAAAAATTTACCGGTCTCCTCCACCAGCATCTCCGCCGGCTGATCGAAAAAGAGCCAGTTGATGCTGATCTTTCTGCGAGCACAAAACTCCATGATCTCGCGATAGGGAATCGACCCGCGTTTCTTCATCGTCGCAAAAGTTGCCTGGGCGATCCCCAGCTCCGCCGCCACGTCCTTGTCGAAAACTTTGCCTCCGATTTTTTTACTGGAGATAATATCCTTGAGCTTTTCGATCACTTCATTGAAGTCCACCATTTGTTCTCCTTTTTTATTGACACTGTATCATAAATATTCTTATTTTATGACAATATGAAATATTTTTATCTTCATTGATTCTATGGAGGATAAAATTAGGAAGATTTAAAAAGAAGGAGTTGAAAATGATTATACGTAAAGACAGAAGCCTTCTCGCCGACGCCATCGCCCGGGGGGTGAAGACTGCCGCCGAGCTGGCCGCTTATCTAAGGGCGCTGGAGAGTGCTGCTCCCCTTCTCCCGAAAAGTGCTCAGGCGTAAACGGACTCTTTGCCATACTTCTTGGCCAGGAGCGCATAGAAAAGTGCCCGGTACTTGTTGCGGTTGGAGCTCCCCATCTTTTCGCAGACCTCTTTGATTGCCGCATCGAGTTTCTCGTCACTCTCGGTGAGCCCCAGCTTTTTCTTCAGGAAGTTTTCCCGGACTCTTGCCAATTCGGAAGCGTCGGAGCAGGAGACCGTCTCCGCATCTTTGTTGTAGATCGAGGGACCGAGTCCATTGGTCACCTTCGCGATCAGTTCGCTATCCAGCCCCAGTTTCAGATCGGCTGCCGTTTTTTGGTAAAGGGCGATCTTCTCATCTTTTTTGCTCATGAATCCTCCTCTTATTATGCTGAGTGAGCTATATTATGCCATAGAATGCAATCTTTTGCATAACATTTTTCTTTTCGAGAAGAATCCGTCCCAAAAAATCTATCGCTACATCACCTCACTATCAATAGTGATGACAGTATGGACATTGCCTCTGGGGTTGAAATCGGCCACCAGTTTCATCCGCCGGGGGCGGAGTTTGCGATAGAGGGTATCGAAGATCTCATTGGCGGCGTTTTCATGGGAGATATAGCGATCCATAAAACTGTTGATATAGAGCTTCAGCGCTTTGAGCTCAATCACCTTTTTTTCCGGTACATAACTTAGATGTATCGTGGCAAAATCGGGATAGCCGGAGCGGGGGCAGCGGCACATGAACTCCGGCAGTTCGATGTCGACAGTATACTCTTTGTCATGCTCATTGGGCCAGAAATTCTCTTCCGCTTCGATATCGAACTCCCGGATCTCTTTTTCTCCGTATTTCATACTGAATCTCCTTCGGGTTGGTAGGGATTGTGAAGAGCGATGAACTCTTCCTCTTTCAGAACTTTACCGGCGGCATAGCCTTGGATATAATCCACACCAAATTCCCGAAGCAATGCAACCTTTTGGCGATTGTCCACCCACTTGGCGGCCGTCAAAATCTTCATCTCCTTGGCCATGGCGATAAAAGAGCGAAAGATGGAAGCGTTTTTGCCGCTTTCCAGATCAAAAGTGTATTCCCGGTCAAACTCGATCATAT
Source organism: Nitratifractor sp. (assembly GCF_015487065.1). Lineage (GTDB taxonomy): Bacteria > Campylobacterota > Campylobacteria > Campylobacterales > Sulfurovaceae > Nitratifractor. The sequence continues at coordinate 5,791 of NZ_WFQN01000033.1, forward strand.
CGAAGGGGAAATATCTCAGATACTCCATCGAAGCATTGCTGGAGCCGAAATTGTCCAGGCAGAGACGGACGCCACTGTGCTTGAGCATCTTCAATCGCTTGAGATACTCCTCCAGTTGGTGGTGACGTCTGCGCTCATAGAGTTCTACAATCAGGCGATGAGGAGTAACTCCCGAAACTTTCAACTTATCAAAAAACGCTTCAAGGAACTGATCTTTCCGGAGAGAAAAGGGAGAGAGATTGAAGCAGAGGGAGATCTCTTCATCCACCAATTTGGCATTTTCCAGTACCCGATCCAGGATCAGCAGATCATAGATCTCTCCGAGATTATGTCGATTGATAATGGGCAAAAAGGCCTTCGGTGCGATGCTCGAGCCGTCCAAGGCTTTCATCTTCACCGCAATCTCATAAATATCACATCTCTGCGTTTCAAGATTGAGAAGCGGGCGGAACTGGACAAAAAGATCCCGGCGCTCCAGCGCATCAATCACCGCCTGTTCCTCTTCCGAGAGTTGACGGGCATCGGAGACTTTCTCCTCCGGTACCGTTACCGCGCCTCCTTCCCGCTGGGCCAGCAGATCCCGTAGCTGTTCGATCGCCTTGTCGGGATCCTCGATATTGTTGCGAATCACAGCATAGGAACCATGAATCTCCACCCCCTCCAGATGAGGATGGGCCCGGAAAAATCGGGAGAGCTCCTCCTGAACCTTTTCTGGCTCCTCTTCTACTGCCAAGAGAAACTCTGCCCCGTTCTTTCGTCCGATCCAGGCGCGATGACCGAAACGCTGCAACACTTCATCGTTGAGAATCCGGACAAGCTCTTTGAGGATGCGGTCGGCTTTGTTGACACCATAGGTCTCGTTGATCACGGAGAGGTTGCTGATCTTCAGGACCGCCAAGGTCCGGGGACGGTGACGCAAAACCCGATCATGGAAGGAATCGTAATGATAGCTGCCGGTTATCCGGTCAAGGAGGGTCTCTTGTCGGCTCAGCTCCAAAGCGAAAAAGATAAAATAGACAATGGCAAACACCATACCGGCCAAAACAACGACGGTCTCAGTGGTAAGCCTGAGTTTTTCTTCACGGAAAAAGAGTGCGTACACAAGAAGGAAAATAAAAATGACAACCGGTATCCCGATCCTCAACGCCAGCTTGAAGTGTCGGGAGCGTTCCTCACGGACGGATTGAAGCATCAGACATCCAGGTGTTTGACATCTTTGGCATGGGTTTCGATGTAGTTCCGGCGCGGCTCCACCTCATCCCCCATGAAGAGGGTAAAGGTACGATCGGCCTCTTCCACATCCTCGATGGTGATCTGGAGCAGCCGGCGGTTTTCGGGATCCATGGTGGTCTCCCAGAGCTGTTCGGGGTTCATCTCTCCCAGACCCTTGTAGCGCTGGATGTAGGCCCCTTTGCGGGCCGCCGCTAGAATCCGGTCCAGCAGTTCCAGGAGATCCTGATCCCGGAACTCGTCGGTCAGACGCTCCTGGATCTTGCCGGCGATATAGAGGGCTTCGTTGTAGTGGGGATTGGTGAAGAGGTTGTCGTCGATGATCAGCTCTTCGAGCCCCTCGTTGGTCTGAACGTAATAGTGGATCCGCTCATCACTGACGGCGCGGTTGAGGATGTTGTACCCCAGCGTACCGATATACTCTTCCAGGGCCTTGGCCAGATCTTTGTTGCTCTGCCCGAC
>NZ_WFQN01000034.1 GCF_015487065.1 Nitratifractor sp.
CAGCGTCAGATGTGTATAAGAGACAGTTCCAGGCTTGCCCGGGGTATCGACCGGCGCCTGAAACGGGGTGACTATGACCTGCGCAAGATGATCCGCCCCATCCAGATCGATATCCGGGAGCTGAGTTACAGCTATCAGGAACTCTCCGAAGACCTCAAAGCTCTCAGCCGGCACCCCTCCTCTATTATCTTCGGTTCCGGCCATCCCCCCAAAGGACCAGGTGAATGATACGACTTCTCTCTCTCGCCGTGGTAACGGTGCTCACACTCCTCCTGGCAGCCTGCAGTGGTCGATCCCTGCAGATGTATACCCTCTCGCCCCAGGGATCTCTCCCTCATCTCCATCCCCGTTTCTCCTCCCTACGGGTCGACTATCCCAAGGGAATCGAAGATACCATGGGAACCCGGATCTATTTCAGCCGAAGTAATCTGACCCAGTCCTACTACAGCTACAGCCAGTGGAGCAAATCTCTCAACCGTATCCTCATGGCCAACCTTATCGAAACCCTGCAGCGCAGCGGCCTGGCCCGGACCGTTCTGGATTATGCCTCCGAGGCCGATGCCGCCTACGAGATTGAGAGTACCGTCTATCGCTTCGAACATCGAATCACCCCGCAGGGCTCCTATGCGGATATCTCCATCGGGCTGCGTCTGCTGCGCAGCAGCGACCGGCATCTGATCGCCTCAAAAATCTTCAGCTACCAAATTCCCTGCCGCAGCACCGATGCAGCCGGCTTTGTCGAAGCGGCCAACCGGGCCGTCTCGCGCCTGGGAGTCGATATGGTCAAATGGCTGGCAAAAAAGTAGAAGAGAGAAGCCATGGACGAAAATCTGAGCCTCGCACTCCGTGACAAACTCCCCGCCCTTCCCTGGCTGGAGATGGGGAGCGGCTTCCTCATCGGTCTCGCCGTCGGCTATTTCCTCAAAAAGAGTTTCAAGGTCCTGCTGCTCTTGATGGGAATTGCAATCGTGATCATCTTTCTGCTGGAGAGTCAGCATGTGGTGACCATCAATGAAGATGGCCTCTCCCACACCGTCTCCCAGGGCACAGAACTTTTCAAAGAGTTTGCTTCTTTTCTCAAAGCCCGCCTCTCGCGCCTCAATATCGCCGGAGGCGCTTCGGCCGTGGCCGGATTTTTTGCCGGCCTGAAGATGGGATAGACCGGCCTCCCTTCTCCTATTTTTTTACATTCAACGACAATTGTAAACATTGGATTACAATTATTTCTTAATGGATAAATCATTTCCTTTCCTCCCCGTATAGTGTTATAATCATTAAAATGACTTTTTAATTTTCCATTCAAAAAAAGATTGCTCACTACAGCTGATAATAAGAGGAGTAAGGATGTATACTTTGATGAAGAAGAAAAACTTCGCTTTGACCAAAACCGTTATAGAGCTCGAATCGAAGAAAATCGAATTGGTCTCCATGCGTCATCTGGAATCCGGAAAACGAGAGAAAAGCTCTGCATCCACTCCTGTCCGAGCTATCGAGGGTTGCGGGGAGATCCATCCACCGCTCTGTACGATCAATGACAATCAGTTCTCCCGGGACCGTTAGAAATTTTGTGTCAGTCCGATAGAATCTAAAATTCTAAAGGATTGACCATGAACGACAAGTTCGATTTGAACAAGGCCCTGGAGCAGATCAAGGCCGGGGCCAAGATCGACGGCAAAGACGGAGTCCTGGCTCCTTTGATCAAACAGCTCACCGAAGCGGCCCTGGAGGCCGAGCTGGAATCCCATCTATCCCAGGAGATCCGAAACCGCAAGAACGGTAAAAGCTCCAAGCGAATGAAAAGCTCCGTGGGGGAGTTCGACCTGGAAGTTCCCCGAGATCGTAACGGAACCTTCGAACCCCAGATCGTCAGGAAACACCAGACCCACATGAGTGATCAGATCGAGCAGAAGATTCTATCGCTCTATGCCCTGGGAAACAGTTATACCCAGATCAGAGGGCACCTGGAGGAGATCTATGGGGTGAGTTTCTCCACCGCCGCCATTAGTGCCGTAACCGATAAGATCATCCCTTTGCTCAAATCGTGGCAGCAACGGCCCCTGGAGGCCATCTATCCCTTCATCTGGCTCGATGCGATCCACTACAAGGTCAAAGAGGACGGTCGTTACGTTTCCAAAGCCGTCTACACGATCCTCGGAGTCCGGTTGGACGGGAAAAAAGAGGTCCTGGGGCTCTATCTCAGTGAGAGTGAAGGAGCCAACTTCTGGCTGCAGGTACTGACCGATCTGAACAACCGGGGCGTAAAAGATATCCTCATTGCCTCCGTCGATGGGCTGAGCGGCTTTCCCGAGGCCATCAACGCCATCTTTCCCAAAACGGAGGTGCAGCTGTGTGTCGTTCACCAGATCCGCAATTCTCTCAAATACGTCGCTTCCAAAAACAAAAAAGAGTTTAGCAAGGATCTCAAGTCGGTCTATCAGGCCGTCTCAAAAGATGCGGCCGAAACGGAGTTGGATCGATTGGAAGAGAAGTGGGGAGCGAAGTATCCCATTGTCATTCAATCCTGGCGGAACAAGTGGGAGAACCTCTCCAACTACTTCAAGTATCCTGAGGATATCCGCCGGATCATCTATACGACCAACATCATTGAATCGGTCCATCGGCAGTTTCGAAAGCTCACCAAAACCAAGGGGGCTTTCCCCAACGAAAACAGTCTGCTCAAGCTTCTTTATCTGGGCATTCAGAACGCCCAGAAGAAATGGACGATGCCGATACAGAATTGGAGCCTGACACTCTCACAGCTTGCCATCTTCTTCGAAGGCAGGTTGGACGATGCTTTGGATCTGTGATATGATTCTTTTCAACTATCGGGTGCTGACACAAAAGTCTGAACAGTCCCGTTCTCCCGCGTCTGTTTTCGGATCATTGAAGACGAGAGCGTCTCCTATCCCATCGATTTCGAAACAACCAAGGGGCTGATCCGACTCAACGACAGGAACTCCGGAAACGGAGCCCATCCTGGTTCGAACAGGCTGCATTGCGACCGTGCCCGGTCCGAAGCCGATCCAGAGCCGGACGCACTCCGGAAACCGAAAATTTCGGAGCAGTCACCGCCCACTATACAGGTCTGTCTCCCGCCGGAAAGCTTCGAAGAGATTCTTGAAGCCTTCTGTCAAGGCGGCTCTCCCACCCTCATTACCCGTTTTGCCATCCATACCTTCACCTTTCTGAGCCAGGACGGCAAAACCGCTCCCCACTACTCCGTGACCAAGGATGTCAACTACATCTCCACCGGCCTCAAAGCCTACCTCGCCGACTATGAGATCCGCACACCCCTCGGCACTTCTGACGGGTGATATTTCTTCGGAACAACCGTCTCTACCCCCAACGGAAGGTATGCGAAATCTATGCGGCAGCGGTAACAGAGAGAAACAATTCGACTCCTCCATTGATCATGCAATTTTCTGTATACTATCCCCTTCCAAAACTATCTCCATCCCAAAGAGGTCGCAATGCTTGTCCATATCTGCTGCGCCGTCGATAGCCACTATTTCCTTCAGAAGCTCCGCCGGGATTATCCTGACGAGCGGCTTGTCGGCTTCTTCTATGATCCCAACATCCACCCCTATAGTGAATACCGACTACGGCTGCTGGAGGTAGAACGCAGCTGTCGGCAATTGGGGATCGAACTGATCGAGGGTCCTTATGACTACGAGGCGTGGATGGGCGCGGTACGCGGGCTGGAGAACGAGCCGGAAAAGGGAAAGCGCTGCGCTGTCTGTTTCGATCGGCGTTTCGAGGTCAGCGCCGCCAAGGCGGCGGAAATAGGTAAAAAACGTTTCACCTCCACCCTGCTGACCTCTCCCAAAAAATCCCTGAAGCAACTACGGGAAGAAGGAGAGAAGCTGGCGGAACGTTACGGGCTGGAGTTCATCGCTCCCGACTATCGCAAAGCCTCGGGAACTCAGGAGCAGAATGTGATGGCCAAAGAGGCCCGGCTCTACCGTCAGGACTACTGCGGATGCCTCTTCGGCCTGACGATACAGCGCCAACAACAGGAGAAACTGGCCGACGAGCTGATGGTGCCTGTCTCGGGCCAGATTCAGCCCGAATCGATCGAAGAACGACTGAAACTCTATGAAAAGCGCATAGAGCTGGAAGAGCGGGGAATCGCCTATAAAATCGTCAAAGAACGTTTTCTGAACTGGCGGCTGCTCTGGGGTGTGCTGCGGGTCCGCAAAGAGCCCGTTCCTGCTCATATCCTCCCCTACTCCACCCTCAAAAAAGAGTATACCCGCGGTCGGGTGGACGGAATGTGGGGGGCACTGGCGCTGATGAACCGGGATGAAGTGAAGTTCATCACTCTTGCCGATTACAACCGGCTCTCGGGACGCCGCTACCCCGACGTCACTCATCTCATTTTCGATCCGCCCTCTTTTGATGAGGAGCTCACACTGCGCCGTAAACTGTTGCCCAATCCCTACGACCTGAGTGCTCTCCTGGTAGTGGATTCGATCCCGGACAACAAGATCGAATTGACCCTCCAGGCCCGACTCTTCGAGGATGTCCGGGAACGTCTCATCTTCCCGGATG
>NZ_WFQN01000035.1 GCF_015487065.1 Nitratifractor sp.
GAAGAGGGGGACGGGGCCTGCTATCAGGAGGTGAAGGTGAAACTAATGAGGAACGAGTAACTAGTAACTAGTAACGAGTAACTGGTTTGATCGTTTGTAGCGTGGGATTGCGATCCGAATGGAGAATTGAGAATTGAGGATGGAGAATTTTGGGGCGTTGCTTCGCAACGCTTCCAATAACCAATAAGCAATTACCAATAACGTCGCCAAAGCGGCCCTGGAGATGAGCGTCAAGTATCTGGCGGAGGAGATGGGGCGTACCGGTACCCGGGTCAACGCCATCAGCGCCGGTCCCATCAAGACCCTGGCCGCCGCGGGGATCGGCGACTTCTCCTTCATGCTCAAGTGGAACGCCGCGCATTCTCCTCTCAAGCGCAACGTCACCATCGAAGAGGTGGGCAACAGCGGTATGTATCTGCTGAGCGACCTCTCCAAAGCCGTCACCGGTGAGATCCATTACGTCGACGGCGGTTTCAACATCATGGGAATGCCCGCCGTGGAGTTCGACGAAAACGGCAAACCCCACATCGCCTGGAACGGGGAAGGGTGATGGAGAATTGAGAATTGAGGATGGAGAATTGAGAATGATTTGTACGGCAGAAAGCATATAATGTCTTCTGAAAAATCCTCAACGCTCAATGCTCAACACTCAACACTTTTACGAAAAGTTCTGACGATTTACGGCCGTAAGCCGGTGCTTGAGGCTCTCGAAAATCCGGATCTGCAGATCTTTCGGCTCCATCTGGCCGAGAGCAACCGTCCCTCCAAAGAGCTCAAACGGATGGTGGAGCTGGCTGAGAGCCGGAGTGTGGAGATCCGTACCCATGAGAAGAAGGCGCTTTCGCGCATCTCCAAAAATGGACGTCAGGATCAGGGGGTGGCGCTGGATATCGTTTTGGAGAACCTTGTTGAACCGGAGGAGTTTCTTCAAAGCCGTGAGAGCTTTCGCATCGTAGCCCTGGACAGAGTGACCAATCCCCAGAATGTGGGGATGATCATCCGCTCCTGCGCCGCGGGAGCGATCGATGCGCTTCTGATCGCCGGCAAAGGCAATGCACCTCTGGTCTCGCCACTGACGATCAAAGCCAGTGCCGGTACTCTCTTCAAACTCCCCATCATCCGCGGGGATTCACTGCTCAAAAGTCTGCGCCGCTTTCAGGAGGCCGGCAGCCGGATCTATTCCCTCGACTCCCACGCCGAGCTCAGCTATCGCGAGATGAAATTTGCCCAACGTTCGATCTTCGTTCTGGGGAATGAGAGCGAAGGAGTCAGCCCCGAGATTGAGGCTTTGGGTGATGCTTCTGTTTCGATTCCGATGAATCGGGGTGTCGAGTCACTCAATGTGGCGGTGACGGCGGCGCTTCTGGCCTTTTGTACCTCGTAATCAAGTCATTCGAAGAATTTATCTCTTTACGGACTTTTTCCTGAGCTTTGAGTGCTTTGAAAAACTGGATAGAGTCCTTTTTGTCATCCTGGACTTGATTCAGGATCTATGGAAATGTGGGTATGCAAGGCCATGGATTCCAGGTCAAGCCCGGAATGACGGAGGTTTTTCAGAACACTTAATTAGAAGTGGTAGTTGATCGATCCGATGAAGATGTCGATCCCGTCGTTGGGCTGTTTGATGCTGGCATTGGAGTAGTGCATATAGCGGAAGCTCAAATCCCAGTTGCCGATTTTGATACCGGCACCGATGCGATCTTCGAAGAGGAAGTTGGTCGAAAGGTCTCGGGGGCCCATTTCCGTTTTGGAGAAACAGGAGACCCCGATACCACCCTCCAGATAAGGGGTGGTATTTCCAAAGTTGCTGAAATTGTAGGTAAAGACGGGGGAGAGGGCTACACCGAAATTGTCCACGCCGTAGCCGTTCCAGTAGTTGAGAGAACCTTCCCAATAGCCCGAAACGTACCCCACGCCGGTTTCCAGCCAGCGGACGCTGAAGTCTTTGCGCAGTGTCAGGCGATAAATATCAATATTGTCTTTGCTCTGGCCGTAGCTGAATCCGACTGCATCGACCCAGCCGCTCTCCTGAGGTGCAGAGACCGGGGTGATGTCCCCTCCGGCCATAGCTATCACAGGCAGGGCTGCCAACACCGTTAGTCGTTTATACCATCTGTTTTTCATCCGATCTTCCCTTATTTTATTTACGATTTGGAACATTCTAATCGAAGTCTGCTTAAATATTTATTAGTATTAACCAAATTTCTCTTTGCAACCTCTCTTTCAAGATTAAGGTGGGATAATGGGCTGATCAATTATCGAGAGGAACGGAAAATGATTTGGAAAATAGCGAGTGGGATTCTTCTGTCAGGAGTGTTGGCATTGGCGGTGCCTATGAAACCTTTTACCCCCAGTTTGCAACTGGGGGGAGATATGAGTGTGGAGATGCTGCGCAAGCAGAATCTGGAGGTTGTCCACAAGGCAGTGGAGGGGTTGCGGGAGACTCTGCCGCGAAAGGTGGATCCCTACACCACTCTCGTAGGGGTAGACAGCAACGGGACGCAACTGATCTACACCTTCGAGGTGGACGGAGGACCCAAAAGTGACGAGACCCTCAGAAAAGAGGGAAAAGAACGCATGGCCCCGCGGGTCAAACAGGGAATCTGCCAAAGTGCCGAGCGCTTCCTCAAAGCGGGGATCTCCATTCGCTACCGCTATCTCAGCCGCACCAGCAAAGCGGAGATATTGAAGGTGGATGTAGCTGAAAAAGATTGCCTTTCCCACTAACCCGGATATGCCGACGAGGATATCGTCACCGGAAGATCTCCACCGGAACGAAAAGCGGAGCGCCGGTGACAGCCCGGATGAACTCGTGCTCGCTTTGACGGCAGGCCCGCTCCGGATCATCGGCCGCCGCACATTCCCCGGAAGGGACCGCCACGACCGCCCAGCAATTCTTTCCCTTTTTCAGGAGAGCCGAGAGGGGTTCGTATCTCTGTGTTCCATCTGGGGACTGCGGTTCGGTGACGACCCAGGCCCACCCCGATTTCACTTTCAGATGCCTGACAACGAAACGTACCTTCAGGCCGAGATGTGTCCGGACCCAGTACCGCAGGTCGTCCAGGATAGCCCGGCGCTCCATCGTTCCCGGAGCGGGGAGAGAGACACCGGAATTCCGTAGGGGTCCTGCGGCACCGGAGCCCGTGCCGATTGCCATCATCAAAGTCAGAACAATTGCAAAGCTAAGAGATTTCATTTTTCATCCTTCATCTTCTATGATAGCGCAAGCTTTTTCCACGATACAAAAAGAGGGATTTTTACATGCGCAGTCCGATGGATATATCTTGGCTATAATCTGATTGACTGATGAAAAAACGGGTGGTGAGAACGGTGGATGATTCCGGAATCCTCTATCTCGATATCGAAACGGATCGGGATGGGAAAAAGATTTACGAGATCGGTGTTCTGTGCGGTGAAAAGAGCCATAAAAACTCTTCACCGGAAGCGATCGCCAGTTTCGTTCGTCTCTGTCCCTCTGCTGAATTTCTTTGCGGTCACAACCTCTTCGATCATGATTTGCCGCGTATCGGAGAACAGAGTCGGCTCTTCAGGGATCTGGCGCGCTTTACTCCCATCGATACCCTGCCGATTTCGCTTCTCTTTTTCAACGAACGGACCCACCATGCACTTCCAAAATCCTATAAAAACGAAGATGAATTCCGCAACGATCCCGTCAAGGATTGTGAACTTACCCGAACGCTTTTGACAAAAATCATGGAGCGTTTCGCTTCATTTCCTGAAGGGGAGCGTTCCCTTTTTGCCTCTTTGCTTCGGAATGAGGAAAAGTTTCACGGTTTTTTCGATTATCTCGAGGGGATGGGAATGTTGCCGTCTCTTTGGGATGAGGAGGAATTGTATACGCAGATTCTTAATCATTACGAAACAGTAATCGATCGCGATTATTTGAGAGAGATGATCCAGAACTCCCGGAGTGAGCTCGCCTACATTCTGGCACTTCTGTCGCCCCGGATCGAGATCAAAGCCCATCCTCCCAAGGTTTTTTATGATTATCCCGACATCGTCGAGAAACAGCGACGGCTCTGTTACGATGCCGAAAGATTAAAACAGGACCTGGAAGAGATCGCCGACGAGATATTCGGCATCCCGTCGTTTCGGATATTCCCGAAACTCAATCCTTCGCTTCTGGATTCCAACACCTTGTCCCAAAGGGATATCATCGAGGCGGCGCTGCACAGAGAATCGTTTCTCGCGATTCTCCCGACCGGCGGGGGAAAGACATTCACCTTCTGGCTCCCGGCAGTGATCCAGGCTTCACGCTACAAATCTCTGACCGTGGTAATCTCTCCGCTGCAGGCACTGATCGAAGACCACATTAAAAATTTCGAAAAAAAGGTGGCCAATTACCGTGCCGTGGCCATCAGCGGATTCCTGACTCCCCAGGAGCGTGCCGATGCCATCGACCAGGTGATCAACGGTGAAGCGGATATCCTCTACATCGCCCCGGAGTCGTTACGCTCCAATATGATCTTTTCCATTCTCAAAAACCGCTATATCGAGCGTTTCGTCATCGACGAAGCCCACTGCCTCTCCACCTGGGGAAACGATTTTCGTCAGGATTATTACTACATCTGCACCTTTGTCCGGGATCTGCTGGATGCCAAACCTTTTCAGGATCACATTCCGGTCTCCTGTTTCACTGCGACGGCCAAACCGGGGGTCATCTCGGATATCGAAAATTATTTCCGGGAAGGATTGGGACTCGAACTGAAGGAGTATCTGGCCAAACCGGAACGCAAAAATCTCCGCTATGTGGCGCTGGATGCCCCTCGGGAGAGGAAATATACCGCCTTGCTGGAGCTGGTAAAGAAGCATCAGGGATCGACCCTCGTCTATATCCCCACTTCCACGCGGCTCTGTGACGAAACGGCGGAGCGCCTGGCCGTCGATACCGGCAAAGAGGTTCGTTCCTTTCATTCCAAGCTCGATCCCCAGGAGAAGATGCAGATCCTCAAGGACTATATCCTCAATGAGATCGATGTGATCGTCGCCACAACAGCTTTCGGGATGGGAGTGGACAAAGCCGACATCACGCAGGTGATCCACTACGAACCCTCCGATTCTCTGGAAAACTATGCCCAGGAGGCGGGACGGGGGGCACGGAATGAAAAACTCGAGGCGATCTGCCCCATCCTCTACGACGAAGCCGATCTGGACAAACACTTTCAGACACTGAGGCGAAGCAAAGTTACTGTTTCGGAGATCAATTCGATCTTTCAGGTTCTCAAACGGAACAAATCTCGACGTCTTTTCATCACTACCCGCGAACTGGCCCATGCGGCGGGATGGGATGTCGAAGACAGCTCCCAGGACTATGCGACCAAGATCAAAACGATTCTGCTGGAGCTGGAGCGGGAAGGGTACATCGAAAGAGAGCGAAACAGAGTCCGGTATTTCGGGGATTCCGTGGTGGCGGACAGTCGGGAACGCCTTGAAAAGCTCTTCAAGGAAAAGAGTGTGCCCGAAGAGGAGAGATGGCGCTACGTAGAGGTGCTCAATCGGATCCTGGGAAAAGGAAAGGATCATCCTGTCGAGATCGATGATGTCGCCCTCGTGCTGGGGATTGATCGCTCGGAAGTGGCCCTGATCGTGCAGGAGTTTATCGAAGCGGGGATTGTCGGTGACAGCCGGGATACAACGGTGGAGCTTCTGGACAGGAGCGGGAAGCACCTAAAGCATGTGCTCGAGACAGAAAAAGCTCTTTTTATGATCCTCGTCCAAAATCCCAGTGAGCAGTTCACACTCAAGGAGCTCAACGAAGCACTGCTGCAAAAAGGGATCGTCCGGGGTAACGAAAGCGAAACCATCCTCAATCTGGTCAAAGGGTGGCGCAGTCGGGGGTATTTCGCGCTACAGAGGATCAACCGGCAACAGGAGCTTTGGCAGTATCGTTTCACCGAGGGAGTCAAATTTGGGCACCTCCTTGAAAAAAGGCAGGAACTTGCCCGCAGACTCTATGAAATATTGCGTAAAAGCTTGAATGAAGAAAAAAAGGAAGAGCCCCGTATCAGCTTCTCGTTGACGCAGTTGCACCGGGAGTTGGAGAAACGGTATTCACTCAAAGAGATTGACCGTGGGCTGCTTTTTCTGCACCGGCAAAAGGTGATTCGTCTGTTGGGGGGTAGGTTTATCCACTATGCCCCCATGTCGATCGAAAAACTGGAGAAGATGGAGATCACCAACAAACGCTATACCAAAGTGGAATATCGGCAACGTCTGGCGAAACATTATCAGATCAAGACCGAAGGGATTCACATCATGGGGGAGTATGCCAACCGTCTGATGCGAAATCCTGCCGAGGCCACCCGGTTTCTGCAGGACTATTTCGAGCTTCGCTACGATGCCTTCAAGCGGCGATACAAACTTCTCAAAGAGCAGCTCTCCAGGCCCATTACCGAGCGGCGTTACCGGCAGATTTTCGAGAAGCTCAGCGACGATCAGAAAAGGATTATTTCGGATCGGGAATCCCGGGCGATCATGATTTTGGCCGGCCCCGGCAGCGGCAAGACCCGGGTGCTGGTCCACAAGATCGCTTCCCTGGTCCTGACCGAAGATGTCCAGCCCGAGCAGTTCATGATGCTCACCTTTTCCCGTTCGGCGGTACGGGAGTTCCGCTCTCGTCTGGTTGGATTACTCGGGGAGGCGGCTTATGAGATGGAGATCAGTACCTTTCATGCCTTTGCCCTGCGCCTGATCGGACGAACGGCAGGGGATGGGGAGGTGCTCCACAGTGCCATTGCCGAGGCAGCACGTCAGATCCGTTCCGGGGAGCTGCGGCTTCCGCACCGGGAGGCTTTGGTGTTGGACGAGTATCAGGACATCAGTGCCGAGGCGTTCGATCTGGTTTCGGCGATCTTCGAAGCCAGTCCAGGCCTGCGTCTCATTGCCGTAGGGGATGACGATCAGTGCATCATGGAGTACGCGGGGGCCGACCTGGCCTATTTCAGACATTTCAGAGAGCGTTTCTCCATGGCAGAAACCGAGGAGGGGGAACGGCCCTTTTCCCAGTATGAACTCTTGAAGAACTATCGCAGCAGTGCCCGGATCGTCCACTTTTCCGAAGCCTTCATCCGACAGTGCACCAAACGCATCAAGTCCCATCCGCTCCAGCCCCACAACGATCCCGGAGAACGAGTGGAAGTGATCGAATATCGGGGAGATTCTCTTGTCGCTCCTGCGCTGCAGCGATCTATGGAGTTTTTGCCCGAGTTCAAAGAGCTGGCGATACTGGCTTACACCAACGTAGAGGTCCTGGCGATCTACTCAGGTTTGAGAGCCCAGGGTATTCCGGCGAGATTTCTGATCGACCGCCCCCGATTCGAGGTCAAAAATATCGATGAGGTTCACTATTTCAATCATCTCCTCAACGAAGAGGCAGAGCCGGGTCGCCCCTATGAAAAGCGCCATTTTGAAAAGGCACTGGATTTGACGGAAAAACGTTATGCCGGCTCCAAAAATCTCCCGTTGCTACAACGAGTGGTTTTCGGTTTTCTCAACGAGAGTGAGAATCTCTCGGCTTCTCTTTGGACAGAGTGGCTCGATGAGATGGAATTGGAGCATGTCGAGGGGGACAAGACGACCCGGGTGACGGTTTCGACGATCCACAAATCCAAAGGAATGGAGTTTGAGAGTGTGATCCTGCTGGCACAACGTCCTCTGAAAGAGGATGCCGATCTACGCCTTTACTATGTGGGGATGACACGGGCCAAAGAGCGGCTGAGCATATTCCATCGCGGGGAGCGGCGTTTCATGTTCACCGGTGATCATTGCCGGCATCGGACTGTGGAGCCACTTTCGAAAGTCACCGAGGAATCTTCGATCATATTGGTAATGGGGCTTTCGGATATCTATCTGGGCTTTGAAGGGGTACAGAACCGAAAAGAGATGACGATTCTGGCGGGCGAGCCGCTGCAACTGCACCCGGCGGGGAGAAACGGAATATTTCAGCTCCACTATCACGGAGCAGCGGTAGGGCAGCTTTCCAAACGTTTTCATAAAAAGGTGGAGGATTATCTGAGTCGTGGCTACAGAATCAAAGAGGCGAGGGTCGATTTTGTCGTCCATTGGAGAGGCAGAGATCAGGATCGGGATCTGCGGCATGTTCTGGCCAAAATAGAATTGGTCAAAGAAGGATAGGATAAATCATGGCAAGGGTGGATCAGGAGAGTTTCTATCGGGAAAACATCCAAACCTACGGCGTGTCGGCGCAGGGGGTGGCCTGGGATTCGGCCCGGACCCAGCGGCGGCGTTTCGCCGTGCTGGCGGCGCAGCTGGGGGATTTGAGCGATTCGACCCTTGTGGATGCGGGGTGCGGTTTCGGGGATTTCTACCTCTATCTCAAAGAGCGGGGCAATCTGCCGCGCCGCTACATCGGGATCGACCTGGTGCCCCAGATGGTGGAGGCGGCCAGGGAGCGCACCGGGTGTCGGATCTTGCAGCGCGACATCCTGCGCCAGAGCCTCCCCATGGCCGATTGGTACGCAGCCAGCGGCTCGATGAACCTGCTCAGCCGCACCGAGACGGCAATTTTCATCCGTCGTTGCTATGAGCACACCCGAAAAGGCTTCGTTTTCAACCTGTTACAAGGCAGGGACCGGGAAGGGATTTTCGGTTACTGGCAGCCGCGGGAAGTGCAGGAGTTGCTCCGCCCGCTGGAAGCTAGAGTGGAGATCGTCGACGGGTATCTGGAGGGGGATATGACGGTGGTGGTGAAATAGAGAGAATGAAATGAATCCAAAATATCTTTTTATCCTGCTCTTAACGAGCCTTCTTTTGTCAGCCTCCCCTCCGGGAGAAAAACGCCTCATCACCCAGATCC
>NZ_WFQN01000036.1 GCF_015487065.1 Nitratifractor sp.
CGATCCCGCCCGTCCCGAAAAACTGGTGGCCACCCCCGGCCATCCCCTCTACAACGGCGCGCTTTGCCGACTGCTCAACAAAGAGATCCATCAGGCTCCCCGGATTACGACTCCGAGGATCGACGGGAGAGCGGTGAGCATGGAGGAGGCGCTGGAGGCGATCGCCGAGGCGCTGAAGGTGGAGACGAAACTGCTCTGGCGGGGGTCGGGGAATTTGGGGGTGATGCAGCAGGTGACCGATCTGCTGATGGAAAAAATCGGCGGAACCCTCACCCACGGTTCGCTCTGCGACGGCCCGGGCCAAGCGGGGATCCGGGAAGGGCGGGGGATCAACCGGCAGCTTCCGCCCGAGCAGATCGCCAAAGCCGACGTGATCGTCGTCTGGGGACGCAACCTTCCGGTAACCAACGCCCACCTCATGCCCCTCATCGAAGGAAAAACCCTCGTGGTGATCGATCCGGTGCGCACCACGCTGGCACAAAAGGCCGACCTGCATATCCAGCTCAAACCCCGCAGCGACGTCTATCTGGCCCTGTTGCTGGCCCGCTTCATCACGATGGAGGACAGCCAGAACGACGAATGGCTCGAAGAGTGGGGGACGGAGTTTGACGAGTTCTACGATTTTACCCGGACCTTCCGGATCAAGGCGCTGCTGGAGTATATGGGGCTGAACCTGGACCATATTGGGGACCTGCTTCTGCTGCTTCAGCAGGAGAAGGTGGTCTTCCTCGTCGGCGGCGGGGTGCAGAAGTACTCCATCGGCCATTACACTCTTTGGGCCATCGACTCCCTGGCGGCGACCCTGGGGCTCTTTGGCCGGGAGGGGTGCGGGGTGAGCTTCCTGGGAGAATCGCGACAGGGCTTTGAGAATCCTTTCGCCGTGCAGACCCCCACCGTGCCGATCGTGACGACCCCCTTCGATCGCTTCGAGACGGTTCTGGTGCAAGGGGGCAACCCGGCGGCGAGCATGCCAGGCAGCGGCGAAGTGATTGAAAAGTTGCAAAAGGTGAAAAATCTGATCTACTTCGGCCTCTATGAAAACGAAACCAGTGAACTGGCCCAGATCGTCCTGCCGGCCAAAAGCTTCCTGGAAAAGGAGGATCTGCGTCTGAGCTACGGCCACCACGCGGTAACCCCGATGCACAAGGCAATCGAGAGCGAGATCGGCATCAGCGAATACGATTTCACCGCCGAGATGTTCCGGCGGCTGGGGCTGGAGGGGTTGCGCAGCGAAGCGGAGTATCTGCGCATCTGGCGGGAGCAGTGCATCGAGCGCGACGGGAAACTGCTGCTGCCTGATTACGAGGAGTGCCCTTACGCGGAGGGCTTCGGTCCCGAAGGGGAGGATGAATTCTGTTTCATGGACGATTTCGACGATGATTTTGAAGACACCCGCCGCTTCCGCAAAGCCCGCAAGCTCAAAAACAAAGAGGAAGCGATTACCGAATACTGGCTTCTTACTCCCAAGCAGAGCCACTCTCTCAACACCCAGTTTGAGCGTCCCGAGCGGATCCACCTCCCCCCTGAAGCGGGCTTTGCCGAAGGAGAGAAGGTCCTCGTCTCCTCCGAGCACGGTGAGATCACCCTCGTTGCCCACATCGACGAGCGTCTCCGCCGCGACTGCATCCTGATCCCCGCCGGAACACGTGGGGTCAACTTCCTCACTCCACCGATGCTCAGTGAAGAGGGGCATGGGGCCTGCTATCAGGAGGTGAAGGTCAGAATAACTAGGAATGAGTAACTAGTAACGAGTAACTGGTTTGATCGTTTGGTAGCGTGGGATTGCGATCCCACGTTATGGATGGAAGATGGAAGATGGAAGATGGAAAATGGAAAATGGAAAATGTTGGGCGCGAATGAATTCGCGCTTCCTTTGATCCAATGACTCTTCCTTTGCCGACTTTATAGTGTTCTGACAAACCGGAACGATCTCTCTCTTCGTCATCCTGAACTTGATTCAGGATCTACGCTATCTGCGGCTTTGAAGCCCTGGATTCCGGGTCAAGCCCGGAATGACGAAGTTTTGCCTTTCAATGACATTTTTCCTCCGTCGCCTTTTCGAAAATTCTTCGGCTCTCTTCACTGTGGAAGATAAACGTCACTTCCATCTCGGGGTGCTGTTGCAGAAACGCCCGTACGGTTCGGCAGGCGATCCGAGCGGCACGATCAGGGGGAAAGCCGTAGATCCCGGTGGAGATGGCGGGGAAGGTGACGCTGCGGCAGCCGAGTCGCCGGGCGAGAGAGAGGCTGTTGCGATAGGCGTTTTCCAGGAGTCGGTCACATGCTTCTTCGCTGCCGCAACGGCCCCAGATGGGACCGACGGTGTGGATCACGTAACGTGAGGGCATCCGGCCTGCGGTTGTGGCGACCGCCTGGCCGGTGGGGAGGCCGTCAGGCAGCTGTTCCTGCCGAATTCGCTGACACTCCTCCAGGATCTCGGGACCGCCGGCCCGGTGGATCGCCCCATCCACCCCGCCCCCGCCCATGCAGGAGGAGTTGGCGGCGTTGACGATGGCGCAGACGGCCTCTTGAGTGATGTCTCCGGTTTTGATCTGAATGGGCATGTTTCCCTCCGGGAAAATTAGGAGTGAGGAATCGTTGAGAAACTAGTAACGAGTAACCGATCCTGTAGCGTGGGATTGCGATCCCACGCTATGATGAATGGCAAATGATGAATGATTTAGGTTTGCGTTGCTTCGCAACACCGCTGTAGCACATAACACGTGACACATTTCTTGCGACTTGTGACGTGAGGCCCGAAGGGCCGTGCTTGCGACCCTAATACTGCCGACTATCGACTGCCTCGCCCAAAACTCCTCACCAACAGAAAAATTATAACCACCTCGCACCCGAGCAAAAGCCAGTGCAGATCGTAGACTTTGGCTTCGGGGGTCGTGATACCCCGGTGTTCCAGGAGTTTGTAAAAAAGCCAGGAGCCGCCCATGCCGATGAGGTAGCCGATCTGTTTGGCGCTGTCGACCCGGCGGAGCAGTTCATCGTCGTCCAGCGCCAGTGTCTCGGCCCGCACCAGGTAGCTGCCGAACGAGAAGGTCACCTGATAGCCAGCATAGACCAGCATCGCCGTCAGCCAGGTATAGGGCCGGGCCAGGAACCAAAGCACCATCGCCAGTACCACCAGCTCGACAAAAAGACTGATCCTGAAAAACCAGGGCAAGGTCATGATCCGTCCGTAGAGCTGGGCAATCGCCAGCATCGCCAGTGCCAGGAGAATTCCGCCCAGAGAGTAAACCGAAGGATCGAGGGGCTTGTAGATGGTGAAGATCGTCCCCACACTCAGACCGAGAAAAAGAGAATTGAAGAGTTTGTATCCGATGTAGGAGTGCGGGAAAAGTTGCCACCCTTCGGGACGTATCGCTCGATTATCCATCATTCATCCCGTGCATTATCAATCAACAAACTCATTCAAAATCCAACATCAAAAATCCATCATCCTCTAAAACTTGTACTCCACTTTACCATAGATTGAGCGTCCCTCGGTGCTGTAACCGTCGGCAGTTTGGTAATCTTTGTCGAAAATATTGTGAGCCTGGATCGAGAGAGTGAGGTTTTTGCCGATCTGCTGGTTGTAGCTCAGGTTCACGAGGGTATAGCTACCGAGAGTAACATTGGTAGGGGTCCAGCCGACCCAATGCTGATCGGCACGTTTCCCGACATATTGCAGGTTGGCTCCCAGGT
The DNA here is from genome assembly GCF_015487065.1 of Nitratifractor sp. Classification (GTDB taxonomy): domain Bacteria; phylum Campylobacterota; class Campylobacteria; order Campylobacterales; family Sulfurovaceae; genus Nitratifractor. Next base: position 3,697 of record NZ_WFQN01000036.1, read on the forward strand.
GGATTGCGGGGCTGAAGGCATAGTCGAGAAAGAGATTTCCTTCGTTGCGGGGGACGCGGATCAGCGGGCTGCCGTCAGCGCTTGTCAGGGTAAAGAGGTGGGTGTAGTTAGCGCCTAATGTCATGTGCAATGCCGTGATGTTGTAGTGTCCTTCGATTTCGATGCCGTCATGGGTTTCATCCGCTCCGCCGTTGTAGTAGTAGTCGTTGGGCCAGCTGCCTCCGGGGATGAGGCGGTCGGTGATCTTGCTTCTGAAATAGGTGAGTTTGATGAGATCTTCGTAACCGGCGGAGATTTCGAAGCCATGGGTATATTCAGGTTTGAGTGTTGAACCGGGTTTGGGTTTGGTCCACTGGTAGATGCTGGGGGCTTTGTAGGCGCTGTAGAGGTTGGCGGCAGTGAAGAGACCCGGCAGGAGATTGCATTCGCGCTTCAGGCCGAAACGATAGGTCGCTTTGTTGTCGAAGGCACTGAAATCGTCATAGCGCAGGGTCGCGTCAACAATAGTCCTCGCGCCCAGCAGGTCATCCCAGATGTAGCGGTAGTTGCCATAGACGGCCCGGTTGTCATAGGCGGCGGCATTTCCGCTGTTGGCAAAAGGCGTCGTTCCTTCGATCCGGTTGTACTCCACGCCGCCGCTGAGTCGCTGATGGTTGTCGATACGCCAGACACCGCGGAGTGTCCCCCGTTCGCTCTGTCCCTGGAAACGGGAAGGACCCCAGGCAGCGTCGTTGAGCTGCCGGTCGATTGTGTTGCTGCTAAACATGGCATGCAGCGCGAAGTCGCCGTGCGCATCGTAGTCATAACTCAGCCCGATGAGTGAATCGTCGAAGGTTCCGTTGCTGGCACTGTCGTCAGGCCCGGTGGAGTCGTAGTCGAAATCTCCTTGGATTTTGTGGTAGAAGACGCCCCAGGTGCTATTGGGGGTGGGGTGGAGGGTGCCTTTGAAGTGAAGGGTGTCGTTGGTATAGCCGTCATCTTCGGCATCGCGGGGCAGTTGGGCGGAGAAGCCGTCGGTTTTGAAGTGGTCTCCGCTGAGGTAGAAGCTCCCGGCTTCCCCGGAGGCGGAGAGGGTGATGCCTCCTGTTTTGCTGTTGTAGCTGCCGTAGCCGCCGCGGAGTGAAACGTGGCCTCCGGGGGAGGCTGATTTGGTGATAATGTTGATGACACCGGCGACGGCATCGGCCCCCCAGAGGCCGCTTTGGGCCCCTTTGACCACTTCGATACGCGCTACATCGTCGAGGCGGAGATGGGCCAGCCCGGTCGAGAAGGAGGGATCCGTGGGATCTTTGAGCGGGACACCGTCGAGCATGATGAGGATATTCCCACTGTTAAATCCCCGAAGAAAAAGCCCGGAGGTCTGTCCGGGGCCGCCGTTGGAGTAGGTGCTGAAGCCGCTGAGACGACTCAGGGCGTCGGCCAGAGTTTGATACCCACGTTGCTGAATCTCTTTGGCTGTGATGACGGTGACGTTGGCGGTGCTATTTTTGAGCGGTTCGCTGACCCGGTCGGGGGTGACGGTGATGATCCCCAGTTCGTCGAGATCGGCGGTGGTGTTGTTATCCGGTGAGGCCTGGAGCGCTCCGGTGAGCAGGGCGGCGGTCAATAGTGAGAGATATCGTCGGTTCATAAGGTTCCTTTTTTATTTTGTGCTAAGTGCTAAGTGCTACGTGTTCAGAATCATGGGGTCTGAACAACCTCCGTCATTCCGGGCTTGACCCGGAATCCAGGGCTCAAAACTCCCATTAAACCGCGGATCCTGAATCAAGTTCAGGATGACGAGAGCGATTGTTCCGGTTTGTCAGAATGCTCAACGCTCGGAAGGCGGGGAGGTTTTGTATTCGTGATAGAGGTGGGGGCGATCCCGGTGCCGGTAGCGGCTCTCGATGCTGCAGAGTCGGTGCAGGGTCGAGTGCATCGCGATAGTGGCGAGAGAAAAGTAGCGTCGGCTATGGCCCCGGAGATGTTTCATAGCGCGTATTCTATCGTCAAAGCCCTTTGAGATATAATATCCCGAAATATGCATCTGATGCATTTCCGACTGCATATTTGTGAGAAATTATTTTTCACGACTAAGTGCTCTGAAAAATCCCTGTCATTCCGTGTTCAACTCGGAATCGGGGCCTTGGATACCTACTGGTACTGTGGATCCTGAATCAAGTTCAGGATGACGAAATCGGATCATGCCGGTTTTTTAGAGCATTCAGTTTTAATAAAAAAACACAACAAAAAAAATCAGGAGTACATATGGCAATCGAGACCGTTACAAGCACGGAAGCATTCAAATCCCTGGTCGAGGAGATCAAGGCTCAGGAGGGGTACCGGGAACCCGTCGCCTTCGGAATCGCCCGGGTGGATCGGGGACAGAAGAATGCCGACAAGGTGCTGCAGGCCAACTACGCCGTCGTCAACTGGCGGGAGAACTACGGTTCCGCCGCGATCTTTATCCGGGCCCTTCAGGAGGCGCGGGTCGAGGTGGATTTCAGCGGCAGCGAGTTCGTCGCGACCCTGAGCGATGAGTTCGTCGCCAACGCCATGGCGGCCTTCGCCCCCTATGTGGCCGAAGCGGTGGGGGAGGCCCATCGCAACGTCCAGGTGGTCAAGGTTCTCTCGGCGATGGAGGATATCGGCAAGGATTTCCGTATCACCTTCCTCTTCGAAGACGAGGCCCCCAAGAGTGTGGAGGCGGTCTATCTCAAACTCTACGCCCTCTCTCTGGGCAAGGCGCCTCTGCGCGGCGTCAATCTCAACGGTGCCTTTGGAGTACTGAGCAACGTCGCCTGGGTGGGGAACAAACCCTACGAGCTGGATTATCTCCGGGAGAACGAAATCGAGATGAAGCTCAAGGGGACCTTCCCCGATATCGATAGTGTGGACAAGTTCCCCCGCTATCTCCAGCATGTCATTCCCGCCGACAATACCCGGATCCTGGACAGCTCCAAGGTTCGCATGGGGGCGCAGCTGGCTCCCGGAACCACCGTCATGCCCGGCGCCAGCTACATCAACTTCAACGCCGGGACCCTGGGGCCTGTGATGGTCGAGGGGCGCATCTCCTCCTCGGCGGTGGTCGGCAGCGGCTCCGATGTGGGCGGCGGTGCGAGTATCCTGGGCGTCCTCTCAGGGACCGATGGCAACCCCATCAGCATCGGAGAGAATACCCTGCTGGGAGCCAACTCGGTCACCGGGGTCCCTCTGGGAGACGGCTGTATCGTGGATGCAGGCATCGCGATCCTGGCGGGGACCAAGATCCGCATCGACGAGGATCAGCTGGCCAGGATCAAAGCCGCCAACCCCGAGGCGGATCTGGAGGACAAAACGGTCTTCAAGGGAGCGGAGCTCCAGGGCCTCAACGGTGTCCATTATCGCCAGGACTCTCTCACCGGTGAGCTGATTGCCCGCCGGAGTACCCGGGAGGTCAAGCTCAACGAGGAACTCCATTGATCGAAACTCCGTTTCGATCAAGTGAAGAGTGAAGAGTGAGGAATGAGGAATTGCGGGGCGCTGCTTTGCAGCGCGATGGAATGGAGGCGGGACTTCAGTCCCGCATTTAGGATAATAGATGGAAAGTAGTGGACTGGATCTGAACGAGCGGGTTTTTCTCCTGGGGGTGCTGACCCAGAAGGAGGGGGAGACGATCCGGGATCTGATCCTGGCCCTGGCCAACACCGGAATGTTCACCCCCAAAGAGGGTAAACGCATTCGCAAAGAGCTCGAAGCCGGGGGGTATCTCCTGGAGGGGAAACTCACCGTCAAAGGGATGATCGAGGCCAAGAGAGCCGAAGAGGAGTTCAAACTGTGAGAATCGACAAATGGCTCAGCAGCGTCAACGTGGTCAAGCGACGCACCATCGCCCAGGATATGGTCAAGAGCGGGGTGGTCTTCATCAATGGTGTCAAGGCCAAACCCTCCAAGGAAGTCAAAGTAGGGGATCGCATTACCATCGAATATCTCAAAGGGCCCCGGGAGTACGAGGTGCTGGCGATTCCGACGACCAAGACGATCCCCAAGAGCAAAAAAGAGGAATATGTTCGTGAGCTTTAGCTCACGGATTGAGAATTGAGAATGGAGAATTGAGAATGGAACATGTATCCCAGGTCAAAAAGGCATTCGAGCGACTCTTTGCCAATGAGATGAGTGAGGGGGAGGCGCGGGATTTTCTGGTTTCTCTCTATGAAAAAGGGGAGAGTCCCGAGGAGATCGCGGCGGCGGCGGAGGTGATGCGGGAGCACTCGGTGAAATTGCCGGTTCCGGAGGAGCTGCGCCAAAAGTTGGTCGATATCGTGGGCACCGGTGGAGACAAGAGTGGCAGCTTCAACATCTCCACCACCGTCGCGCTGCTCCTGGCGGCTTCGGGGTCCTATGTGGCCAAGCACGGCAACCGCTCCATCACCAGCAAGTCAGGCTCTGCCGATCTGCTGGAGGCTCTGGGTATGCGGCTGGATCTGGATCCCGAGCGTCAGGTGAAACTGCTGGAGGAGACGGGCTTTACCTTCATTTTCGCCATTCACCACCATCCGGCGATGAAGCACATCATGCCGATTCGGAAATCCCTGGACCACCGTACCATCTTCAACATTCTGGGACCATTGACCAACCCGGCGGGGGCCCGGAAGTATCTGATGGGGGTCTTCAGTCCCGACTTTGTCCACTCGATGGCCGAGGCGCTCCTGGATCTCGATGCCGAGCGGGCCTATGTGGTCAGCAGCGAAGACGGGATGGACGAGATCTCCCTGGCGGCGCCGACCCGTTTCGCCTACGTAGAGGCCGGCCGGGTCAGCGAAGGGGTGATTGAGCCGGAGGTCCACGGCTTCAAGCGCGCCCCCAAAGAGGCGATTCTGGGAGGAGACGCCGTGGCCAACGCCGCCATCACCCGGGCGGTTCTCAGCGGTGAGGAGCAGGGCCCCAAGCGGGATGTGGTTCTGCTTAACGGCGCCTATGCCCTCTTTGTCGACGGCCGGGCGAGGGATATCCCCGAAGCGATCGAGATCCTCAGTGAGACGATCAACAGCGGCAAGGCGGCGAAGCATCTGGAGGAGATCATTCGGGTCTCCAATGCGCTTTGACAGGGGTATAAATTCATTCTCACACCCCTGTTTTTCCGATTCTCCTTCATTTCTTTTTCTTTGTTTCGCGACAAAGAAAAAGGAAACGAAGCAAAGAAAAAGAAAACGCGAAAGACTGACGTCCATTCGGTCATGCCATGTGCAATGAGCTTTCAGGGATCGGATAATGACTTCAAGAACAAAAAGCCTTACGGCTAGGAAGGAAACTACTCAATGAACTCCCCAACCCCATCAAACGGCAAACGACAAATGACAAATGACGTTATCGAGATCGAAGCCGGGTTGGAGGAGCTTCCTGAAGTCGTTGCGGCTATCGAGCGTCTCGTTCCGAACAATGCCGTCATCTCCCTGAAGGGGGACTTGGCGGCGGGAAAAACCACACTGGTCCAGGCCATCGCCCAAGCGGCAGGCTCGACAAGTACCGTCACCTCCCCGACCTTTTCTCTTCAGCATAGTTACGGAGACGGACTCTATCATTACGATCTTTATCGGACCGGCTTCGAAGAGTTGGCGCGGCTGGGATTGCTGGAGGAGTTTGATAAGCCGGGACGCCATCTGGTGGAGTGGATGGACAAGGGGCTCAAAGCCTTCTTAGCCGCTGCCGGGTATAATCTCTGGCAAGTGACGATCACTCCCGAGGGAGAGCGTCGAATCTACCGAATCGAGCCGCTGAATGCATAGACTTCGAGCCACCGGCCTGAGCAAGGTCATCAAAAAAAAGACCATTGTCCATGGAATCTCGCTGGAAGTTGCCAGTGGGGAGATCGTAGGGCTTCTGGGCCCCAACGGTGCGGGCAAGACCACCAGCTTCTACATGATCTGCGGACTCACCGACGCTACCGAGGGGCACGTGCAGCTGGACGGACAGGATCTGACTCCTTATCCTCTGAGCGTCAGAGCGCGAATGGGGATCGGCTATCTGCCCCAGGAGTCGAGTATCTTCAAGGATCTCAGTGTCGAGGGGAATCTCTGGATCGCCGCGGAAGCGACGCCGATGGACCGTGAGGCTTCCCGCAAGCGGATCGATGAATTGTTGGAGCTTTTCAACGTGGAGCCGATCCGGGACCGCTTGGGCTTTCGGCTCAGCGGTGGGGAGCGCCGCCGGGTCGAGATCGCCCGGGCCCTGGTGGGCAAACCCAAATTTCTCCTGCTCGACGAGCCCTTTGCCGGAGTGGACCCCATCGCTGTATTGGACATCCAAGGGATCATCCGGCAGCTACGGGATCTGGGGATCGGCATCCTCATCACCGATCACAATGTCCGGGAGACCCTGGGAATCTGCGAACGTGCTTATGTTATGCGTGCGGGAGAGATGCTGGCCCAGGGCAGCAGCGAAGAGATCGCGGAGAATCCGGAGGTTCGCAAGCACTATCTGGGCGAAGAGTTTACGCTATAGAGAAGTTGCTCTGAGCAGAGAGACCTCTCATCTTTTTCAATAGGGCCTTTTCCTCAGTTTCCAGTTTGGTTTGAGTGTGTCGATATCTTTTTCCGTCGTAATAATCTTTTTGATTAGTGCAAGATCCGATAATTTGGATCGGTTTTCAAAAATCAGATAGCCTGTTTTGAGTTTCGCTTTCAGACGAAGGCCGTATTGATTTTCCAGATTGGATATGTCTATATGATGCATTTTTTTGAATCGTATTACAATGCCATGTTTGGCAGTAATGTCGGAAGGGGTGTAAGGTGTGAATCGATTGGCACCTGTTTTAGTTTTAGGGATATTGAGAATCCGTGTAACGCCTTTCTCAATGATGGGGGACTGAACAAAGTCACTGTTTTTGGGAGAATGCTTTTTTATAGGTCCTCCTGCCATCATAACCGTTATAACCGACAGAGTAAGTAGATATAGCTTTTTCATCGTTGTCATCTCCTAGTGTCCAAAGATTTGGATTTTGATTGATTTGACTGTTCCTTCGTCTTCATCCTCTTTATCAGAGAGTTTGACTTTCCACTCCCCGGAACTATTCTCATCCATCATAGCTGCCGTACTCATCCGGAATCCTCCCTCCATCCAGTTTTCAACGACCTGGGAAGCTCCGTTTCCTTCTTGCATCAGTTGGACCTTGGTCCCTGCCGGCGATTCGAGTTCTACGCGGTAATCAGAAGCGTAGGTACTGTTATTGTCGATGGTTACTTCTACCCATTCAGTGGTAAGATTCTCCGAAACATTAAGTGTAAAGGTTCTGGAATCTTTGTCAGGAATGGGTGTATCAGGAGAGATGGAAACCGTTGTGTTCTCTTCCGCCGGGAGAAGCGTGTATCCGGAAGCACTGCACTGATCGATCATCCCTTTGGCGTTGATTAGGCCGAATCCGTAATCGGTGCTGAAGTGGAGGCCGGCTCCGTTGGTAATCCAGGTATTGTTACCACTGTCAATTTTTGTCGCGGTAGTAGCAATGAGGTGACGCACATCACGCCAGGTTAGATCCGGGCAGGCTTCAAGGACGAGGGCCAGTACACCTGCAACAGTGGGAGCAGCGGCACTGGTGCCGTTCATCGCATAAGTATAATTTTCATATTCGTCATCACTCCAGGTGGTTTTTTGATTGATATCCCCTGAATTGCTGGAAGTGCCCATGACCGTGGTCGTTCCGATAGTGGGACTATCCTGATAGAAGTTACCGCTGTATCCGGAGACCAGGAGATTGGCACCAGGATTGGAGTAGTCGGCATAGGTATTGTCGTTTTTGAGGGCTGCTACGGCGATGGCATAGCGGTTACTCAACATATATTGGAGGTTGGCATTGCCGTTTCCGTACGTATTACCGCGATCATTTCCAGCGGCAAAGACATAGATTCTTCCTTTGCCATCCCTCAGGTTTTTTACTCCATCGGCCATAATCTCTTCAAGAACTGTATCGGTATCGAAATAACTTCCCCAACTGTTGTTGGTTACAGCAATTTCATCGGCACCTTGGCCTGTCAACCATACCTTTTCCAATGCACTGTAAGTCTGAGATTCTAGCCAGTTGCTTCCCGCCAATTTGGCAAAAGGGGCAATGCCTCGGACTCCAAGGCCGTTGAATGCCCGGGCAGCCATGATACCGGCTACCATCGTTCCATGCGTATATCCTTCATTGGTATCGTTGGGGGAGGGATCACCAACATTCTCACCGTCATAGGAACGATCTAGGTCCATATTGTCTTCTAAATCCTCGTGATCGGCATCTACGCCGGTGTCAACAACCTGAACGATAATGGGGGTTCCGTTATTGTATCCCATATATTGGTGATAGACCTCCATCAGATGGAGATCATTGCCGGGGATTGTGGCCACACCGCTATCATTGGTATGATTGCCGAGACTTTGAATGTGCCATTGCATATAGAAAAATTGATCGGCCCAAGAGGATGAACCGTTGGATTCATTCCCATCTAGAACACCGTTTTCATTTTGATCCGCACAGTGATCATCCATATTCAAAACATCTCTTTCGATATTGTCGGGGATATAGTCTCCGTCCAAATCCCCAGCTGTTCCCGATCCGGATTCTTTTGCAGTGACAGTCATTGAGTCACTTCCGGTTGCGCCGTCATCATCAGTAGCGGTCAAAGTGAGATTGTGATCGCCAACAGTAGTGGGTTTGTAATCAAATTCGGCTGTCGTAGCCAGCTGCGTACCGTTTTCTGTCCATACACAGCTGGTGATACTGCCGTCAGAGTCTGTACAGCTTCCGACGATATGGACAGTGGTGTTGACTTCCACTATTTTGTCCGGTCCGGCATCGGCAACAGGGGGATGATTATTGACGGCGGTAACGACCATCGAATCGCTATCTGTAGCATTGTCATCGTCAGTGACGGTAAGCGTAAGCGTATGGTTTCCTACGCTTGTCGGTGTATAGGTAAAAGTGGCAGTGTTTGCTAGTACTGTTGAACCTTCTTTCCATTCATAGGAGACGATGTTCCCGTCCGGATCGTAGCTTCCACTTCCGTCAACCGTAACAGAATGATTGACTTTGACAGTTTTATCTGGACCAGCATCGGCGACGGGAGGTTTGTTACCTCCCTGACCTCCGCCTCCTCCTCCACCGCCGCAACCAGCTGCGATCAATAGAATGAAAACCGGAATCAGATAGCTCATCAATCGCTTTGTTAGATTCATTTTAACTTCTCTCCTTCTGTTATAATCTTTTGGAATGTTGAGTCTCTACTAGACAACTTACTTGGAGGTCATCTATGCCATCCTCCACTCTATTGAGGATTTACGACATAATATATACTTTTACCACACATTTCTTTGGATCTTCTATCCACGACAAAGGGAATTTTCAGGAACCGATACTTGAGTATTCCTCTAAACTTATATCCAGTTTACAATGAAAATTAGTTTAAACTAGAGAAGAGATGGACTATTTTATTCAGTCTCTTTTGAGAATGAAAGTTCGGATATTTTGATTAAGAGATCAAAAAAAAGCAAAGGGGGAGGGGTCTCAGTCCCCGGAAAGAACCCGGAGCTTACTTGATCAGTTCGAAGGGGTTTTCAACGACGCGCTTGCGGTCGACGATGTAGGGGATCAGAGCGGTCTGGCGGGCACGCTTGATAGCGGCGGTGACCATCTCCTGATGCTTTTTGCAGTTGCCGGTCAGGCGCCGGGGCATGATCTTGTAGCGCTCGGAGAGGCTGAACTTCAGCATCTGCAGGTCTTTGTAGTCGATGAAATCGACTTTCTGCTCGCAGTAGCGGCAGTATCTCTTTTTGAATTTTCTTCTTTCGGCCATTTATTGTCTCCTAAAAGGGTATTTCGTCTTCGTCGATATCGATCTCGGGAACGCTGGGCTGTTCCGGCTGGGCGGGCGCGGCGGAGGGGGCGGGCTGCTGTGCGGGTTGTCCGTAGCCGCTTTTGGCCTGGGGCGTGCCATAGCCACCCTCATTCCC
>NZ_WFQN01000037.1 GCF_015487065.1 Nitratifractor sp.
CGGCAATGACCCTTGGGGCGATGCCGATCTCCTGCAGGAAGGTTCGGACAATGGCCGCATAATCGGCGGTGCGTAGGAAACGTTCGTTGAGGCTCTGGCCGAAACCGGGAAGGTCCAGATAGAGCTGCCGCCATTCGGGCAGCGTCGGGCCGAAGGCCTGTCGCATCAGCTCCTTGTTGCTCCCCCAGCCGTGAAGGAAGAGGATTGTCGCCTCCTTGGAGGGATGCAGCATCTCGTAGGAGAGCTCATAGGGCTCTCCGCCGTATCGGATCGTTCGACTCGCCATGGTCCTACTGCGCCTTTTTGAGCTGCATGATCTTGTCGTAGCCGTAGATATCCGGGAAGAAACTCACCCCGCCCCCCTGGGCCACATAGGCGGTAAAGTATCCGACATGAACAGGAATCGGTTTGACCAGGCTCACCGTCTTGAGCTTCCAGGTACCCAGATCGGCTTTGACCTGCGTCCAGTCTTCACTCAAATAGCCGTGCTCCGCCAGATACCGCAGCATCTCCATGGGGCGTGCCAGGCGGATACAGCCATGACTGTAGGCCCGGTAGTTTCGTTTGAAAAGCGACTTCATAGGAGTATCGTGCATGTAGACGGAGTTGCCGTTGGGGAAAAGGAACTTGACCCGCCCCAAGGCATTGCCTTTGGCCGGCAGCTGCACCAGCTTATAGGGGAGCTCTTTTTTCTTCCACTCAGGCCGAAGGTATTTGTGCCAATTGACCCGTCTCGGATTGACCGGTGTCGAGTCGATATCGTAGCTTTTGAGTACCACCATCCGCTTGCGTTTCAAATAATTCGGATTTTTGAGCAGATGGGGAATCTCTTCGGCACGGGCGATATTGTCGGGGACATTCCAGGTGGGGTTGAGGACCACATATTTCATCTCGGCACTGAAGATCGGGGTCTGCCAGTTTTTCCTGCCGACCACCGTATTGATGACAAAAGCCAAACGACCGTTTTCAAAGAAACGGACTTTGAATTCGGGGACATTGACCAGGAAATAGGTCTGCCAGGCTGCTGGATCGGGCTTCATCAGCTTGGCCCGCTCCAGGCTGAGACGGACCTTGCGCTGCTGCTCGGGCGTGAGCCCGCCGCCGTGCCAAACCGAGAGAAGCCGGCCAAACTGAGGCACCGGTGGAATGTAGGGCTTCAGAATCTGCTCGATGTTTTGGCCGTTGCGAAGCTCGGAGAGGATCGTGGAGGCGGAGACACTCTGCAGATAGGGGGTGAACTTTGTATGGATCTTCCGCTCTTCTCTGGCCTTTTGGGCCGCTTTGAACGCCGACATATCGATGCAACTATTGGCAAGATTTTTCGTATAGCCCACCAGGAGTTTGGAGAGAAGACGCGTATCATGCGTTTGCCGATAGCTCTCGTACAGCGGCCTGAGCTCACAGAGCGAAGCGTAGCGGTCCGAAGCGAGGATCCGTTCAAACGCTCTTTTTTGGGAGCTGCTCCACCCCTGGGCATCCCCGAAATGGGGACCGCCGGTACACCCCGCCAGCCAAAGCGCCGCCGCGGCAATCACTCCCCCTCTTATCCTTTGAATCATCTGCGTCTCTCACTTTCCAATATTTTTTGTACCCTCTGAAAAATAGCTCAGAAAGGTTTCACTCGATGGCGACAAAGGAGCGCTTGCCCCAACGGGGTGCCAACGGCATTAGCGACTGCCAGAGCTATCGAGTGAAACCGATATCTTTAAAAAAATTGTCTTAATTTTATCAGTTTTTGCTTCAAGTCGCCCCTGCATGTCTTTTTGACACGCGTCAGACACCTATCAACGCGGCGCGGATCTGGAAATAGGCGACGAAAAACTCGATAAAGATCCGCCAGGCCAGCTCCCCCGCCAGAAAAAAGAGGAGGATGATCAAACGCCATTGCCAGGCACTCTTGAGCTGCTCCCTTATCTTGCGAAAACTTTCCAAGCGCAGGAGATAGAGGAACAAAACCGGCATCCCCAGCGCCCCCAGATAGTAGATACCCAGGAGCACCGAAGGCGTCACGAAGGTTCGGAAGGTCAGAAAATCAGCCAGGGTATGCATTGTTCTATCCTACCACAGATGCGTTGATGGCGTCGGCACAGACGGCGGCGGAACTGAAGGCCCACTGGAAGTTGTAGCCTCCCAGTTCCCCGGTCACATCCAGGACCTCACCGACGAAATAGAGGCCCGGCACCCGTCGGCTCTCCATCGTCTGCGGGTCCACCTCCTCCGTCGAGACCCCGCCCCGGGTCACCTCCGCTTTGGAGTAGCCGAAGGTTCCCGCCGGTGCGAAACGGTAGTCGTGCAGCCCCTCCAGCCGTTTCCACTGGGAAACGTTCAGGCGGTGACAAGGGCCGTCAGCGATCTCCAGATGCTCCAGAAAGGCTTTGGCTGCCCGTCGGGGAAGGGGCAGGAGGCTGCTGAGATGCTTTTTCTCATTTCTGAAAAGGCCGAGATCCACCCCGGGAAGAAAATCGACGGAGATCTCCCCCCGCTCCCACCAGAGCGAGGCGTTGAGCACCGCCGGGCCGCTGATTCCCCGGTGGGCAAAGAGCAGCCGGTCCCGCCAGCGCCGGTCCCCCACCCGGATCTCTACCTCCGTCGCCACGCCACTGAGGCTTTTGAAAAAGCTCTGCGCCGGTTGAAGGGTCAGACCTACCAGGGCCGGGGCGGGGCGGATAATACGGTGGCCGAAGCTCTCGGCAGTCTCCAGGCCGACAGCGCTCGCTCCCAGCTTGGGGAAACTGAGCCCACCCGTTGCCACCGCCAGACGACGCGCCTGCAGAGACTTTCCCCCTTCCGAAATCAGACGAAAGCCCTCTGATGTTTTTTCGACCTTTGTAATGCGGGTGCCATAGAACGAGTCGATACTCGAAGCAGCTTCCTTCAAAGCCCGAATCACCGCCGGACTCCGATCGACGCAGAAATATTGGGCCCCCTTCTCCAACCGGGTCTTCACTCCCCGCTGCCGAAACCACTCCAACAACCATCGTCGGTCGTAACGTTTCAGGACAGGACGGATAAAGGAGGCATCGCCCCGGTAGCGTTCCGGACGGATTTCGGTGTTGGTCAGGTTGCAGCGTCCCCCGCCGCTGACGGCGATCTTGGCTCCGGGTTCCCGGTTCCCCTCGATGAGCACCGCCGAGATCGACGGATCCAGCCGGGCGGCCAGCATCAATCCCGCAGCACCGCCCCCCAGGATCGCCAGATCGTAGTCTTCTCTCACACCCGGCTCAGCTGTAGAGGCTCAGGATCCGGTCGTTGATGACCCGCTTGGCGCGGCGAAGTGTCTCGGTACTCTCTTTGGTCAACATTCCTTCCCGAGCCATCGGCGTGGCCAGCAGCCGGCTGAGCTCTTGCAAAAGTTCTTGAATCTCTTCGACATTTTGACGGGAGCGTTGATGCAGTTTCTCGAGTGAATCGGCATCTTCGACAAAAAGGGCCCGGCGTAAAGCGGCGTTTTTCTCATCCAAAAGCACCTGGTATTTCTGGACGGTACGCTGCAGCTCTTTTAGGTGTTCTCTCACCTGGGCCATCTTCTCTTTGCACTCCTCTTTTTTGCGGCAGTAAAAACCCGCCTCCTGGGCGATCTCCTCAGCAATACGCTGATTTTTTGCCGCCCGCATCGCCACCAGAACCGCATAGACAATCCACCCCGCCAGCAGCGCTGTTCCCAGGGCGATAGCCGCCCCCACAGCGGGATTGGCCGCTTGGTCGATCAGGAGGGAGATCTTTCCGGCAATGGCGGAGAAAAACCCCAGATCCGGCATACGGTCAGGGAGGGGAGAGAGCCCGGCGCGGGAGGCCCCGTAAAGGTACCAGCCCAGCAAGGTCAAAAGCGCAACGAGAAAGCCCCACCCGAAGGCCCCGGCCTTTCCCGAAGGAAGATCCTCGATCTCCAGGCGCTCCTCCGCGGGATTCTCCAGCTCCACCTCCGAGACGACAACGCCGGTGGGCAACTCTCCTACTCCCAGTTCAGAGAGGAGCCGGCGACTCTCTTCCACCACCGGCTCCAACGACGCATGCTCATACGCTTCGAATTTCGCCAGATCATCGCGGATCTTGGCGATGCACTCTTCGATCTCGGCATCGGCACTCTCCACCAGGGCCCGGGCCGCCTCCACCTGTTTCCGGGCCCGGGTGTGACGATCTCCTTCTGCCGGGGCTACGACGATTTCACAGGTACTTTCCGATCCTTTCTCTTCAGCCGCCGGACTTTCGGGATCGGGCTCGACGACCGTTTCCTTCGGCTTTTCCTCCTCTCTCCTCTCTTTTGCGGCTTCCGCCTCCGAAAACGCCTCCCGTACCTCCACCTTCTCCTGCTGCAGCTCTTTCTCGTCTGCCATCACTACTCCTTTCCGATCGAATTGAGTCAATTGTAACAAAAAAATCTGAACCGTCTCCCGAGGCTTTTCGATATAATTTTCACAAAAAATATCTGGAGTCCTATGTCACTGATCTTCTATCTTCTGCTTGCGTTGGCCGCCCTCTCGGTCCTGGTCTTTTTCCACGAACTGGGGCACTTCACCGCCGCCCGGCTCTTAGGGGTGACGGTGGAGCGTTTCAGTATCGGATTCGGCAAGATCTTCGCCCGTAAACACTGTTGCGGGACCGAATGGGCCTTCAGCGCCATCCCTTTGGGAGGCTATGTCAAGATGAAGGGGCAGGACGATAGCGATCCGACCCTGCACAGCAGCGACCCCGACAGCTACACCGCCAAAAAACCCTGGCAGCGGATCATCATCCTTCTGGCCGGACCGCTGGCCAACTTCGTCGTCGCCTTTTTCCTCTATCTCATCATCGCTCTGCACGGCGCTCCGCTCATCACCGCTCTCGATTATGTCCCGCCTGTCGTGGGCAAAGTGGCCCCGAAGAGCCCCGCAGCCCAAGCGGGATTAAAACCCGGTGACCGGATTCTCGCCGTCGATGAGCACCCTATCCGCTACTGGTATCAGATCGGCCGGGCGATCCAACAGGATCCCGATCCGATTCTCCTGACGATCCAACGCAAAGGAAAAGAGCTCCAACTGAAGCTTCACACCAAAATAGTCGAAGCCGAAAACGAGTTCCGTCAGAAGATTCATCGCCGCATCATCGGGATCTCTCCCGCGGTGAAACGGGATACCGTGATCCGCTTCTCCCCCTCCGAAGCCCTCTTTTACGCCTGGAACGAGACCAAAAAGGCTTCGCTGCTCATTGCCCGAGGAGTGGAGAAGATGAGCACCGGGGAGGTGGGGACCGAAAATGTGGGCGGCCCCCTCACCATCTTCGACGTGATGATGAAGTTCGCCCGGGAAGGCTTCATCTATCTGCTCTTCATCACCGCCCTCATCTCCGTCAACCTGGGGGTGCTCAATCTGCTGCCCATCCCGGCCCTGGACGGCGGGCACATCATGTTCAATCTCTACGAGATGATCACCCGGCACGAACCCAGCGAAACCGCCTACTACCGGTTGACGGTCCTGGGGTGGTTTATCCTGGGGGGCATCATGTTCCTGGGACTCTACAACGATTTTCACCGACTATTGGGAGGCGCACATGGCTGAGAAGATTTTGAGCCGGGAGACTCTGGCACGCAACCTGGATGCCGTAATCCAGCGGATCGAAGCGGCACGGATCAAAGTGGACGAGCACCATATCGTCAAAATGGTGGTGGTGAGCAAATACACCGCCGTCGAGAATATCGCCACCCTCTACGACCTGGGGCAGCGGGCCTTCGGTGAGAACCAGGTCCAGCAGCTGGCCGAGCGGATGGAGGCCCTGGAGGATCTGCCGCTGGAGTGGCATATGATCGGCCGTCTGCAGAAGAACAAGATCAACAAGCTCATCGATTGTGATCCCTTCCTGCTCCAGTCTCTCGACTCCCTGGAGCTGGCCGAGGCCCTGGACAAGCGCCTGGAGGCCAAAGGCAAAACCATGGAGTGCCTGCTCCAGATCAACAGCGCCCGGGAGGCCACCAAGGCCGGCGTCGATCCCGAGGCCGCCGTGGCGACCTACCGGGAGATCGCCGAACGTTTCCCGCGGATCGATCTGCGGGGGGTCATGACCATCGGAGCCCACACCGAAGACCGGGAGATCGTCCGCCGCAGTTTCGAAACCACCCGCCGGATCTTCGACGAGCTGCGCAGCGACGGCGCCGAGATCTGCTCCATGGGGATGAGCGGGGATTTCGAGCTGGCCATCGAATGCGGCTCCACCATGGTCCGGATCGGCTCCGCCCTCTTCCGGGACGCCTGACCCCTCTATGATCCGCCGCCTCTTCAGAAAGAAGCCCCACGATCCCGAGAGCAAACTCGGGAAGTTCCTGGCAAAATACAAGATTCCCCGTGAATACTTCTCCGTCAACCGCCGCTCCGTCTCCCGGGGCGTGCTGGTGGGGCTCTTCTGGGGATTCATCCCCATGCCGATGCAGATGCTCGGCGTGGTGCTCACCACGCCGCTGATGCGTTTCAACGTCCCCATCGCCATCAGCATGGTCTGGCTCTCCAACCCCTTCACCATGCCGGCGATGTACTACATGGAGTATCTCACGGGCAACCTGATCCTGGGGCTTCCCGGGGTCCATGACGTCCAGCTGACGATGGAGTGGTTCCGGGAGCACTGGAGCGAGATCGTCCTGCCTCTCTATGTGGGGACCGCCTTCTACTCCGTTGTCGTCAGCACCCTCATCTACCTCCTGATCAACTGGCTCTGGATCGACTCGGTCAAGCGGGAAAAACGGGCCCGGGAGAAGCTCCGCCTATCCGAAAGGAGCGAAGATGCGTGAAGCGAAACTCCCCGCCGGGTTTACCGAGCGGCTCCGCCGCCTCCTGCCCCCCGAACGCTACGCCGACATCGAAGCGAGCTTCCATCGGCCCAAAAGCACCACTTTCCGCGTCAATCCTCTCAAAACCGACGCCCAGGCGCTGCACCGTGAACTGGAGGTGGCGGGGCTGCGTGTCCAGCCGGTGGAGTGGCTCCCCGGGGCCTTTCGCCTGAGCGACCCTGCCCAGCGCCGGGCCCTGACCGAGAGCAATGCTTTTTACGAGGGACGGCTCTATATCCAAAATCTCTCCTCGATGCTGGCTCCTTGGCTGCTGGATCCCCGCTCCGGCGAGCAGATCCTGGACCTGGCTGCCGCGCCCGGGGGCAAGACCCTGATGATGGCGGGAATGATGGAGGATCGGGGCTGGCTCAGCGCCGTGGAGCCGGTCAAAGAACGTTTCCACCGGCTTCGGCGCAACATCGAGACCGCCGGAGCCACGATCATCCACACCTACCTCAAAGACGGTCGGGGGGTGGGCCGGGCCTGCCCGCTGATGTTCGACCGGGTATTGCTGGATGCTCCCTGCTCCTCGGAGGCCAAATTCTCCACGCTCCGCCCCGAGAGCTACGCCTACTGGAGTCCCCGCAAGGTCAAAGAGAGCCAGCGGCTCCAGAAGCGCCTCATCCTCTCGGCCTGGGAGAGCCTCAAACCCGGCGGTCGGCTCCTCTACTCCACCTGTTCCTTCGCTCCCGAAGAGAACGAAGCGGTAGTGGACTTTCTCCTGAAGAAAAAGCCCGAAGCGAAGCTACTGCCCGTCAACGTGCCCGTTCCCAACCATATGGAGGGCTTGACCGCCTGGGAGAAAAAGCGTTTCGATCCCACCCTACAACTAACCCGGCGTATCTTACCGACCGAAGAGATGGACGGTTTTTTCCTGGCCCTGCTGAAGAAGAGATCGGTGTAAATTACTGTTTTTGCGAACGATTGGAGTCGGGGGAGAGCAGATGACTTTCCGAAAGCGTCTTATCCTTTGGCTTCTCTTCTTTGGAAGATGAACGAAAGGGGAACCCCTCCGGATGCAGTTGCAAGGTTTTGGGGCCGACATGCAGCTTTTTCAGCAGAATTTTATTACCTCGTCGGACCACCATCATATCCACGGGATAGCTCAGATTACCCTCCAAGGTCAACTGCCCCTTCATCGTCACCTCTCCCCCTTTCTTCTTCCATTCACGCCATTGTGCCTTGGGGCTGCGGTCCAGATGAAGCGTCGTAACGAAGAGCGCGATATCTTCCAAGGAGATCCCCCCTTTGTTTCCGCGCGTGAAATGCTGCTGGATCCCGCTAAAGTTTCCTTCACTCAAACCTTGGAGAACCGTTTCACCGTAGGTGTGGTAGAGCTCTATTTTTGCCGCCAAGCGTTGTGCCGCCTCCCGCTGAAGATGTTGTCGGTAGAAATAGACCGACAACAGCGCAAAAAGCACGATCCAATAGCCGGGGCGTCTCAAGCGTCTAAGCATTCTGCTGCTTCCCCTCACGGTACATCAGGCTCCAGATTGCCAGAACCAAAGGCAGAGCCAAAGCGATCAGATAGGCTCCCAGATGAAGCTGATGCCGACTTTTAAGAAAGAGGAAACCGACAGCCAGGATCCCATAAGCCCCCAGGCGCCAGAGAGAAAAGGCCGGCAGTGTATCCCGCGCAGTCTGGGAGAGCGAACGCCGCTGTTTTTTCATTCGCTGCTTCTCCTCCCGAATCATCTCCCGGACCGATTTCTCCTCCGTCTCCTCCTCCTCTTCGCCGTAGAGGTCATGCGGATCCTCGATCCGATCGATCAGATCCCGGTCAGCCCCAGTCTCAGGAATCATTCCCGCTTCCAGGCGCTGCTGCACCATCCGCCGATAGCTTCGGAAGGAGGCCAGCACCACCAGCGTACTGCTCCAGTAGGCCACCTGGGCACTGATGATCACGGCCCGATCCCCCAGGAGAAGTGTCAGAAGCAGCAGCAGGATTCCCCCGGCCGCCAGGGTCCACAGCGTCGCTTTCATCACTCCTCGTCATCCTCATAGTCAAAACGGCGGGTGCGATAGCGGGGGTCCTCCGCCAGCTCATCCAGGGAGGCCTTCTGCTTTTTGTAGGCGATCTGAATATTGCGCAGAGCCGCCCCGATTCCGATGGCCACCCCGATCCAGAGAGTCCACCCCGCACCCGTGAGCTTTTTGAGCCCCAGACCGATGGCAACTCCGATGAGCACGGCGACGACGATGGCGATTCCCAGGCTCAGCCCGTCGGCGGCGGTGACGATCTTTTTCATTTTGGGATCGTTGTCGTTCATCCCTCTTCCTGTCGCATGGCGGCTTCTGCCATCGCTTCGTAGGCGATTCGGATCGTCTCCTCGATCAGCGCGTCATCGAGCGCGGTGGAGATGAAGCCTGTCTCGTAGCTGGAGCAGGCCAGATAGACCCCCCGATCCAGCATCGCCCGATGAAAGCGCTTGAAAATCGCGTTGTCTCCCCGCTTGGCATCCTCGAAGTTTTTCACGGGAGCGTCGGTGAAGAAAAAGCCGAACATACTGCCGCGCACTTCAGTCACCAGGGGCAGATCATGCGCCTTGGCCGCCGCTTCGAATCCGTCCATCAGCTTTCTCGCCCGCTCCGCCAGGGTGACATAGAGGGAGGGATTGCTTTTGAGCTTGCGCAGACTCGCCAAGCCTGCCGCCATGGCCACGGGATTGCCGCTGAGAGTTCCCGCCTGATAGACCGGCCCTTCGGGGCTGAGGCGGTGCATGATCTCCGCCCGACCGCCGAAGGCCCCCACCGGCATTCCGCCGCCGATCACCTTGCCCAGAGTCACCAGATCGGGCTGCACCTGGGTCAGTCCCTGAGCTCCTTTGAGCGAGGCCCTGAATCCGCTCATCACCTCGTCGAAAATCAGCAGCGCTCCGTGAGCATCACAGAGGAAACGCAGCCCCTGCAGAAAACTCTCGTCAGCGGGGACCAGCCCCATGTTGCCGGCGATGGGTTCGATGATGACACAGGCGACCCCTCCTTCACTCTGCTCGAAACAT
This sequence comes from Nitratifractor sp., assembly GCF_015487065.1. Classification (GTDB taxonomy): domain Bacteria; phylum Campylobacterota; class Campylobacteria; order Campylobacterales; family Sulfurovaceae; genus Nitratifractor. The sequence goes on from NZ_WFQN01000037.1 coordinate 9,796, forward strand.
CGCTCCACACTCTCCAGATCGTTGTAGGTGGCCAGGAGGGTATGTTGGGTCAGATCCGCCGGCACACCGGGGCTGCTGGGAGCTCCGAAGGTGGCTGCCCCGCTGCCCGCCTGGACCAGCAGACTGTCGCTATGTCCGTGATAGCAGCCGGTAAATTTGATGAAATCGTCCCGCCCGGTGAAGCCCCGTGCCAGGCGCAAAGCGCTCATGACCGCTTCGGTACCGGAGTTGACGAAGCGGACCTTGTCGATGGTGTCGAAGAGATCGACAATCTCTTTGGCCAACGCCGTCTCCAACTCCGTTGGCGCACCGAAACTGAGCCCCTTTTTGGCGGTAGAGATCACCGCTTCTTCGATCTCGGGATCACAATGGCCGAAGATCAGCGGCCCCCAGCTCTGGACATAGTCGATGTAACGGTTGCCGTCGATATCGTAAAGATAGGGACCTTCTCCCCGCTCGATGAAAGGAGGCACACCCCCCACGCTCCCAAAAGCCCGCACCGGCGAGTCCACACCCCCCGGAATATACTGATAGGCCTCCGCAAATGCCGCTTCACTCTTTTCGTAACCCATGATGCCCCTTTGGATATAATTTCGCATATTTATAATTGTACCCTCTGAAAAACATGTATCCGAGAGGTTTCACTCGATAGCGACAAAGGAGCGCTCAACCCGTGAAACGGGCGCTCCTTCATGGCTTCGCTTCGCTCCGACCGTTTCGGTTCCGAAGCTACAAACGATACGCAGGTATCGTTTGTTGGACGCTTCTCATGTTCGCGACTGCCAGAGCTGTCGAGTGAAACCGGGAATTTTCAGGGTACTCTATGATCTGAATTCAACGGGATTATACCAATTCTCCCGATAATTCCCCCGTAAGACTGCAGGGCAAGGAGGCGAGGATTCGACGATTGAGGTTGGGATGGGCCCTATCGATTCTGTTGCACCTCCTTGTAGCGGGGCTCGTACTCTGGCTGCTCCACAAAAGCCGGGTCACCCCCAAAGCGGTCAACAAAACCCGTATCAGCCTCGACCTGACCCAATTTCAGACCCTACCGCC
>NZ_WFQN01000038.1 GCF_015487065.1 Nitratifractor sp.
AATAACGGCGCTGAAAGCGCCATCGGTTCCTCATTCCTCATTCCTCATTCCTCATTCAATAAGAGTGCTCTTCATCCGGAAAGGCCCGACTCCGCACTTCCTCCCGGTACTGCCGCAAGCCCTGACGGATCAGCTCCGCTCCGTTGAGATAGCGTTTGACGAACTTGGGCTTGAAGGCTTCGAAAAATCCGAACATATCGCTCCAGACCAGGACCTGTCCGTCGGTGCCGTTACCGGCACCGATACCGATGGTGGGGATCTTCACCGTTTTGGTGATACGGGTTGCCACCTCGGCTTTCATCCCCTCCAACAGCAGAGCAAAGGCCCCCGCCTCCTGCAGCGCCAGGGCATCTTCCATCAGACTGTTCGCCTCTTCCTCGCTCCGCCCCTGGACCCGATAGCCCCCTTCGGCCCGTACCGACTGGGGCATCAGGCCGATATGGGCCACGACGGCAATCCCGTTTTCGCTGAGTTTCCGGACGATGGGGGCTTTTTCCCGGCCTCCTTCGATCTTGACCGCTTCGGCACAGGTCTCCCGGAAGACCCGGGTGGCACTCTCGAGGGCCTGCTCCGGAGTCGCATAGGTCCCGAAGGGCATGTCGAAGACGATCAGCGGCAGACGGGCTCCCTTGCAGACCGCCTTGGTATGGTAGATCATCTGATCCAAAGTAGCGCTAAGGGTGTCCGGCTCGGCATAGAAACTCATGTTGAGGCTGTCACCGACGAGGATCATCTCCACTTCGCCGTCGAAGATCCCGGCAAAGAGCGCATCGTAGGCGGTGATCATCGTCACCGGTTCCTTGCCCTTGCGCTCCCGGATCGTCCGGACCGTCACCTTCTTCTCGATCGGCGCCGATTGGATACTCATGGGAAACTCCTCCCTCTTTTAATCTGAAATGATTTTATCCAAAATCAGTATAATATCCCCAACTTTATCACACAGGACAATGCGTGAAACGACTCGTCGCCTATATCACCACCGGTTATCCCGACAGATATTTCACTGTCGATCTGGCCATGGCCCTGGCCGAAGCGGGGGTCGATACCCTGGAACTGGGCATTCCTTTCTCCGATCCCGTCGCGGACGGTCCGGTCATCGAAACCGCCAATCTGCGGGCTCTGCAGCAGGGCTTCCGTCTGGAGCATCTCTTTGAAGTCTCCCGGGAGATCGCTCCGGCCATCGATACCCTCTGGATGGGCTATTTCAATCCCTTCTACCATCTGGGGGTGCAACGCTTCATCGAAGAAGCCCGTGACGCCGGAGTGGGCGGTTTCATCATCCCTGATCTGCCTTTTGAAGAGGCGCAGCCCTACCAACCGATGATCCGGGAAGCCGGCCTGAGCCTGATCGACTTCATCGCTCCCACGGACACGCCGGAGCGGATCACTATGATCAGCCGCGACGCCCGGAAATTCATCTACCTGGTCGCCTACGCCGGCATCACCGGCAGCGGCCAGAGCGAAGAACTCTCCGACGTCATCTCTCAGATCCGTGAAGCGACGCAGACTCCGGTCTATCTCGGCTTCGGCGTCACCCCCGAAACCGCCAAAGAGAAGGCCAAAAATGTCGACGGCGTCATCGTCGGTTCCGCTTTTGTCAAAGTTTTGTTGGATGAAGCGCTGACCCCCGGTAACCGCATCGCCACGATCGCCCAAATGGCCCGGGAGATCAAAGAGAAGATCAACGAATAGTTTCACATAAAGTCATTCGTTGTCATTTATGGTCATTTGAGGTCATTGTGGGAAAGAATTTCTTGATCGTTGCTCTCTATTGAGGAGCATCTTTGGTTGATATACCCATAGCCCTTTTCTTGCGACGTGAGGAGCGAAGCTCCGTGCTTGCGACTTGCGACTGTCCCGAACAATGACAGCGAAGCGAATGACCTGATTTTAGAAGATCATTCCGTCGACGGGAGAGCTGGCGGTGGCGAAGGGGCGTTTGGGAATGCGTCCGGCTTTGTAACTCATCCGCCCGGCGATGACCGCATGTTTCATCGCTTCGGCCATGGCGATAGGATTCTCGGCCTGAGCGATGGCGGTGTTGGTGAGCACCCCGTCGGCCCCCAGTTCCATGGCCGCCGCCGCATCGCTGGCGCAGCCGATCCCCGCATCCACGATCACCGGCACCGAAACCGCCTCTTTGATGAAGACCACGTTGAAACGGTTCTGGATCCCCAGCCCCGATCCGATGGGAGCTGCCAGGGGCATCACCGCCGCCGCTCCCGCCTCTTCGAGGCGCTTGGCGACGATGGGGTCGTCGTTGGTGTAAGCCATGATGGTAAAGCCGTCTTTGGCCAGGACCTCACACGCTTTGAGTGTCTCGATTACGTCGGGATAGAGGGTCTTAGCAGTATCGCCGATTACCTCCAGCTTGATCAGATCGATCCCGGTGGCCTCACGGGTCAGGCGGAAGAGGGTGATCGCCTCCTCGGCGGTGGTACACCCGGCACTGTTGGGGAGGAACTTCACGTCGGTGTCTTTGAAGTAATCCATCAGGTTCTCTTCATCAGGGTTGGTAATGTTCACCCGCCGCACCGCCACGGTGATCATCTCGCTACCGCTGGCCAGGGTCGCATCCCGGGTGGTCTGGAAATCGGGATATTTCCCGCTCCCGACGATCAGGCGACTGGTAAACTCGTATTTTCCGATCTTGAGGATATCGCTCATCTTTTTCCTTTTACACTAAGTTTCATTGACTTCTGAGGGTTATAACACAGAGAACTTAATCACATTTTAAAACGTCGCAGATCGCCTCGGCCAGCGCCTCTTTTTCGATCCGGCGTATCGCATCGTGATACTCTTCGTAGCTTTCGAACCCCTCCTTCTCTAGCTCATACTGCAATATCATCTCCCCGCCATCAAGCTCCGCACTGACCCAATGGACCGTTACACCCCCTTCGGGTTGTTCATCTTCCCAGCTCCTTCGTATAGCATCCAGCCCCCGGTGACGCGGCAGCAGCGAAGGGTGCAGATTGATCGCACGCACCGATTCGGCAAAGAGCGGAGTAAGAATCCGCATAAAACCTGCCAGCACCGTCAGATCGGGACTGTAGTTTTCGATCCGCTTCACCAGCTCCCGGTCAAAAGTATCCCGATCGGCAAAATCCCGATGATCGACAATCTCCACCGGCACACCGTACTCCCGGGCGATGGCAATCCCCCCCGCTTCGGGGTTGTTGGTGATCGCCGCCGCTATTTCCAGCTTTTTTTTGTGCAGTTGTTGCAGAAGATAAGAGAGATTGCTCCCTTCCCCACTGAAAAGCACGACGATCTTTTTCATGAACAATCCTTTTCATGAAAAAGAATTGAGGATGGAGAATGGAAAATGGAGAATGAATCAAAAATACACATAATTATGACTGTTTCTCCTCATTGAGATATTTCAGATTATCGATCAGATCCGTCGGCAGCATCGAGTAGTCCGCTCCCTCATAACACCGGGCCGCCAGAGCCAGAGCCAGACTCCCCTGGATCGCCGCATCCAGCGCTTCATACCCCTGGGCCAGCAGTGCCGCGATCAGGCCGCTGAGCACGTCGCCGCTGCCCCCTTTGGCCAGGGCCACCGTTCCCAATGGATTGACGAAGAGTTCCCCCAAGTGGGCGATGATGGGGTTGGCCCCCTTGAGCAACAAAACGACATGGGGAAAACGGGCACTGAAACGGCGGGCGTATTCGAAACGGTTGCGCTGCAGTTCTTCCACGTTCAGCTCCTCCTCCATCATGATCCGCCAGAGCCGGGTAAATTCGGCGGGGTGGGGAGTGATGACGATCTTACGATTCTCCTGGTGCAAAATCTGCAGGAGCTCCGCTTTGCCGAAGGCATCGGCATCCAGCACGATGGGAAGCGGCGAGTCCACCACCTCCTTTTCCAACATCTCCGATTCAAAATAGTCTCCCAGCCCCATTCCAACCGCCAGGGCTGTGGCCCGGGGAGGAACCGCAGAAGCCGTCATCAGAAATGCGGGAGCCGTCACCCGTTCATGAATCACCAGGGTCGTCAGCCCGGCTCCGAAGCGGGCCGCCGCTGACGCGGCGATGATCCCCGCTCCCTCTTTTTCCCCGCAGAAAACCGCCGCATGGCCAAAGGTCCCCTTGTGCCCGGCCGGGCGGTCGGCCCGCAGCGGCGGGGCAAAGTCCGAAGCCTCCAGCACCCTGACACTGCTCTCCTCTTCATAGAGTATCCGATCCACTCCCAGATCGACGCAGAGAATCTCCCCGACATACTCTTTGGCGGCATCGAGGTAGAGGGCTTCTTTGAGCGCCCCCATCGTCACCGTCAGATCGGCCCGGAAGGCGGTAGGCGAGGGCCAGCCCGCTTCGTCGAGCCCCGTGGGAATGTCGCAGGCGAGTTTGAACCCCTCCAGAGCGTTGAGGCTCTCGACGATCCCGGCGATCTCTTCACTCAACGGACGGCTCAGCCCGGCCCCGAAAAGCGCATCCACGACGATTTCGGCCTCTTCGATCTCTTCGACCGTGGGCACTCCCACCTTGCGGGCCCGCTCCAATTGGAGCTTTGCCATCGGCGACTTGACCCCCAGAGGCAGAAAGAGCCGCGGCGCGAAACTCCCCTGCAAAAGCCTGGCCAAGGTAATGCCGTCGGCACCGTTGTTTCCCGTCCCCGCCGCTATCAGTACCGAAGCCCCCCGTTCGAAACGCTCCCGGATACAGCGCGCCATCCCCTCCGCCGCATGCTCCATCAGCAGATCCTCCGTCAGTCCGTACTCCTCGTAACATTTCCGGTCCATCGCATAACAGTTTCGATAGAGTCGCTGCATTGCCCTACTCCTTAACACTTTGCTATGAATTATACTCTTTCCACCTCTCCCCAATACACCAATAACCAATATACCAATAACATAATCCGCGATCAACTCTCTTAAATTCATATTTCGCTATAATACGCGTCACTTTGTCCCGGCCCAGCCAAAATCGGACATGAAAGGGGGTGATTGCATGCCTGGTATCGTCGTTTCTCCTCGGGATACTTTCGAGGAAGCCTACCGCAAATTCA
>NZ_WFQN01000039.1 GCF_015487065.1 Nitratifractor sp.
ATCACAGCCTCACGATTATGGGGGTGACGATCAATCTGCCGGTTGCCGTCTGGATAGCTCTCCCGCTTCTTCTCCTCTTTCTCCTGACCCTGCTGCATATGACCTATCACGGTACGCGGGGCTATTTCCAGCGCCGCAAATGGGTCCGGGACGCTGAGGAGCTCAAAGATGCCCTCTACTGGGCGTTGCTTCAGGAGCCCAAGGAGCATCATTATTCCATCCCCAAGATGAAAGAGGTCGCTCCTCTGCTCAATGTCTCCCGTGTTCAGGTGGTGGGCAATATCCATGGTCTTTCCGACAAGCTGATGGAGACCATCGAGTGGGTTAAAAAGATCGAGAACGGTGAGTATGTGGATCTTCGGGCCAAAAAGGTGGAGCGTTTTCTCTCCAAAGAGAATCCTCTGGTGGTTCAAAATCAGATCAACCGTATCGCCCATGAGAAACGTTTTGCTGAAGATGTATTGCAGGCGAAAGAGTCTTACGATCCCAAGGTAGCGGAGCGGGCCATCGATACGCTGGTGGAAGGGGAAGATCTCTACAAGCTCAAACGTTTCCTCCCCATGATGGAGAAAAAACATCTCTACCGGCTCCTTGAACGTATCGACAGCAAAAAAGAAGATCTGGGGTTCTCTCCGGAAATGGCCAAGATTTTTCCCGTTCATTTCCCTCTAGAGTGCCCCGATTATATTCGTCTGCTTCAATCAGCTTTGCGTCATTTCAACCCTGATCAGAACCTGGCGCTTTTCAAGGAATTGGCCAAAGAGAAAGAGGCGGCTCAGAGTGCCTATCTCTATCTGCTCTTTGAATATGAGCTCCTGGATGACGCCGAAAAGTTCCTGGAGGAGCATGATGAAAACGAGTTCAAGCCCTTCCGGGCCCTTCTGATCCTCAAACGTGAGAAACACCACTTCCGTATCGACGACCTGATCGATGCCCATATCGCCTGCAATGAGGCCTGATTTTTCCCATCCTCTCTATGTTTTAGCCCCGCTGGCGGGCTTTACCGATCTCCCTTTCCGTTCCGTGGTCAAAAAGTTCGGTGTTGATCTGACTGTCAGTGAGATGATCAGCTCCAATGCTCTGGCCCACGGGAGCAAAAAGACTCAAAAGATGCTGGAGAAGTCCCCGCTGGAGACTCCCTACAGCGTGCAGATCGCCGGCAGCGATCCGGAGATCATCAAACGGGCGCTGGAGGTGCTCAACGCCCGGGAGGGGATCGACGGGATCGATCTCAACTGCGGCTGTCCCGCTCCCAAAATCGTCAACAATCTCCAGGGAAGCGCACTGCTTGGCGATCCCGAAAGCCTGGGACGGGCCATCGAGACCATCAAAAAATACTCCGACAAATCCTACACCTCCGTCAAAATGCGTCTGGGCGTGAAGGAGAAGAACCACGTGGAACTGGCCAAGGTGATGGAAGAGGCAGGGGCCGACTTCATCGCCGTACACGGACGTACCCGGGCTGGGCGCTACAAAGCTCCCGTGGATTACGATGCCATCCGTGAGGTCAAAGAGGCGGTCTCCGTCCCGGTCATCGCCAACGGCGACATCGACTCCCCCGAAAAGGCACGCTGGGTGCTGGAATATACCGGATGCGACGGTGTGATGATCGGCCGGGCCGCCGTGGGCAAACCCTGGATCTTCGCCCAGATCAAAGAGGGGATCGATACCCCGCCTCCCGAACTGATCCGGGAGGTGGTACTGGAACATTTCGACCGGATGATCGAGCACTACGGTGATTACGGCATCTTCCTTTTCCGTAAGCACCTGCACACTTATTCCAAGGTGGGTTACCCCGGTGCCGCCGCCTTCCGTAACGATGTCAACACCATCACCGATCCGGCACTGATGCGCAAAAAGGTGGAGGCGTTTTTTTCCCAGGAGCCTCTGGATCCCCGCAAGCCGTAGGGCGAGGCGACTTTTCCTCGCTTTTTTTATTTTCCAATGTAATATTTATAAACCATTGTGACAAACAGAAGAAAAATCATCCCGAACAAAATCGGCCGGATAAAGCTATCTCCTCGTTTGATAGTCATATGGCTTCCCAGATAATTTCCCAGGATACTGGCGATTACCATGGGGATCCCGATAGCGAACAACATCTTGCCCGCTATAAAAAATGAGATAAATGCCCCGACATTCGAAGAGAAGTTGAATATTTTCGACGTTGCGGAGGCTGTGACCAGACTCAATCCCATGATGTAATGCAAGGCGATGATAAGTAGACTGCCGGTCCCCGGGCCGAAAAAACCGTCGTAAAAGCCTATAATCAGTGTAACCGATGGAAAGAGTAGCGTTTTTTTGAAGGGGGTTATCTCCACTTTTGCATCATTGTTCCTTTTCGGCAAAAAAGCGAACAACAATCCCAGGGGCATCATAAAAACGATCACTTTTCCCGCCGTATTCTCATCGAGATAGAGGATGGCCTCGGCTCCGATGTAGGCGCCGATCAATGCCGCCGGGACCCCTATCGCCACAAGATCCCAG
>NZ_WFQN01000040.1 GCF_015487065.1 Nitratifractor sp.
GCTTCGAAACGCTCCAGCCAGGGGCGGATCGCCTCCAGGTTCTGCCCGTCTCTGACATTCTGTTTGAGAAGCCGGTTAAGCTGCAGATCGGTATAGAGCTCCGCCGTGGAGCGAAAGATGGGCTGATCCTCCCAGGCCCGCTTGTACCACTCCCACTCCCGGTTTTCGGAGTAGTGTTTGTGAAAATAGTTTCGCAGCCAGTTGCGGTAGGGGAGTTCCCGCGCTTTTTCGATGGCGTAGTACTCCCGGTAGGTCCGATAGCCCAGAAAGAGCTCGTCGCTCCCCTCACCCCCCAGCAGTACCCGGATCCCCTCCTTCGCCGCCTGCCGCATCAGAAAAAAGAGCGGGATCATCGCTGGATCCCCCAACGGCTCGTCCAGCAGCGGCAGCAGCGCCTCCAGGGTCTCGAAAAACTCCCGCTTTCCGAAAGCGTAGGCGCGGTGCTCCGCTCCCAGATGCCGGGCGGTCCGCTCCGCCCAGGGGCGTTCGTCGTAGTTGGCGTACCCCTCGTAGCCGATACTGAAGGTCCGGATCGGCTCTCCGCTCCGCTCCGCCGCCATCGCCGCTACCAAGGAAGAGTCCAATCCACCGCTGAGCAAAACGCCCCAGGGGACTTTGGCGGGGATACGAAGGACCACCGCCTCTTTCAGCGCCTCTTCCACTGCCGCCGCGGCACTCGCTTCGTCATGGTAGTGAATCGGAGTTTCCAACCAAGGATCGTCCGGTGAATGAGAAATGAAGAATGAGGAATGAGGAACCGAATTTTTCCCTCTCCATTCTCCATTCCCTTCCCATCTTCCATCTTCCATCTTCCATCTTCCATCCGGATCGAGCGTCAGCTCGATCCGCCCCCCCGGTTCCAGTTTGCAAACCTCCTGATCCAAGGTATAGGGGGCGATCGTCGATTGGTAGCCCAGGTACTGAACCAGATGGCGGCGTTCGAGGAAGAAGGGTTTGAGGGCATAGAGGGCTTTGGCTTCGCTGGCGAAGGCGACGAAATCTGGGCGGATCAGGTAGAAGAGCGGCTTTTTGCCCGCCGGGTCCCGGAAAAGATGCACCCTGCCCTTTTCAGCTTCGATGACGGCAATGGCATACATCCCCCGAAGCCGCCGGACAAAATCGGCTCCCCAGCGCCGCCAGGCCGCCAGCAGCACCCGGATCTCCGACTCCGCTTCGACGCCCAGTTCTGCCGCCAAATCCCGATAGTTGTAGATCTCTCCGTTGAAGAGAATGACTTCGCCCGCATCCTCCAGAGGTTGGGCCATCGCTTCACCCGCCGACTCGATAGCCAGGCGGTGTACTCCCCAGGCTCCACCTTCTCCGAGCAGCAGGCGGCTGTCATCCGGTCCCCGGTGACTGAGCCGATCAAAGGCTTCCCGGGCTTGCTTGGGATCATAGGATCCGACGATACCGAAGATCGCGCACATTGGCTACATGAGGATCATCATGATCAACTCCTGGGGAGCGTAGCGGGTCCCGTTGATGATGATTTTGCCCCCTTTGATCTCGCCCTTGAGATGATAGAGCCCCTCTTTGAGTGTCGCCATGTTCTTGGAGACCATCGAGTCGAAGACGAAGACGGCATTGGGGTAGAGCCGATGCGCCAAATCCTTCTCGAGGGTGAGTTCGAAACTTCCTTCTACAAGGCGGTCCGCCTGACCCATCAACGAGATCATCGCCGACATCGCGTTGCCCTGCAAGGGTTTGCCGGTATAGGTGAGGTCAAGTTTCAAGCGGCTCGTTTTGGCTGCATCGAGTGTCTCATCCACCACCAAACGAGTTTTGCCCGGGATCAACAGGTCATTGTAAACCCGGATCCAGCGGTCGTTGAGCGCCTGCAGGGCGAGAATCGCCTTTTGCAAGGCAATATCGTCGTTGTCTGCTGTGGCTTTGGCCAATGCTTTTTGGATCCGCAGCTGCTCGGCTTGCATCGCCGCCAGGTCCCGGATCCCTTGCAAGCCGAGTGATTGCAATTTGACCGTGCCTTCAAACTTCCGGAGTCCCTCCCAGTAACCGCTTGTTACCGGATCCAACGCTTTGAGCGAAAGCGAGAGTTCCCCGTCCACCTCCGCTTTGCCGGTGTGCAAGAGTGCCGTTTCCAGGCGGCCACCGAAATGCAGGGGTTCTTTCAGACCGCCAAGAGAAGATTGTACTCTAACCTCCGGCGCCTGAAAAGCGAACCGGCCGAAGATCGGGCCTGTCCGGGTAAATTCCCAGATGTCCATCGAGAGCTTCGGACGGCTGATCGAGAGAGATTCTCCCCGTTTCGCCTCCTGGAAATCGACGGCGGCACTGGAGAGTTCCGCCCGTCCGGTCAGGGTCTTGAGCGCATAATCGCTCCGCACCGTGATCGGTTCGATCCGCAGGGTACTGTTCGCCTCCCTATCCCGGGCGACGATCTGCGAAATCTCCGCCGCTTCATGCATATCGTGCGACCAATCCAGGACGCCCCGATAATGAATTCGTACCGGCTTCGCCACCTGCCGTTCGAAACATTTTTCAACCTCGGGCTTGAGCATCGCGTTGAGGGGTTGATCGATACGGATCTCCACCAGCCCGGGCGTCCATCCGCCGATTAGCGGACCGTAACGCAGTGTCGCCGGAATACGCAAGGGGTTTTTCAAGGGAAACGTCTCGTCTGCCGCCGAAACGGGAAAGCTCACATTGAGCTCCGCCGTGGCCGAGGAGAATCCGTTGTGAAAGCGTTGGATCCCGGCGACGGCTTCTCCCCGTTGCATTTTGTTGTAAGCGGTGACAATCTCCCGGAGATAGGTTTCTCCGTCGGAAGAGATCGAAGCCCGCCACCCCAGGAAGAGCAGTGCCGCGCCTATGACGATCCCGATAATCGTTTTTTTCATTGTTTTGCCTTTGTCAACTAATCTAAGGGGATTATCCCACATTCTGCGAGCCCTTTCCCTGAAATGCTATACTTCGGGCACCATCCAAAATCCATAATCTCTATTTGAAAGGCCCCGATGCAGACCGATTTTCTCGACACGCTAATTCTGGAAGATATCGAAAATCCGGAACACCCTTCCGATTTCGAGAGCGGTGACGATTACGCTGTGCTGATCCTTCGGCTCCCGGAGCTGTATCATCAGGAGGTGCGGGTGGTCTCTTATGCCTTTCTCTCCCGGGAGGGGCAGTGCTATCGCTACGATCGGGAGCAAAAAGATTTTGTCCTGTTGGGAGATTTCGAAGCGCTCCATCGGGTGCTGGACGAAAAGGCCGATCGGCTGATCCGGGATACCCGCCAGTATCATGTGGAGATCGACCGTCTGGAGGAGAGTCTCTATGACGAACACCCTCCCCGGAACTTCATGGAGCAGTGGATCACCTACAAAAAAGAGGTCTCCCTCATCCACCGCCTCATGTTCCACGCCACCCTCTCCTTCGAGCTTTTTGTCAACTACGGCAAACGCTCCGAAGCCTTCGATGAACTGGCTTATGCCGACATTTTGGAGCATATGGCCCGGGTGCGGGATCTGAGTAAAGGAGCGATGGAAAAGCTGGACAATCTCCACGACTTCTACCGGGCCAAGGTGGATGAACGGATGAACCGCAATATGTACTGGCTGACGATTATCTCGGCGATCTTTCTGCCCCTGACCCTGCTGACTGGATTTTTCGGGATGAATACCGGGGGGCTCCCTTTTACAGAGGATCCCTCCGGCACCGCTAAAGTCCTTGTGCTTTCGATGATTCTCGAAGCCCTTTTTCTCCTGGGGTTTTTCCTGATGAACCGACCGAAAATCCGGCGCTTTCGTCGAAAAGACCTCTCGAAAGCCCCCCGGGAAAACGGGCTTTAACACCATTCAGGTTACAATATTGAAAACAGAGACAAAGGAGTTGCAATGCTTTCCGAATATCGCAACGAGATCAGTGAACTGAAACAGAAAAATGCCCACTTCGCCAAGATCTTCGAACGGCACAACGAACTGGACCAAAAAGCCAAAGATGCCGACGAAGGCCGCCTCCACCTGAGCGATACGGAACTCGAAGAGCTCAAAAAAGAGAAACTTCTGCTCAAAGATGAAGCCTTGATGATGATTCTCAAGTACAAAAAGGAGCAGGAGGGTTGATCAGCCCTTCAATGCAAAGAGTCTCCATCCCTTCTCCTGAAGCCAGGCCGCCGCTTTGGAACAGAGCGGCGCTTCATAGAGGAGGAAACAGCGTTTGATCTTCGCTGCCATCTTCGTTTCGAGCCGGCGGTGGAGCTCCTCGAACTCCTCTGCTTCTTTGCGCAGTATTCGGCTCTTTTTTTTCACCACAATCACGAAGCAGTAGTACCCCTCCGTATCGACCCCCCGATAGATCTCCACCCGTTTCCGGCTCCCCAGCTTTTGGGGCTCCACCCCTTCGAAACGGCGGCAAAGGATCCCCTCTCCGGCCAAAAACTCCACGACCTCTTTCACGTTCTCTCCCTTGGCTCCAAAAGTGTTCCCCTTAATGACTATGAATGACTATAAATGACCTCAAATAACCTATGCCCCCAACGGATGATACTGTGTCACCGTCTCCTTTAGATGCTTCCGCTCGATATGGGTATAGATCTGGGTGGTGATGAGGGAGCTGTGTCCCAGGAGCTCCTGCACCACTCGCAGATCCGCCCCGCCGAGGATCAACGCCGACGCAAAGGAGTGACGCAGTACATGGGGAGAGACTCCCAGATACTTCCGGACGATTTTGTAGGCGCTGACACGGCTCAGGGGATCCCCCCGATAGTTGAGCCAGAGATAAGGAGAGGCGATGTCACTGTGAGCCAGGTACTCCTCCAATGCTTCCAGTGCCACCGGCGCCAGGGGAACCATCCGCTCCTTGGCCCCTTTGGCGTAACGGATGCGGAGCCACCCTTCGACCAGATCCTCTCGTCGGGCTGCCAGGGCTTCGCTGATCCGGCAGCCGCTGGCGTAGAGGAAAAGGATCAGGGCATAGTCCCGCCGCCCCGCCGGCGTGCTGCGGTCGATAAGTGCCAGCCCCGCCTCGATCTCTTCATCGCTCAGATATTTGGGCAGCGAGCGGGGAATCCGCGCCATGGGAATGCGCACACTACGGGTCGTCAGCCGGCGGGCGTGGCAGAAGTTGACAAAGGCGTTGATGGAAGCGAGTTTACGGTTGAGGGTCCGTTTGTTTTTGAAGCCGGAGAGGTAGTGCAGGATCTTCTCTGTCTCCAGACTCAGCAGATCTCCGCTTTGTTCCTGCAGTTGCCGCAGATCCGCCAGATAGGCTGCGATGCTCTTCTCTCCCAGCCCTTTGACGATTTGCAGATACTCCTCGAACGCCTCGAGAATCTCCCCGGTTTCAGGCTTCACCAGGATCCGCCGACTCTCAGAAGCTCAGTTTGCTCAAGTCGATCACCTCATCGTCTTTGTAGAGCCTGCTCCCCGCGACGAAGGCATAGTCATCCACACTGCCCACGTCATAGATCCGGCTCTTTTTCAGAGTGCTGTCCATGACAATGAGGGCTCCGCTGCGATCCAGTGCGTAGACCCGGCCCCCTACCACGGCAATCGCCGCAAACTGTGCATAGGGGAACTGCCGCTGCGCCAACACTTTCAGAGAAGGAGAGAGCTTGACCACCCGGCCGTCTCCGGTGAGCAGATAGATCGTGTGGCCGGCAATCGTCACATCCCCCACCGGGGCTTCGTATTTGTGCATCGCTCCGGGGGCGGCGCTGATGAGCTTCTTCGGTGTCGCAGCGATAATCCGTCCCCCCAGCTTTTTCAGGAAGATCACGTTGTTGAGGTTGTAGTCGTCGCCGATAGCCAGCCCCCGAACCGCTTTGGGATTGGCGGGGTTGATAATCAGCAGTTTGCCGTCCAGGGTCGGTACGACCAGATCACTCCCCAGGGAGATCGGGTTGGCGATCCGGGTATCCACGGCAAAAGCCCGGCCCACCTTGGCGGAAATCGTCGTTTTTTTGGCCGAGAGACTGTAGACTCCGAAACGGTTGTCCTGGGAGACGTAATAGATCCTCTGCCCTCGGATGGCGGCAGAGACGAGGGGATATTCCAGTTTCCCTTCGTGGATCGTTTTACCGCTTTTGCTATCCAGTACTTTGAAGGCTCCGGTATCGTCCGCCGCCAGGACATAACGGCCCGACCGGGTGACAAAATGGAATCCTTTGGGCAACCGAATCGCACTGATCCCGCCGCGGGTCAGGAAAGTCCCGTCGCTGAAGGTAACGCCGTCCCGTAGAATACTCACCGCCTCTTTGCCGGTCTTGGTAATAGCGGCAGAAGCGCTGGCAGTCTTCTCCGGTTCGAAGCTCTTGCGGCCGTGGAAAGGATTCAGACTGCTCATTTTGCTCATGCCGCATCCACTCATTAGGAGCAACGAGGAGAAACCGAAAGCGAGGAAGAGGGAGCGGGTGGTCAACATGAGATGCCTCCTTTATTTGAGAGTGCTGTGGCGTAGCAGCCGGGCGATCCCGGCGACGGGAGAATTTTCGCTCACCAGGGCCAGCTGGGAACGGGCGACCTCTTTTTTGCCCGCTTTGAGAGCCTCATAGGCCTTTTCCACCAGACTCAGGTCGTGATAATATTTCGAATCCCCGGGCCGATTAGAGAGCACCGCCTCATGATAACGCACCAGATCCCCCAGGGGATCGCCGGAGCTTTCCAGGGGTTTGAGGGCCTCCGCTTTGCCCTGATCCACTGCAGTGGAGTAGCGGTAGAGGGCATAGAGTTTTGGGTTATTGCTCTCGAGCTGCTTGAGGGCCGCTGCATCGGCGGGGTTCTTCTCCAGCGTCAGCAGCGCCTGATTGGCTTGGGCCAGACGGTGATCCTGATAGACCCCGTAAAGCGCATTTCCACCAAAGCCCACCACCAACAGGATGACCACCGTCCAGATCTTCACTTTGTGCTTTTTGTAGAGACGCTCCAGGCGAAAGGCGCTCTCTAGAAGCTTCTCGTCGCTGGTCAGCTCCTCTTTGACATAGTTGATTTCATCTTTCAGACTCACAGATACTCCTTGGACCGTTTTTTTTGCTGATAACAATTATCTTTGTTTGGGATCAATTATACTGGATTGCGACTTTCGGGAGCTTTTTGTAGGCACCTTCGGTGCAGTCATTGGTCACTGGTCATTAGTCATTGGGAGATTTTTTTCGTCGTTTGTCGTTTGAACGGGGCTTTGCCGGAGGAGTCCCAAGCACGGCCCTATGGGGCCTCACGTCGCAAGAATTTTGTCATTGGGAGCATTACAACGCACCGCACCGTAATCCAACATCAATCGCACTGTATCACGGCGCCCTCTATTTCTCATTTCTGTTTTCTATTTTCTCATTCAAATAAGCATGGCATCCTTATCCGGACGCCAGTGAATCGCGTTTTCTTTTTCTTTGCTTCGTTTCCTTTTTTTTGTCGCGAAACAAAGAAAAAGAAATGAAGGAACACCCACGAACTCACAGTTCCGCGATTGTCGCCCCCATATTGCCGGGCATTCGGTAGAAGCGTTTGACCTTCGGGTGGCGTTTGAGGTATTCACTGACCACCTTGGCCAGGACCCCGGTGCCGGTGCCGTGGATGATCTCCACCTCCGAGATCCCATGCAGCAGCGCATCGGAGAGGAAGGCATCCAACGCCTCCTGGGCCTCCTCGGCCCGCATTCCCAGCAGCTTGATATGCAGGGCGGCCCGCTCTCCCTTTTCCACCCGGATATCGGTGCTCTTTTGGGGACGAGGGGCTTTGGGTTTGGGGGTTTCCGGAGCCGGGCGCAGCTCTTTGAGAGGGACGCGCATCTTCATGCCGTCCACGGCGATCATCGCCTCTTTCTCTTTGAGGGAGAGGACCTCCGCTGTATGGGAGCGGTAACGGACCCGGTCCCCGGGTTTCAGCTCCGGAATCTCCGCCTCCGGTTCCCGGAGCTTCGCCCGGTTTTTGTGGCGGTGGGCTTCGTTGAGCAGGCGACGGGCCTCGGCGTTCTCCGTCTTTTTGAGCGCTGCCAGGGCCCGTTTGGTCGCCGCGTTGTAGCGGTTCTCCAGGGTCGCCAGAACCTTGCGCTGCTCCTCGCGCATCTTCTCCTCCAGCTCCCGCAGCCGCGCCTCTTTGCGGCGGAGCTCCTCGGTGTTCTGCTCCAGCTCGGCGATCCGGGAGCGCATCTGCGCCTCCAGGCGGGTGGAGTGTTCGATCAACTCGTTGAGCCGCTCCTTGTCCTCCCCGAAGAGCTCCCTCGCCTTGGCCACGATGGACCGGGGGATCCCGTAGCGCTCGGCGGTCTCGAAGGCGTAGCTTTTGCCGATGATGCCCTGCAAGAAGGTGTAGGTGGGGCGCTGGAGCTTCTCGTCGTAGACCGCCGCCACCAGCTCCACATCCTCGTCTCCCGCC
>NZ_WFQN01000041.1 GCF_015487065.1 Nitratifractor sp.
CCGGTAGTTCTTGCCGCCTTTGGCCTTGCAGCCGGAGATGACGGTTTTGATCGCGTTGATCATTCGGCCCTCTTTGCCGATGAGCTTGCCCACATCATCAGGATGGGCATAGAGGAGGATCTCGTCGTACTGCTCATCCAGCGGCCGTTCTTCGAGACGCAGCGCTTCGGGATGTCGGACGATGAGCCGGGCGTAGGAGAGGATGAAGTCCCGGACCATGGAGGGACTTACTTCTTGCCGGCGAGACGCTTGACGGTGGGGCTCATCTGAGCACCGACGCTGAGCCAGTAGTTGAGGCGCTCTTCGTCGAGTTTGATCTCTTTCTCTTTGGAGACGGGGTTGTAGAAACCGATGGACTCAATCCAGCCTCCGTCTCTGCGCTTGCGGCTGTCGGTGACGACGATGCGGTAGAAAGGCTTCTTTTTGCGTCCCATGCGGGTCAGTCTGATAACGGTCATTGTACTTCCTTGAATAGATGTTTGAAAAGTTCTGACAACTCTCTTTGACGGTAAGAGACTCATCAGGACTTTTGGGAGCGCATTATACCAAAATGTGCTGAAGATTGAAAGTCATGGTACCCCCAGGAGGACTCGAACCTCCAGCTAGGCCTTAGGAGGGCCCTGCTTTATCCTGTTAAGCGATGGGGGCGTGGAGAAAAACGGGTGCAATGATACTATGAATGCTCTTAGAAAATCCGGAACGTACTCCGGCATAAGACACGGCTATTTCAGCTTGCGGTTCCGGGCCGCCAACAGGATCAGGGCAAAGACCGACGCCACGGCGGGCCAGACCCATCCCGGGATGGGGACCGGATCTCCGGCGGCATAGGAGTGCATTCCGCTGAGATAGTAGTTGACCCCGAAGTAGGTCATGATGACCGAGCTATAGGCCAGCACCGCCGCCACATTGAAGGCATAGAGGTTGTTGAGTTTCGGGATGAAACGCATATGCACCACCGCGGCATAGACAAGAATCGTCACCGCCGCCCAGGTCTCTTTGGGATCCCAGCTCCAATAGCGCCCCCAGGATTCGTTGGCCCAGACTCCGCCGAGGAAGTTGCCGACGGTAATGAGTGCCAGGCCGATGAGGAGGGTCATTTCGTTGATGATACTCAGCTCTTTGATCGCCCGGTCGATATTGGGGTTGCCCGCTTTGCCGCGGAGAATGAAGAGGACCAGGACCAGCATTCCCAGCAGTGCCCCCAGCCCCAAAAAGCCGTAACTGGCGGTAATCACCGCCACATGGACCATCAGCCAGTAGGATTTGAGGACCGGCACCAGGTTGGTGATCTGGGGATCGAGCCAGTTGAGATGGGCGACGAAGAGGAAGATCCCCGCCAGAATCGACGTAGCCGCCATGGTCAGCGGAGAGCGGCGGGAGAAGACGAAGCCCGCCAGTACCGTGGCCCAGGCGATATAGAGAATCGATTCATACGCGTTGGACCAGGGGGCGTGCCCGGCGATATACCATCGCAGCCCCAATCCCACCGTGTGGGCGAAGAACGCGGCGATCAGTACCGCCAAGGTGATACGCACCGGCCACTTCAGCGAAAAATTCGGTTTGAGGATATGCACAAAGGCCAGGATCAGCAGCAAGAGCCCTGCCAGCAGATAGACAGGAACCAATCGGTTGAAGATATTGAACTTGTTGTAGGCGATCTCCATCTTGATATGTTCTTGGGAAGGGATGATCTCCCCACCGTAGAAGTACTGATACTTTTTGATTACATCCAGCGCCGAATCGGCCTTTTTCCATTGTCCGGTTCGGATGCCGTCTTCGACGTTTTTGAAATAGTTGGCTGTAATCAGGCGCACCAGCTCCGCCTCTTTGGGAGGGAATTTTTTCATGGCATCCAGGGGAGCGTACCAGCGGTGCATCTTGTCGCCCGCTTTGGGGAAGATCCGCAGCAATGTCCCCTGAAAGACCATGTAGGCTACATTGAGACGTTCGTCGGCCTTGAGAAGATCTTTGTCGTACTGGTTCCGATCCGCGGCCCGCTTCCGGGAGGCGGCCATGACATCCGCCCGCAGCAGATAGGCGCCGGTCTTTTTGTCGAAGAAATCGTCATAAGAGACATAGCGGGTCTCTTTGGGAAGGCCCAGCTTTTTGGCGATGAGGGGATGAGAGATCTTGATCATCCGCAGTTTCTGATAGACCTGGGGCTCCACCAACATCCCCAGCAGCACCTGATCCGCATTCATCCCCAGTATCTCATTTTTGCGGGCGATTTTGGAGAGGATCTCGTGAGCGACGGTATCCATGGGTTTCATCCGCCCGCCGTTCCCCTGGACCACCAGCGTTCCGAAACGCAGCGCGTGTCCTGCATCGATGGCGCTGATACTCTTGAGCTCCTGAGGCGTGATGGTCGAAGAGTCGATAGCGGCAGCCTGCAGCGGAGCCGCTCCCTGCCAGAGCATCCCAGCCAAGAACAATGCCGTTGCGGGTTTTTCCAGTTTTTTGAGTTTGCGGCGCAGAGCCTGGAAGCGTCCTTTGGGAGAGAGGTAGCTCCAGAGAAAGCCCAGCGCCAGCAGCAGATAGCCCAGGTAGGCGATCGGCGTCCCCGGATCATGATTGACGGAGAGCACTGTGCCTTTCTCATCCATATCGTAAGAGGATTGGAAGAAACGGTACCCCCGATAATCCAACACATGGTTCATGTAGATATGGTAAGGCATGGTAACGTTGCGCTCTTTGTCGATGACAGTGACGTAACTGGAGTAGGAGGCGGGGCTCATGGAGCCGGGATAGCGCTCCAGTTGAAAATCGTCCAGCTTGATAGCAAAAGGGAGCGGGATGATCCGAGCGCCGTAGCTGAGCTTCACCCCGATATCGGGGAAGTTGACGATCACCGGCGTCCCGGGCTGAGCCCGACGGCCTTTGAGTCGCACGACCTCACTTTTGCCGTTGTGACTCACCTTCATCACCAGCATCTGGGGATATTTTCCTCCCGGTTTGAGCGCGACGCTCTTCCAGGTGATCCGCGCTTTGGGATAGACCTTGCGCAGGACCAGAGAGTTGCCGGCGAAGGTGTAGAGTTTGCGAGGTTGGAAAGGATGGACTCCCGCCGGGAGTTCCCCGGCTTGCCGATCGGCCATATTCAACGTCTTCAGGGGAACAGGGGACTCGATCGTCAAATTGCCCTCTTTCTGAGTGATATAAATCGTCGGTTTGACGGTGGACTGTTTGCCTTCGAAGGAGAGGAGAAAGGTTCCCATATCCTTTTCACTCCCCTTGGCGAGATAGAGATCCTCCCCCTGTCCGCCGGCCGCCGCCTTCAACGCCAGAACCGTCGTCCCCTTTTTTGCATCGGGGACCGCCGTCTCCCGGGCGGCGGGAAGGTAATCCAGCAGCTCCAGACGGATCTTTTTACCGTTGAGCGTCAGGGTGTCGCTGATGTGATTTTTCGTCATCGAAGAGAGATAGAGAGGGCGCTCAAACTCGGTGATTTTGTCGTGATCTTTGAGCGCTACGTCGAGAATCATCCGATCACTGACCATGACACGGCTGCTCTCTCCCTCCCGGATGTGCTGGATACCTTCGTAGCCGGCATAACGAGTCACCAACGCTCCGATACCGATGAGCAACAGCGCCACATGCAGCACCAACTGTCCCCATTTCTCCCGGCGATACATACGAAAACGGATGATGTTGTAGAGAATGGTCGCACAGAAATAGAAGAGAAGCAGTTCGAACCATCGGGCGTTGTAGACCAGGGCCCGCGCCGTCTGGGTACCGTAGTCGTTCTCGATGAAGGTGGCGGCTCCGATCGCTACGGCGAAGATCAGCATCAAAGCCACGGCCACTTTCATGGAAAAAATCTTGTTCAACATTGTCATACCGCCTAATCACGTACGTAAAATTGGCCGATTGTACCGTGATAGATTTAATGCACAGTGTGTAGTTTCACAGAGGCGACAACTGTTAAGAATATTTTAAGGAATCTCCCCTTTCGCCTATTTCAACCGATCCCAGCTCTCGGCGATACTCACCGAACATTTCAGGGGAACCTCCAGCGGATAGATCCGCTCCATCATCTGCTGAAAACGCTCGGCAGTTTTTTGGGCCTCAGCTTCCCGGACTTCGAAGATCAGTTCATCGTGGATCTGCAGGAGCATCCGTGCGCTGAGCTCCTCTTCCCGGATCAGGGTGTCGATCTCCAGCATCGCCAGCTTGATCAGATCCGCCGCACTCCCCTGAAAGACGGTGTTGACCGCTTCCCGGAGGATCGCCGCCTTCATCATTCCCGAGGCCCCCTCGTAGTCGAAGACCCGACGCCGCCCCAGCAGCGTCTCCACATACCCCTGCTCTTTGGCCTGCTCCTGGATCGACTCCAGGTAGCTTTTGACCGTGGGGAAGGCGGCGAAATAGGCCTCGATGATCTCTTTGGCCTCCCGGGTGCTGATCCCCAGTTCATCGGCCAGTCGGCGGGAACCCATACCGTAGAGGAGACCGAAGTTGATCGATTTGGCGAAGTTCCGCTTCGCTGCCGCCTCCTCGGGGCCGAAGAGTTTGATCGCCGTGGCCATATGGATATCCTGATCCTCGGCAAAGGCTTCCCGCAGGGCCGCATCGCCGCTGAAGTGAGCCAGAAGCCGCAGTTCGATCTGGGAGTAGTCGATGGAGATGAGCCGGTGGCCTTCCTCGGCGACAAAAGCCCGGCGCACCCGGCGCCCCAGCTCACTGCGGACGGGGATGTTCTGCAGGTTGGGATCCTTGGAAGCCAGCCGTCCCGTGGCGGTCCCGGTCTGGACAAAGGTGGTGTGAATCCGCTGCCCGGGATCCTTGTGCGCCAGTTTGAGCAGGGGGTCGACATAGGTGCTGAGCATCTTCTGATGCTCCCGGTACTCCAGGATCTTCTCCACGATGGGATGCTCGCCGATGAGCCCCCTGAGGACCGATTCGTTGGTGCTGTAGCCGGTCTTGGTCTTTTGGCCCCCTTTGAGCCCCAGAGTGCCGAAGAGCACATTGCCCAGCTGCTGGGTCGACTTGATGTTGAACTCCGTTCCGGCCAGCGCGTGGATCTCCTCGGTCAGGCGAGCCAGCTCCCGGCGCAGCTCCTCCCCCAGCCGCTGCAGATGGCCGGTATCGACCCGAATCCCCAGGGTCTCCATGGCAATCAGGACGTTGATAAAGGGAAATTCCACCTCTTTGGCCTCTTTGAGCAGATGCTCCAGTCCCCCTTTTTCGAAAAGCTCCCGCAGACGGAAGTAGAGCTTGCGGGTCGCCCAGGCATCTTCCGCCGCATAAAAGGCCGCCTCTTCCAGAGCGACACTGGAGAAATCCTCCCCTTTTTTGACCGTCTCTTTGAAGGATTTCATCGTATAGCCCAGGAACTTCTGCATCAGGGCGTCCAGCCCTACCCGGCTCCCGGGATCCAGCAGCCAGGCCAGAATCATCGTATCGGCCTCGGGCTCGATCCGCTCCAGCCCCAGACGGTTGTAGAGCAGCGAGAGGTCGAATTTGAGATTCTGGCCCACGATACGATGCCCCATCAGCTTCCGGATGGCCGCTTCCGCCGCCGCAGCTCCCACCTGGGGCCCCACCCCTAGATAGCTGTGGGCCACGGGGACATAGTAGGCCCGATCCTCCTCGAAAGCGAAAGAGAAGCCCACCAGCTTCGCCGTGCGGGTATCCAGCCCTGAAGTCTCGGTATCGAAAGCCACCACCGCATCGGCAGGAATCGCCTCCAGGACCTTTTGTAACTTCGCCTCACTATCCAACAGTACCGCCTCGAAGGCTGCCGGGGCCTCTGGCCGCTCTTCCGCCGCCGCTTCCGATTTTCCGCCGCCGGAGCGGACTGAACCGTTCCCTTCCGCCCAACGCAAGGCCTGACGCATCTCGTACTTTTCAAACTCCTCTTTCAGCTCCGCCAGATAGTTGCGGTCTTCGAAGGCGTACTCCTCCAGCGCACAGCTGTCGAAGACATCGTCGACCAGCCGCACCAGCTCCCGGGAGAGAAAGGCCTGCTCTTCGTGTTCGGCCAGGAGCTTGCGGATCCTCGGAGTCCCCGCCTCCTCCAGATGGGCGTAGAGATTCTCGAGTGTGTGAAACTCGTTGATGAGTTTGGAAGCGGTCTTGGGACCGATGCCCGGCACGCCGGGGACATTGTCGCTGGTATCGCCGATCAGGGCCTGGAAATCGACGAAATCTCTGGGATGCACACCGAACTTCTCCAGACACCCCTTCTCGTCCACCGCCTTCTTCTTGACCCAGTCGTAGATATAGACCTGATCGTCGTCCAGGAGCTGATAGAGATCCTTGTCGGAGCTGACGATCTTGGCCACGATCCCCTGCTCCTTGCCGCATTTGGTCAGGGTGGCGATCACATCGTCGGCCTCGAAACGCGCCTTGCTCAGGTTGGCGAAGCCCATCTTCTCCACCCAGCGGATGGCTACGGGGAGCTGCTGCATCAGATCCTCCGGGGGGGCGGGGCGGTTGGCCTTGTATTCGGGATAGATCTCCTTGCGGAAGGTGGGCCCCTCGCTGTCCATGGCGAAGACGATGTAGTCGGTGGCATGATCTTTTTGGAGCTGATGGATGAAGTTGATAAAGCCGGTCAAAAGCCCCGTAGGAAACCCCTCGGAGTTCTTCAGCGGCGGCAGGGCGAAATAGGCCCGGAAAAAGAAGGCGAAGGTGTCGATGACGGTGATGGTTTTCATAAAAAAGCGCTCCGGATCAGAAAGGATAGATAGGGCGATTTTAGCGAAAATGCTATAATGCGCCCGATTTTATCTCCCCAAAAGGATATCTATGAGCCTCGAGACTCAACTCCGTGAACGGGCGGAAAACAAATGCGAACTCTGCGGCGCCACCGAGAACCTGAAAGTGAGGGAAGTGCCTCCCTCCGACGGCACGGCCGATCAATCGATTCTGGTCTGTGAAACCTGCGACAGCCTTATCGACAACCCCGAAGCCAACCCCAACCACTGGCAC
>NZ_WFQN01000042.1 GCF_015487065.1 Nitratifractor sp.
AGGGGATCGAAACGTCGTTTGAGCTGAGCCATACTTTTGGAGGCATAGGCCGGTCGGCCGAAGAAATCGATCATTACTCCGTTGGGCGGGGGGATCATCTGGTCGATATGCATGCCGACTCCGCCCCCTTCCCGCAGAATCTTTGCAATACTCCGTAGTGCCCCTTTGCGCTCAACTACCCGGTGACCGAATCCCTTGCGATAGGGCTGGATAATCCGCTCGTCGATCAGTGGATTTTTGCTCTGAGCCTTGGCCACCAGGGTTCCCGGCAAACCGTTGACAGCAAAAAACTGAGCCAAGAACTCCCAGTTACCATAATGGGAGACCAGAAAAACCATTCCCCGCCGGTTCTGCTCCTTAAGCCGGGCGATCCGTTCCCTGGCCTCTTCGAGATTGACGACTGTCTTTTCATAGTCGAAGCGGCCGGTAAGCATCAGAACCATCTCGGCATAGAAGTGGGCTTTGTGCCAGCGGTATCGGGCAGCGATCTCTTGCCGTGCTTCTTCACTCATCTCCGGAAATGCGATCGCCAGGTGCTGCCGGATCCTCTCATCCCGTCGGCCTCCGGGGGCGTAGCTGCGCTCGGCGATCTGGCGGCTCAAGGCATAGAGGCTCTTTTTCGGCAGATAGCGGGCTACACCCAAGAGGCTCCGGACCGTGTAATACTCCAAGTTCTGTCTCATACGTTCTTATGCCTTTTATGCTCTTGGATATAATTCTATCGAAAGGTGATCTATGATCTGTATTTTTGACTGCGAAACCATTCCCGATATCGAATTGATCCGCCGAAATTTTGAGGTGGGAGGCCTTTCCGAAGCCGCTGCAATCAACAAGGCGCAGCAGCTTTACGCAGAAGATCACGGCGGAAGCACCTTCCTTCCCCTGCCCTATCACCGGGTCGTCGCCCTCTCGGCCGTCATCGCCGACGATTTCGGCAATTTTATCAAAGTGGGGGATTTCGGAAACGGTTCGGATGAAGAAGCGGCGATCATTCGACACTTTTTCGATTTTATCGAAGAGCGCAATCCCCGGCTTGTCTCTTTCAACGGCCGGGGCTTCGATATGCCGATGCTCCTGATCCGGGCTCTGCGCTATAACTTCTCTTTCCCCGCCTGGTTTGACCAGAACAATCCCCAACTCAACAAAACCAAGTGGGAAAACTACCGCCAGCGCTACGCCGAGGAGTTCCACACCGACCTGCTGGACAGCCTTGGCAGTTTCGGAGCGGTGCGGAACCTCAAACTCGATCTGCTCTGCACCATGGCAAATATCCCGGGCAAATATGACGTCAGCGGCGATCAGGTCACCGAACTTTACTTCCGGGGGGAGCTGGAGAAGATCCGGGAGTACTGCCAATCCGACGTCCTCAACACCTACTGGCTCTGGCTCAAATATGAGCTGCTCCGGGGCAGACTCACCCTGGAGGATTACGCCCGCTTCCTCGAAACGATGCGGGAGAAGATGCCGAAGGATCAGGGGTATTATGCCCCTTTCTCCACAGCGATTGATGCTGAGCTGGATCGGCTGAAGGATTAACACCCCATTGGATATAATCATATGATTTCTATCCCGAAAAGGTGAGACGGAGTGGGTACATTCAATTATTGGATATGTCATTTGATATTAGTCGGCAGTCGGCAGTCGGCAGTCGGCAAAGCGGGGGTCGCAAGTCGCAAGTCGCAAGTCGCAGGAAGTGTCGCCTTCGGCGACGTTATTGGTTATTGTTTATTGGTTATTGGAAACGTTACCAAGCAACGCAAACCGAAACCATTCATCATTCATCATTCATCATTCATCATTCGAAAGCATAGCTTTCGTTTCCGGTTCTTCATTCCTCATTCCTCATTTGAAAAACTCCCAAGGAGTTTTGCATGATCGCCGTAGTCGATTACAAAATGGGGAATCTCGGCTCCGTTATCAACGCTTTCAAAAAGGTCGGGGCCAAGGCGGAACTGGTCAGCGATCCGGAGAAACTTGCCCGCTACAGCCGGGTCCAGCTCCCCGGAGTCGGGGCCTTTCCCGACGCCATGGAGCATCTGCGATCCAACGGGATGGACGAGGCGATCCGGGAGTTCGCCAAAAGCGGCAAACCGCTGATGGGCACCTGTCTGGGGATGCAGCTTCTCTTTGAAGAGAGCGAGGAGTTCGGTCGTCATGAGGGTTTAGGCTTGATTCCGGGCAAGGTCGTTCGCTTCGATGAGACCAAATTCGATCATCCCCATAAAGTCCCCCATATGGGCTGGAATGAACTCTTCGTTCAGAAAGATTCACCGATCTTCGAAGGACTCCCCACGGAGTTTTATCTCTACTTCGTCCACTCCTATCATGCGGTCTGCGATGACCAATATGCCATCGGCAAGACCCACTACGGATACGACTTCGTCAGTGCTGTCCAACGGGAGAACGTCTACGGTTTCCAACCCCACCCGGAAAAGAGCCATGATAACGGTTTGAAGATCGTAGAGAATTTCACGAAACTGTGAATGAGTCGCAAGCCAAAGGCATGGGGCTCCGCCCCTCAAGTCACAAGACAAAAGGATACAAATGATTCAAATCGTAAACCGAAATTTCTCATTTGAAAAACTCATAAGGAGTTTTTCATGGTAATTCTCCCCGCCATCGACCTCAAAGACGGTAAGGCGGTCCGGCTCTCCAAGGGGTTGATGGATTCGGCCAAGATCTACAGCGACGAACCCTGGCAGGTCGCCAAACATTTCGAGGAGCTGGGCAGCGAATGGCTCCACCTGGTGGACCTCAACGGCGCCTTCGCCGGAGAGCCGAAAAACCTGGAGCAGATCCGTAAAATCCGGGAAAACTGCAACCTGAAACTGGAACTGGGCGGGGGAATCCGGGATGAAGAGACGATCCGGATGTACCTTGACCTGGGGGTCGAACGGTTGATCCTGGGGTCCGTGGCCGTCAAAGATCCCGATTTTGTCCGCAAGATGGCGGCCAAATACCCCATCGTTGTCGGGATCGATGCCGTCGACGGGATGGTAGCAGTAGAGGGCTGGGCCGAAGTGAGCAAGATGAAAGCCACCGACCTGGCCCGGGCCTTTGCCGACGCGGGAGTCGAGGCGATCATCTGTACCGACGTCGGGCGCGACGGGATGCTCAGCGGTATCAACATCGACTTTACCCGGAGTATCGCCGAAGCTAGCGGACTTCCCACCATCGCCAGCGGCGGCCTGCGGGATATCGAAGATATCCGGAAGCTCATCGAAGCCGGAATCTACGGAACCATCGTCGGCAAAGCCTTCTATGAGGGCACCCTCGATCTGGCCGAAGCTTTTCGTCTCGCCCGGGGAGAAGCGTGATGCAGGAGCGTTACACCGAACTTCGTTTTCTCACCGAACCCGCTTTTGTCGATCTTCTGGCCGACTATATCGCCTCCATCAGCGATGAGGCGATCGAATATGGCAACGACCGGATCATCCTGCGTACCGAGGCCGAAACACTCCCTGTCATCGAGGCGGTCCGGAAACTAGCCGAAGAGGCCGATATCCCGCTGACAATCGAGGAGGAAGAGAAGGAGAACGTCGACTGGATCAAAAGCTACCAGGATTCGGTCCAGCCCATTGAAGCGGGACCCTTTTACATCCATCCCGAGTGGTACCCTCCCCAAGAAGGAAAGATCAATATCCTGATCAATCCCGCTCTGGCCTTCGGTTCCGGCCATCACGCCACGACCCACAGCTGCCTGGAGGCGATCGGAACCTATGTCCAAGAGGGCGATACCCTTCTCGATGTGGGATGCGGCAGCGGGATCCTGGCTCTGGCCGCCCGCAAACTGGGAGCAAAGGTGGAGCTCTGCGATACTGATCCGTTGGCCGTAGAGAGCGCGACGGAAAACTTCACCCTCAACGGGGAGGAATTCGAAGCGATCTGGAAAGGTTCCGCCCATAAAAGTGACCGGTGTTATCGGATCGTCGTCGCCAATATCATCGCCGATGTGCTCAAAGCCATCGCTCCCCAGCTGAAAGCAAGGATGGAAAAAGATTCTCTCTTGATTCTTTCAGGGATTTTGGATAAAAAAGAGGCTATCGTTACGCCCGCTTTCTGCGATCTTGAGCTCATAGAGCGCAAACAGAAAGATGAGTGGGTCACCCTGATCTATACGAACACAAAGGACGTCAATGGCTAATCAACCCAACGACAACAAGAACAACAAGAATTTTTTCAACGACAACCCGCTGCTGGCCTTTGCCCTCTTCTCCATCGTCATCATTCTGGTCTTCAAGCTCCTCATCGGTGATCAGACCGGCGGACTGAATCAGATGATGACTCAGGGGCAGTCAGGGGTGGTCGTCACCAAAAAGGCTACCTACTCCGAGGTCAAACGCCTGGCCAAAGAGGGCAAAATCAAAAAAGTCAAAATCACACCAACTACCATTGAAGCGATCGGTGAAGATGAGGGGCGTACCGTACGCTACATTGCTGAGAAGATCCCAGCCAATGACCCTGATTTCATCAAGATCCTCGATGAGAAAAATATTGAATACAGCGGGGTCATGGGCAACGGGTTCGTCAGCGAGATGATCAGTATGCTTCTGCCGATCCTGATCTTCTTCGCGATCTGGATCTTCCTGGCCAAACGGATGTCCAAGGGAATGGGCGGCGGTATTTTGGGTGTCGGCAAGGCAGGAAAACTGATCAACAGTGAAAAGCCCAATGTCAAATTTGACGACGTGGCCGGTGTGGATGAGGCCAAAGAGGAGGTCAAGGAGATCGTCGATTTCCTCAAATACCCCGAGCGCTATATCGCCCTGGGGGCCAAAATCCCCAAAGGGGTCCTGCTGGTGGGCCCTCCGGGGACCGGAAAAACCCTGCTGGCCAAAGCGGTCGCGGGAGAGGCGAGCGTGCCCTTCTTCTCTGTCAGCGGTTCGAGCTTTATCGAGATGTTTGTCGGCGTCGGGGCCAGCCGGGTGCGGGACCTCTTTGAACAGGCCAAGAAAGAAGCCCCTTCGATTATCTTCATCGACGAGATCGACGCCATCGGAAAGAGCCGGACCGCCGGCGGCCCCATGGGCGGCAACGACGAACGGGAGCAGACCCTCAACCAGCTTCTGGCGGAGATGGACGGCTTCGGCTCCGACACCCCGGTCATTGTCTTGGCCGCTACCAACCGTCCTGAAGTTCTCGACCCGGCTCTGCTGAGGGCGGGACGTTTCGACCGGCAAGTCCTGGTGGACAAACCCGACTTCGAGGGGCGCCTGGCGATCCTGAAGATCCACAGCCGGGATGTCAAACTGGCTCCCGATGTGGACCTGGAAGAGGTGGCCAAAGCCACTGCCGGTCTGGCCGGAGCCGATCTGGCCAATATCATCAACGAAGCGGCGCTGCTGGCGGGACGCCAAAACAAAAAACAGATCGAGCAGTCCGATCTGATGGAGGCGATCGAACGGGCCTTCGTAGGACTGGAGAAGAAAAACCGCAAGATCAACGATCTAGAGAAACGGATCGTCAGCTACCACGAGAGCGGCCACGCCCTGATGGCGGAACTCACCGAAGGGGCGACCCGGGTCACCAAGGTCTCCATCATCCCGAGGGGACTGGGTGCCCTGGGCTATACCCTCCATCTCCCGGATGAGGAGAACCGCTTCCTCAAGCAGAAACACGAACTCCTGGCCGAAATCGACGTGCTGCTGGGAGGTCGAGCTTCGGAAGAGATCTTTATCTGTGACATCTCCACCGGGGCGGGCAATGACCTGCAGCGCGCCACTGACATCATTAAAGATATGATTACCAAATACGGGATGAGTGATGTGGCCGGACTGATGGTCCTGGAGAAGAGTGCTGGCGGCGCCTTCCTGGGAGGCGGCCAGGTGATCAAGGATTACAGCGAAAAGACCGCCGAGGCGATCGATGAGGCGGTCAAGAAACTTCTGGACGAGCGTTATGCCCACGTCAAACAGACCCTCCAGGACTATGCCGAAGCGATCCACGAGATGGCCAAGGTCCTCCTGGATGTCGAAGTGATCGAAGGCTGTAAGGTCCGCGAGATCATCGAAGAGTTTGAAAAACGTCACCATCTTCCCAGTCGTCTGGCCCATAAGGAGAAGGTAGAACAGGAGAAATGTGAGCGGGAGGAGCGGGCGCAGAAGCGAGAGAATAATGCCTCGGCGGAGCAATCTGCAGGAACAGAAACGAAAGAGGAGACTCCCCGGGATGAAAATGTACCGACCGAGCCTAACGACAAAGCAGGGGGAGAGGCATCCTCTTCCTAAGCACTGCTTTCATCCGGATTTGACCAAAAGCGAGCATCCATGAAGCAACCCCGCCCCCGACTTATCTATGTCCTTCCCAATCTTTTTACCTCCGCGTCGATCTTTACGGGAATTATCAGCCTGACCGAGGCCTCAAAAGGGCATTTCGACATGGCGGCCTGGCTGATCTTTCTCTCCCTGATCTTCGACGGGCTCGACGGGAGGATCGCCCGGCTTACCCATACCTGCTCCCGCTTCGGCCTGGAACTCGACTCTCTGGCGGATCTGGTGGCCTTCGGTGTGGCCCCGGCGATGCTGCTCTATTTTCAGTTCGGCAAGGACTATGGGCGTTTCGGGGTTCTGGTCAGTGCCCTTTTCGTCATCTTCGGAGCGATCCGCTTGGCACGCTTCAATGTCACCGACAGTTGCAACGATCCGAGAGTCTTTATCGGGCTACCGATTCCGACCGCTGCCATCTTCGTCGCGGGGTGGTCACTGCTGCTGGAGAAGCATCAGCTCCACTCTCTGGGCGCGCTGCTTCTCTTTGCCGCGTTGCTGGTCAGTCTGTTGATGGTCAGCAACATCCGCTATCCCTCGTTCAAAAAGATCGATCTCAACCGCCCTCTGCTTCTCAAAACCCTGGTCATTCTCACCCTCACTGCTTCGCTGCTCTATCTTTTCAGCAACGAGGGACTGGCTCTTCTAATCACCGCCTATGTCCTCTACGGCCCTTTGCGTACCGTACGGCTCTTCTATCTGCGGTCGCATTGACAAATCCTGAAATCGGTTCTTTAAAAACCGATTTCATCCAGTTCCTTGAACTTGAATCCTTCCATAATCAGTTCGATGGTCTCCTGCCCTTCCCGGCGGGCCAAGACCATCATCCCGGCCTCCATCAGATCCATGGCGTTCTCGAAGCGGTTCTCCAGGACCGCGAAATCGATCCAATCGGCTCCGGTTTGATCCCAGTCGGGATGGAAGGTCACCGAACGGACCCCCCCGGCATCGAAATCGACCAAGGCCCACTGTTCTGCCTCCATTCGAGGGGAGATCTGCGCCTCTTTGGGATCGGATCCTTTGACGGGAATCAGAATCAGCATGTGGCCCCTTTGATCTTGTCGGGATCGAGTTTCAGCTCCTCGTTGTTCATGATTCCGATCCCCCGTTCCAGGACGTTGGCGGCGATCTCTTTGGCCTCTTCCAGGGAGTGCATCTTGCAACTGCCGCACTGGTAGATATTGAGCTCGGGAATATCCTCCTGGGAGGGGACGTTCAACACATCCCGCATGGAGGCTTCCCAGGCTTGGGCCACCCGCTCCTCGTCGGGGGTGCCGATGAGGGACATATAGAAGCCGGTCCGGCACCCCATGGGAGAGATATCGATGATCTCCACCCCGTCGCCGTTGAGATGATCCCGCATGAAGCCGGCGAAGAGATGTTCGAGGGTGTGAATTCCTTTTTCGCTCATCATCTCTTCGTTGGGTTTGCAAAAACGCAGGTCAAAGACGGTGATGGTATCCCCACAGGGGGTCTGCATCGTCTTGGCCACCCGCACGGCGGGGGCGGGCATCCGGGTGTGGTCTACCATGAAACTGTCAAGCATCGGCATCGAGAATCCTTTGATCTTTTTGGGGGATTATAGCACGGTTGGTAGAAAGCACCATTCTTCCACTTTCAATTCATCAAGCCGACAGATCCAACGGGCTGATCACTTTGCCCTTGTTCAACTCCGCCACGACATGGGTATAGATCATCGTCGTTTCGACGGACTTGTGTCCCAGCAGCTCCTGGATGCTCCGCAGGTCGACACCGTTTTGCAAAAGGTGCGTGGCGTAGGAGTGCCGGAAGATATGGGAGCTGATTTTCTTTTGGATGCCGGCTTTTTTCGCCGCATTGCGGATATTGCGCCCCAGAGTCGCTTCAAGAACATGGTGGCGGCGGATAATTCCGCTTCTGGGATCTCGTGAGACTTTGCGCATTGGAAAGAGGTACTGCCATTTTGTTTCATAGGGTGCCTTGGGATATTTTCTAGCCAAACGGTGGGGTAATTCGACGCTTCCGTAGCCTTGTTTGAGATCTTCTTGGTGGATCGCTTTGACCTTTTCGACCTGTATTTTCAACTCTTCTTTGATGGATTGAGGAAGTGGTAGCGTCCGGTCTTTTGGACTCTTGCTCTCCCAGATATAAACGGTATCGAATCCGAAATCGATATCTTTGATCCGGAGATTGAGCACTTCGCTCATCCTGAGGCCGCACCCATACATCACCTTGACAATCAGCTGATAGATTCCATCCAAATTATCGATCACCCGTCGGACCTCTTCACGAGTCAATACCACAGGGATATGTTTGCGCTCTTTGGCCCGGAGCGCCTGAATGTTCCACTCACTCACATCCACACCTAGGACTTCTCGGTAGAGAAATAGCAAGGCACTGAACGCCTGGTTCTGCGTGGTGGGAGAGACACCCTGATCGGCAGCCAGCCAGCTGAGAAAAGATTCGATCTCCTCCTTGCCCATCGTCAGGGGGTGTCGTTTGTTGTGATAGACGATGTAGCGTTTGATCCATCCGATATAGGAGCGTTCCGTTTTGAGGCTGTAGTGTTTGAGGCGTATTTTATCCCTCACCTTATCCAAAAGCTTCTTTTTCCTGGTTTGCATAGTATTCTCCGTTAGCAGAACATTTTGTCATGCTATTGGAATATGGGCCGTTATCTAAACATTTGTCTTCAGATAACGGCTGTAGAGCCAATAGCACGACATTGTGAATAAGGGAATTCTGAAGAAAAATACAGTAGAATGGGGTTAAAAATGTCAGATTGTCATATTTTTGTAAATAGCAGTACATCTCAAATGTTCTGCTATTTGGTGATTCTAGGGGTATTTGATATAAAATGTTCACACAATAAATAGTTATACTTACAAAAGACATATGAATGGATGAAATAGAAAAAAGAAAAAAAGCAAGAAAATTTGCAAAGAAATCATTAAGTAAAAATAAACCTCTTGATTGGTTTGAAAAACTTTACACACAGGCAAAAGAGGGAAGAGCAATTATTCCATGGGCTGATTTTGAACCGAATCCTAATTTGGTAGAGTTGTTTGAGCAAAACAATTTTGAATCAAGAAATAAAACCGCATTGAAAATTGGTTGTGGTCTAGGAGATGATGCAGAGTTTTTATCTCAAAAAGGTTTCATTGTTACTGCGTTTGATATATCCAAAAGTGCTATCGAGTGGGCAAAAGAGAGGTTTAAAAATACAAAAGTAAATTACATTGTTGCTGACCTATTTAAAATAGAAGAAAGTTTGAAAAACACAAAATTTGATTTTGTTGTAGAGTCATATACACTCCAGGTTTTACCAAAAAAATTGAGGAAAGAAGCCATTCCAATTATAGCGAATCTTGTAAAAAAAGATGGTATACTGCTTTTGATAACAAGAGCTAGAAATGAAAATGATGATGAAGGACAAATGCCTTGGCCTTTATTGAAAAAGGAAATTTTAGAGTTAGAAAAATATCAACTTAAAATAATCTCTTTTGAAGATTATTTTGACAATGAAGAACCAAGAGTTAGAAGATTTAGAGTCGTGTTTAAAAAAGTATAACAAATCATTGGAGAGAAATATTTGACCTTGCGGCTCAAATATTTCTCAACTCAGTCGTTGTACTGGCGCATTCGCGCCAGTACAACGGCCTGCGGGCGTGAACCTCCCGCATTGTCGTACCGTGCGATGCACGGTCCAACAAGCGGAAGCACCCGAC
>NZ_WFQN01000043.1 GCF_015487065.1 Nitratifractor sp.
ACCACTGCTCATGAATCTGCCCATCCCGGTAGATGGTCATATGGAGCTTCTCCGAGAGGGCGTTGACGACGGAGACACCGACTCCGTGCAGTCCTCCGGAGACCTTGTAGGTGTCTTTGTCGAATTTTCCTCCGGCATGCAGAACCGTCAGGACCACTGTCGCGGCGGGAATCTTCTCGGTCGGGTGCTCCGCGACGGGGATCCCCCGGCCGTTATCCTCGATAATCGCCGAACCGTCGCCGGTCAGTGTCACTTTGATCTTGTCGCAATACCCGGCCATCGCTTCGTCGATGGAGTTGTCCACCACCTCATAGATCAGGTGGTGCAAGCCCTTGACCGAGGTATCTCCGATATACATCCCGGGACGTTTGCGGACCGCTTCGAGTCCTTTGAGGACTTTGATGTTTCCGGCACCGTAATCAGCCATTTACACTCTCCGTTTCTACATTAAATTTATAAAATCCTTAGATTATATCGAAAAAAGGAGAAAAAGAGTTAAATAGAGGTCAACGTGCCAGGAGCCCCGCCCCTTCCATGGGGGTACTGCGATCCTCGGCATAGATCCTTCGACCCTCGACCACATCATATTTCCAGATGGGGGCGTTGGCTTTGAAATCCTCGACAAACTCCTCGATCAACTCCAGAGCCACCCGTCGGCGGGGCGAGAAGACCGCGGCGACGTAAGAAGAGCTGTGCACCGGTACGTCGCCGACGGAGTGGGCCATTTTGACCCTGGCACCCCGCTCGGCCGCTTTGGCCTGCCAGGCATCGAACCATTTTTGCAAGATCGGCTCGTAGATATCGAAACTGAGCGCCTCGATCCCATCCTCCGCCCGGATCGTCCCGACAAAAGGAATATAGGCGCCGTAGTTGGACTCCGCCTCCTCATCCAGCCAGCGCCCGAAGATCTCTTTGACATCCAGAGGACCTTCATACAGCTCCATATCACTCATTTTTCCCCCACTTGGTCTCTAGTCGATAGTCTCTAGTTTTTTAACATGTAGCGTTGCAAGGCAACGCATACCGAAATTCCTCACTCATCATTCCTCACTCTTCACTCAAGCGAAGCGCCCCCTATCCCCCGCAGACCGGCGGCAGGATACTCACCCGATCTCCGTCTTTGAGCGGATGCTTGGGATCTTTGACCATCACATCATTGACGGCCACGGCGCACTTCTGTAGCCAGGGACGGATCGACTCCTCTTCGAAGAGAACGTTGGAGAGCTCTGCCAGGGAAGCTACCTCCAGCTCCATCGGCTCCCTGGCGATCGGCCCCAGAAACTCCACTTTCACCATCACAATCCCTTCCTCTCAAAATCGGAATGATTATACCAAAAGAGTCGGCACGGCCTTGGATATAATACGGCAACCTTTTGGAGTGAGGAGTGAGGAGTGAGGAGTGAGGAACCGAAGGCGCCTTCGGCGCCGCTATTGGTTATTGGAAGCGTTGCAATGCAACGTCAACCGAAATCATTCACCATTCACCATTCACCATTCATCATTCGCCCCAAAGGGGCATCATGATTTTCGGTTCCATCTCCTACCTCAACCTCCTCCCCTTTCAGGTCTATATGAGGCGCCGCTCTCCTTCGACCCAGTTCGCCCAGATGCTTCGGTGGCGTCGGGCGGTTCCCAGTGTCATCAACCGCCAATTCCGTCGGGGACGTGTTCACGCCGCTTTTATCTCCAGCATCGAGAGCCGCCGATGCCGTTGTACCGATCTGGGGATCGTGGCCAACGGAGCGGTCCACAGCGTTTTCGTTCTTCCCGGAAAATTTGAAACCGATCCCGCCTCGGCCAGCTCCAACGCTCTGGCGGAAGTCCTGGATCTACAGGGACGGATTCTCATCGGAGATGCTGCACTGAAACACCGGTTGAGCGGCGGAGAGGGTATCGACCTGGCCCAAGCCTGGAAAGAACGTACCGACCTGCCTTTCGTCTTTGCCCGGCTCTGCTACAACCGCCACGGAAAACGCATCAGAAAACTGGCGAAGGATTTCGGATCGAAAGAGTGGAAGATCCCCCGATACATTCTGGAGAGAGAGGCCAAAAAGCGGCAGATTTCCCCGGCACAGCTACGCTGGTACCTCAACCATATCGACTACCGTATCGGCTGGAGAGAGCGAAAAGGATTGAAACTTTTTCTCAAAAAAGCGAAAAAAGTCACCTAAATTCTCAACGCTCAATTCTGCTCGGCACCGATCCTTTCGATGGCCTCTCTGATCCGGGCAACGGTCTCCTCCACGCCCAGAATCGCCATCACTTCATCCATCCCGGGGCCGGTCATTTTCCCCAGTAGTGCCACCCGCAGGGGCTGGCCCAGCTTGCCGAAACCGATCTCCTGTTCGGCGACGAAAGCCTCCATCACTTTGTGGTAGTCACTGGGCAGATGCAGTCCCTCACTTGACTCCAGTTTTTCGGCAAAGGCCTGCAGAATCGAAAGGGCTTCCCCTTTGAAGGCCTTTTTGACCGCTTTGGGGTCGTACTGGGCCGGACGATCCAGAATCATCCGAATATGCTCTGCCAGCTCCACCAGGGTTTTGCTCCGCTCTTTGACGGCATCGAGTAGAAACTCCATCCGGTCGTGGTCGGCGATATGGACGCCGAACTCTTCGAGGAGCTTTGCCAGCTTCTCGTTGGGGGTGTTCTTGATGTAGTGGGCGTTGAGCCAGAGAAGTTTGTCCAGGTTGTAGCTGGAGGCGGACTTGTTGATATCGTGGGGGTCGAACCACTCCAGCATCTCTTCGCGGCTGAAGATCTCCTGATCCCCGTGGCTCCACCCCAGACGCACCAGGAAGTTGAGCAGCGCTTCGGGGAGGAAGCCCTGGCGCTTGTACTCCATCACATCCATCGCCCCGTCGCGTTTGGAGAGTTTGCGCCCCTGCTCGTTGTGGATCATGGGAACGTGATAGAAGCGGGGAGGCGTGAAGCCCAGAGCTTCGTAGACCACCAGCTGTTTGGGGGTGTTGTAGAG
>NZ_WFQN01000044.1 GCF_015487065.1 Nitratifractor sp.
ATCCAAAAGTTGGTTTGGACGGGGTTGTAACCCGAATCAGGACAAAGAACAAACCACGTAAGCAAGACACCGGCACCTTTCGCCAAAGATAAGACTATCGGACACACTGCAGCGTATGAACAGTTCGGACACTCTTACGGCATTCCGGCCGGCAGATAGGGAATGGGCGGCATCGCTTTGGCGGAGTGACGAGCCCATTCGTCGATCTGGGGGACCAGACCGCCGTGTCCGTAAGCAACCAGATGCGGTGTCCCCGAAGGATCTCCTACCAAACCGAAAGGAACCTCGGTACTGACAATAATGCTGCCACCGGTTGTATGATCGATAATCTTCGCTCCGTTGATAATTTGCCTCCCATCGAGGCGATAACCGGTCACGGGGAGCACTTCGGTTTCATGGGAGCAATCGAGCGTTTTGTCGATCGAAGCCGGCGTCAGAATGACGCTCAACGGCTGCATCCGTGCCAGTGCCATCTGCAGAATCGGCCCGTCGATCCGCATCACGCCGCCGCCCGGTCCGCCCCGGACATAGAGCAGGCGCGGATCGAGGGTGCGCATCGTCACGGGACCTATCGGGGTCTGGAAATGCTTGTCGACGATGGCGTACCAGACCTGTGCCACCGGCATCTTCGAGCCGCTGAATTCGATCCCGTACAGCTCACCGTCGGGCGTCTGCCCTTTGCCCAGATACAACGCGACGGTCCCGTCGTTGTAGCGGGCCCAGGCCCCTACGGGGAGCCGCTCGAAACTTTGGGTAACGATCCGGTTTTGCAGATCGAGAAGTTTTTTGGCCTCCTCTTTGCACCGTGCCTGCGACCACCCTGCCGAGAGAGAAGCGATCAAGACGAAGAACAACAGAACGATACGTTTCATTTTTTCTCCTTTTATTTCAAGAATTCGATATGAGGGCAGCCGTTGCTATCAAAATCCAGTCTCGCACTCATGGAGAGGGCATGCCAGCCGGGCTTGGCGATCTCTTGAACCCGTCGCGGCGAGGGGGGGCGGATCGTGATGGCGGATTCGCAACCGCGGGGCACATAAAAGACCTCCTTGTACACTGCCGCCAATCGCCCGATCGTCTCGATATCGGCTTTCGTCAAGCCCCGCAGATAGCCCTCTTTTTGCAACATACGAAGCAGTTTCGCCATTTTGCCGCCGATGTTTTTAGGGGGCGGAAGCATGCGATGATGTTCAAAATAGACCTCGAATTCGCTGCGCCCCTCTCCGAAATCTTCGGGAAAATGGGCGCCGGGAAGCACCTTTTCAGTAAGGCATTGATGCGATGCAGACTTGCTTTTGCCGCTTTGAGATTTTTAAACCCACCCGGCATTCCGATTGCGGCCTCCAAATCCATTCGATAGGGCTCTTTCCACCATAAGTCCCATTTGAGAAAATCGGGGTCATCACATGTAAACGGCATCTTGACGCTTGAGTGGGAACCCGTATTCCCTATACCTTCACAGCAATCTTCCTGGCAGTGCATTTTGGATACAAACTTTCGATCAAGGCGCTGATACAATTTTTCGTCGGCTTGATTGCGATGATGATTCAAACAGTCGTCGAATCGTTCCCAGCTTTGGATGCACCGTTTATTGTAAAACCAGGGTCGCAAATCGATAGAGGTGCCAATTTTTGTGAGCACTTTTTTGAGTGGGAAACGAAGCGTAATTCCATTCACGTTTCCTTCCCACTGCCAAATCCGCTCTGCTCCCAGCTTTTTGGCAACTCTATCAAACCATGCTTTAGGAACCTTTTTGAGCACCACGCCTTTTTTGTTCAGGGCTACCGATGCCATGGGGGTGAGCGGCATCCAGGCAAAAAGAGTACCACCGATAACCGCCGTCACCCAAAAGACAATGGATAGCCGTCTCATTTGATGAGCCGGATCTCCACGCGGCGGTTTTTGGCCCGGCCTTCCTCCGTGGAGTTGTCGGCGATGGGATCGGCCTTTCCCCGCCCCACGATCTTGAACAGCCGGGAAGGGACCTTGCCGCAATCTATCAGATAGTCGGCCACCGACTGGGCCCTTTGCAGGGAGAGTTTGAGGTTATACGCGTCGGTACCGATATTGTCGGTGTAGCCGGTGACCACGATCTTTTTGGCCGGATGGGTGCGGATGTAGCGGGCCACCGCGTCCAGGGCCTTCCTTGCTTCGGGTTTGAGGGTGAATTTGTTGAAATCGAAAAGCACCCTCTCCGGTACCGTCAGCTTGGACCCTTCGGCGGTCTTCTCTACTCGGATCCCCAGCTGCTCGGGGGTCGGTTTGGCCTCCTGCTTCGTGTATTTGGACACCTTGATGTCGGAAATCAGCACATCGTAGGGTTTGGCTTCGAAGTCGTTACGGAAAAAGGAAAATCCGCTGACGTTTTCATCCTCTTTCAACGGCCAGGGGGCCGCAGTGAGGCGCTTGCCGTTGAGATAGAGGCGATATTGGCCCCGTCGCACCTGGATGGCAAAGTGTAAAGGTTTTTTCCTGCACCCCTTGCGGACCGCCACCCTTCCGATCCCACCGACATTGATTTCACAATACTTCATCTGAACATCGAGTGTCCTGCCGGCCACTTCTTTGTCCCATCCTTTCGTCTGGGGATCTTTTTTGAACAAATTCAGTTTGAAATGGTCACCACTGGCATAGATGATCACCGTAAACTCGATGGAGAAATCCTCTCTGCCCAGATCGATCTTTTTGAACAGTTCGAACTCCGCGGGGGTCGACGCGGAGACCCAGATATGATCGTTGTACTTCACACATTCCGGTGTACCGCGGAAGCGATCGAACCCTTCCGGGATCTCCCCCACCGGACAGTCGCGAAAATCACTCGCCCAGAGGACTTTGTCCCCCGGCTGGTAGCCCCGGGAGGCGCCGGTGACCAGACCGCCCGCTGACAAAGAAAACAGAAGTGCCAGCATCGAAACGAGAAGCCGTTTGATCGCTTTCATCGCCTTGACCTCCTCTTGTTCTATTATTCTTTGATGATATATCTATTATAACAAATGCGGTTTTCCGTCTGACGTTGTACTGCAGTCATCCTTCCATTACGACAAGGGATCGGGAAATGATTTTGAGGTATGATTAGCTGAACAAAACAGATGTGACAATCAATGAAGGAATAGATGATGAACACGACAATCAGGATTATGGGTCTTTCGCTCATCGCCGGTGTGAGTCTCCTCTTCGCCCGGCCGATCAGCGCGCCCCTCTCGGTCTTCGAATCGACCAAACTGCCCCACCGCACCCTCAAAGAGGGCCCCAGTATTCTGGGAACACTCCCCTTCTTCAATGAATCCAACGCCACCCCCGAAGAGAAAAAGCAGTACAAAAAGATGGTCGAAGAGGTCAAACAGCGGGAGAAAGAGAATGAGAAATATCGCCGCAGCAAGGCGATGCAGGTCTTCGAATCGACAAAGATCCACCGCGATCCCAAGGCCGGCCCCAGTCCGGTACGCAAAATGTTCTCGGAAGTCTTCTCTGCCGTCGGTCTGGGATCGGAAAACTCCGATACCTCAGAGAAGAAAAAGACTGAAGAGAAAAAGTAGGGAGTATCAGACTCCTTTTGTGACTATCCGCCCGTCATAAACATCCTGGAGCGGGCTATTCTCCTTCTCTTTTCCGATAATAAGCCACGACCGCCAGCCCCACCCCCACGCAAAGCGCGATAAAGACGATGGTGCCGATGATGACTCCGGGGGTGACGGGCTGACTCAGGTCAGGCATTCAGAACCTCGGCGCAGCGTTCGCACAGCGCCCCTTCTTCGGGGGCTGTGTAGCGCCAGCAGCGGGGGCATTTGTGGGCGGTGGCGCGGTGGATGGTGAAGCGCAGGTCGTCGACGCTGAAGCTGCCCAGCTCTTCGCCTTCGCTTTCACTCTTCAGAGCGCTGACGACGAACCAATCCTCCAGATCCTTGGGATCGCTCATCGGCAGCATCTCCACCGGACCGGCGATCTCCAG
Organism: Nitratifractor sp.; assembly: GCF_015487065.1. Lineage (GTDB taxonomy): Bacteria > Campylobacterota > Campylobacteria > Campylobacterales > Sulfurovaceae > Nitratifractor. The sequence continues at coordinate 3,950 of NZ_WFQN01000044.1, forward strand.
TTCCAGGGTGGATTTGATGAGTTTCTCTTTTTTGAGCCGGTCCACCTCTTCGGAGAAGGCTTCGCGGGCGGCACCCAACAGAGCGTCGTCGAAGGGCATCGCCACTTCGGGCAGGGGCTCGTAGAGCATCTCGAAGACATCGCCCCACTCTCCTTTGACAACGGCGGGGGCGTAGTCGAGCACCTCGTCAGCGGTATAGGTGAGCGTGGGGGCCACCAGGGCCAGCATGCTGCGGGCGATCATCGCCATGGCCGTCTGGGCACCCCGGCGGGTGGGGGCGTCGGGAGCGTCGCAGTAGAGACGGTCTTTGCAGATATCCATGTAAATGCCGCTGAGCTCGTTGGTGAGGAAGTGGTTGAGCCGCGCGAAACCGCGGGCGAACTCGTAGGCGTCGAAGGAATCTTTCACCGAAGCGAAGACCTCTCCCGCCTCAGCCAGGATCCAGCGGTCCAGCTCGCCCAGCTCCTCCAGAGGCCGCAGAGCCTCCAGGTCGTTGACGTTGGCCAGGAGGAAGCGGAAAGTGTTGCGGATCTTGCGGTACTGC
>NZ_WFQN01000045.1 GCF_015487065.1 Nitratifractor sp.
AGGGGTTGCTCTCCTCCTCACCCATACTGTAGCCGTATTCCAGGTAGCCCGCGAGGTAATAACCGTTGCGGGGATCGGTCCTGGAATCCCGGCGGTCATAGGCCAGATCGAGATAGCCGTAGGAGAGGTTGAAGTTTCCGGGATAGACATCCTCGGTCGGAGCCGTCAGGACAATATGGATCCGCTCCAGGGCGAATCCCAGATCGATTTTCCAAAATCCATCCTCATAGTTGAGCTTCCCGTCGGCGAAGAATTTCTTTTCATCGTAGTCGTCGAAACGTTCCTGACGATATCCTGCCTTCGTTTCGAGGTTGATATAACGATCACCCCACTCGAAGAGTGCCGGCTGAAAGAAGGTTCCCGAGAGCTCTTTCTCCTCGGAGGAGTATTGAGCCACCAGCCCCACTTTGCGACCGTCTCCCAAAAAGTTGAACTGATCGTAGGTCCCCCGAATCCGGAATCCCACCTGGGAGTCGTACCCCGCCGCCACCGTATAGCGATGCAGCTTCTCCTTGAGAGCGGTATGGACCTGGGGACGTACTTCGTTGAAATATTTGATCCGGGTGTCGATCAGGGTCCGGCCGAACATTCCCAGCTCGTTCAGGGCGGCGTAGCTCTCGTTGATCCGCTCGGTAGTATAGATATCTCCAGGACGATAACGCATCCGGGAGAGGATCACCGCGTCGCGCAGGCCCTCGGGTTTCTCCACCACGGTCGTATTGCCGAAACGGCAGAGCCCCCCTTTGGCGAGACGATAGACCAGGTTGACCGTTCGACGCTCCAGATCCACATAGGCTTTGGTATCCAGGTCGTAGCTGCAGTATCCTTCGCGCAACAGGGCGCTTCTGATTCGGCTTTTGATGTCGGTGAAACGTTCGGTTTCGAAGGGATCACCCTTGTGAAAGGTGATGAAGTCCCGGATCGGAAAATCGCTGCTGATATTGATATCGGCGACAGTGACCGGCTTTTTTTCGTCGATCGTGACGATAACTTTATCGGCGCTCTTCTTGACGCTGAAGGTGGCGTCGTAGTAGCCTTTGCTATCCAGAAATCCCCGCAGCGTATCGGGGATCTGCCCGATCAGCTCCACCGGGATCCGTCGGGTATGATCCGCCCAAAATTCGTACCAGGGGACCACTTTGACCCCCAGAGCCTCGTAGACCGCATCCGGATCCAGATGCTTGAGGCCTCTCATCTCGATAGGAAGCGTTTTGACCTGATGCGCTTCAGATTCAGTGGCGTTTGTCTCCTGTGTCGAAGCCGCCGCCAAAAGAGTCGGTGTAGCGGCCAGGAGAAGCGCCGACAATAACAGATTCACTCCCCTCACGCACCGATCCTTTCCAGGGACTCTGTCGGCATTTCCGTCAGGTCGATGATCCGGTCACAGGCCCAACGGGCTAGGTCCAGGTCGTGGGTGATCAGCAAAATCCCCACTCGGTCCAGAAACTTCATCAGGAACTTCATGGTCTCCAGCTGGGTGATATTGTCCAACGCACTGGTCGGCTCGTCACAGAGTAGGAGTTCCGGATCCATTCGCAGGGCCCGAAGGATGCTGCAGCGCTGCAGCTGGCCGCCGGAGAGCTCGTGGGGTAGCTTGGTCAGCAAGGCCGGATCCAGGTCCAGGGCCCTGACCAAAGCCGGGTCCTCCGGCAGCGTCGCCACATCTTCGATCTGTTCCTTTAGCGGATAGGAGGGGTGAAAGGAGCTGTAGGGGTCCTGAAAGATCCAGCCGATCCGTCCGTGCCGAATCCGCCCCTGTCGGGGCTGGAGATTCCCGGCAATCAGTTCAAAAAGGGTCGATTTGCCCACACCGCTGGGTCCGACAATGCCGAGGCACTCTCCCCGCTTCACACTCAGAGAAAACTCTTCATAGAGTGCCGGACGACCGGGATAGGCAAAAGTGAGCTGTTCGATTCTCAGGACCTCTTTTCCCATCGACTCTGATCCTTAGCGGATCTGCCCCTTGCCGTAGATTTTGTATTTGTAGGTGGTCAGTTCGTCGATCCCCATAGGGCCTCTGGCATGGAGTTTGTTAGTGGAGATTCCCACCTCCGCCCCGAAGCCGAAGGCCCCGCCGTCGGTGAAGCGTGTCGAAGCGTTGACATAGACGCAGGCGGCATCCACTTCGTCCAGGAAGCGTTCCGCCGCCGAGTAGTTTTCGGTGACGATCGCTTCGGAGTGGCCGGAACCGTAGCGTCGGATATGGGCGATAGCCTCTTCGATTCCATCCACCACTCTGACCGCCAGGATATTGGCCAGATACTCGGTATCCCAATCCTCCTCACTGGCCAGAGCGGCCTCGATAAACTCCAGTGCTCCCTCATCGGCCCGCAGCTGGGTCCCGGCCTCTTTGAAGAGGTCGTAAAGCCTCGGCAGGATCTCCGGGGCGATCTCGCAGTCCACCAGCAGGGTCTCCATGGCATTGCAAACGCCGGGACGGTCGCACTTGGCATTGATGGCGATGGCGGCGGCCATGTCCGGATCCGCTTCGGCATGGATGTAGGTGTGGCAGAGCCCTTTGTCATGCTTGACCACGGGGACGGTGGCGTTTTCAGACACGTAGCGGATGAGAGTTTCGCCGCCGCGGGGGACGATCAGATCCACATAGCGGTCCTGTTTGATCAGATAGGCCACCCCTTCCCGGGAGCTGTCGGGCAGCAGGGAGATGATCTCCCGGGGGAGTCCCTCGGCTTCCAAGACACCTTGGAGCACTTTGGCGATGGCCCGGTTGGAGTGCTCCGCCTCTTTGCCCCCTTTGAGGATGGCGACGTTGCCGCTCTTGAAACAGAGGGCCCCCACATCGGCAGTGACGTTGGGGCGGGATTCGTAGATCACCCCGATGACCCCGATGGGGACGGAGACCTTCTCGATGCGCAGATCCGCTTCATTGCGCCACCCTTCCAGAACCCGGCCGACGGGCTCACGCAGCGCGGCGATCTGGCGCAGTGACTCCGCCATGGCCTTGACCCGTTTTTCATCCAGATAGAGCCGGTCTTTCAGGGCGCTGCTCAGTCCGTTCTCCTCCGCCGCCTGCATATCCAGAACATTGGCTGCAAGAATCTTCTCCATCTCCCGCTCCAGCGCCTCGGCCATCGTCCGGAGTACCCGGCTCTTGGTTTTCCCATCCAACGTAGCGATAATCGCACTGCTAGCCTTCGCTTTTTCGAGAAAATTTTCCATACTTCTCTTTCCTCTTGTTTTACTGTTTTTCTGTATTATATTTTATCGAAGATTGGTTTGTTTACAAAACACTGAAATTCCCATCATTCCGGACTTGATATGGAATGACGGATTCGAAATGTTCCCAAGAATCCGGTTGATGAAACAAGAATAAAAAAGGAGAGAAGAGGATGAAGAGAACTCTCTACCTGATGCGCCACGCCAAATCAAGCTGGAAAAAACCGCTACCCGACCGTGAACGCCCGCTAAACCGTCGGGGAAAAGAAGCAGCCGAGCGGATCGGGCGTGAACTGGTAAAGCGTGGAATCACGCCCGATCTGATTCTCGCCAGTGATGCCAAACGGGCCCGTTCCACCGCCAAAAGGCTTCTGCGAGCTTTCCCGACTCATCAAAGAGCTCTTTTGCAGCTCGATCCCGCACTTTATGATGCCGACGCCCGGAAAATCCTCCAGGAGATCGCCCGGACGGATCCGAAGGTCCGTCAGCTGATGGTCATCGCCCACAATCCCGGCATCAGCGAGCTGGCGGCCCTGCTAACCAGTGATCGATCGTTGGAGTGGTTGCCGACTGGTGCGCTTGTCGGGATAGAAATAGAAGGGAAAGATTGGAAGGCGATCGAACCGGGAGACGGGGAGCTCATTCTCCGTCTTTTCCCCCGGGAATTGGAGTAGGCGTTATTTTTTCGCTTTGGCTTCGAGCTCTTTGGCCTTTTGGGCAACCGCTTTTTTCAGCTCATCGGCATGTTTGGCGATGCGCTGTTGGGCCAGCATCATGCTGAGCTGGGTCAGACGGGGGAGTACGGTCAGAGATTTCTGGCCGATTTTGGTGGAGTAGAACTTGGTCAACTCTTGCATCTCCTGTGCCGTAAATGCCTGGGCATAGAGCTTGGCAAGATCTTTTTTCATCTCATCCCACTTGGTGTATTTGTGGAAGAAATTCTTGTAGATATCTTCATAGGGTGCCATAGCAGGCTGACGCTTGATCTGGATCTCCAGAGAACGATCCAGTGCCGAACGGATCCCCTCTTTCATCTTCAGGACATCAAAAAGCGCATAGGCAGCTTTTTCCAGTTCGGGAGTGAGCGGTTTGAGTTTGGGAGTCTTGGCGGTTGCGGGAGCCGTTTTGGGACCGGCCATCAATGCCGATGTACCCCCCAGCATCAGTGAGGCGGCCAGCAGGGTTTTGAGCGTGATTTTGATCATGAACATCCTTTGTGGGTCTATAAAATTAGTGTAATACTACCGGAGTTTGGTTAACGGTATCTTACCGGGCAAAAGCGGAGGAATGGCTGTTCGGGGTGCTTGAATCAGAAGCGGATGCCGACGCGGATCGAGCCAGCGCATCACCTGCACCAGATCCTTTTGCTTCATCGCGGTACATCCCACCGTCGGAGCGCCGTCGGGTTTGCGGATATGAAGGAAAATACAGGAACCGGCGCCGGGAATACGCCCCGGATTGTGGGCGACAAAGATCCCGTAGCGGTAGAGCCCGCTGGGAAATTTCATCTTTTCTGCACTACGATAATCGGCCGGAACTTTCCGACGATCGACAATCCGGTTATAAGCGCGGGAACGGGGATCATCAACACAGCGGCTGAAACGTGTCATACGCCGGTAGGGATAGCGGAAATCCGCCTCCCCTTCTCCAAAAAGGAAAGGCAATTCAAAGATCCCGGCGGGGGAGCGTTTGTCCCCTTCCCGTTTGATCGGTCCTTTTCCTTCGATTTTTCCGCCGATCCCCCGTCCCCAGGCCATTCCGTTTCTCCCCAGTACCACCGGTATGCTTCGCCCCACCCGGTGCCACTGCCCGGCCTCTTTTTGCCAGCGGCTGAGCCTTCCGTGATCAGCATGCCAATTTTCGCTGGTAACGATCAAGAGTTGCGACGTCCTTTTCGGCAAGGAGGCTCCTGTTGTAATATTCGTAAATATTACAACACTCATCGCCAGGATCTTCAATCGACTCATTCCCCACGCTCCGTTTCATTATTTTCCTGGTGTATGTAGGTGTAGAGAGCCCGAATCTCCTCATCAGTCAGAAAATAACGGGGCATCACCCCTTTGCCGGTGGTAAGCACCCGCCGCAGTGTCTGACGATCCACCCGTTGGATATTGGGACCGCGTAATCGCTTGGTTTCTCCCTCTTCCCGATAGGCGGCGATCAATGCCCCTTCCCCATGATCGCCGTGACAAGGAACACAGCTGACCCCCCGGGGATTTTGATAGAGCATCTGGCCATACTCGAATTCAGAGATAAAATCGTCGCCCCGGGCAGCAGTCCCCGCCAGAGCGGCACAGAACAGTATGATAGTGACAGCGCGCATGATTCTCCCGTTGTTTCGGTTTCGATTCGATATAATACCCCAAAAATTTTCGGCTCCCCTTCCCTGGAAGGGGCAGGCGCTGAAAGCGAGAAAACGATGCAACTGATCGATGGAAAAGCCCTGGCTCAAAAGATCCGGCAGGAGGTCAAGGAGGAGGTGGATCTCCTCAACCGGGAGCGGGAGATTGTCCCTGGCCTGGCGGTGATCCTGGTGGGCAACGACCCTGCCAGCCACGCCTATGTCAAGATGAAGGCCAAAGCCTGCAAAGAGGTGGGCTTCTACTCCATCGTTCATGAGATGCCCGACACCATCAGCCAGGAAGAGATCATCGCCACCATCGAGATGATGAACGCCAACCCCCGCATCGACGGGATCCTGGTCCAGCTCCCTCTCCCCGGCCATATCGACACGACCCGGATCCTGGAGGTGATCGATCCCGCCAAGGATGTGGACGGTTTCCACCCCTACAATGTGGGCCGGCCCGTCACCAACCCCGACGCTTTCGTCCCCTGCACCCCCCTCGGGGTGATGAAGATGTTCGAAGAATACGGCATCGAGCTGCGGGGCAAGGATGTCTGCGTCGTGGGCGCCAGCAACATCGTGGGCAAACCCATGGCCGCCCTGCTCCTCAACGCCGAAGCCACCGTGACCGTCACTCATATCTATACCAAAGATCTGGCCGCCCACACCTCCCGGGCCGATATCGTCATCGTCGGTGTCGGGGTCCCCGGCCTCATCAAAGCCGAGATGGTCAAAGAGGGTGCCATCGTCATCGATATCGGTATCAATCGCCTGGAAGACGGCCGTCTGGTCGGTGACGTCGATTACGAAAACGTCGCTCCTAAATGCAGCTACATCACCCCTGTTCCCGGCGGCGTCGGTCCCATGACCATCGCCATGCTGCTGAGCAACACCCTCAAAGCCGCCAAAGCCCGGGCCGCCCGATGAGAAAAATCGCCCACGGACTCTACCGCTTCTCCAGCTCCTGGACCGGAACGATCATCATTGTCCTGCTGCTGATCTTCTTCGTCGCCCAATCTTTCGTGATCCCCAGCGGCTCCATGAAGCGCACCCTGCTCATCGGCGACTTTCTCTTCGCCAAAAAGTTCAGCTACGGTGTGCCGCTGCCCGAAATGCCCTGGCTGGGACTCAAACTTCTCCCGGATTTCCGCGGCGACGGTCACCTGATCGACGGTCCCCGTCCCCAGCGGGGCGATATCGTCATCTTTTACGTCCCCAAAGACCGCAAGACCCACTTCGTCAAGCGCTGTGTCGCCGTGGGCGGAGACGAGATTCTCTACTACGACAAGCACCTGCTGATTCACTTCCATGAAGGGGACGACTGGATCCGCAGCCACTACCCGGCCAAAAAGATCGTCACGGTCCTGGACAAGCTCTGGGTGGTCAACCCCTACCGCGAAAAGTACCCAGGCATCCAGTACCGCCCGGAATACAACGGCAACAGCTTCCTGATGCTCCTCTACCGCACGCCCCAGGTCGATATGAAGCCCCTCTTCCTCCCGGCACTCAAGGCTCCGGCATATTCCCTGGGCGGAACTCCCGTCAATGTCTTCTACAAAAAGGTCGAGCCCGACCACTACTATATGATGGGAGACAACCGGGACAACTCCGAAGACAGCCGTTTCTGGGGATCGGTCCCCTACAGCCTCATCATCGGCAAGCCCTGGGTGATCTACTTCAGCCTCGAATACCGCAGCTACGAGCGGGTCTATCAGGGCATCGGCGGCGGCCGGGACCATCAGGCATTGCGTAAAGTCTGCGGCGATCTGCTCCTGGGATCCGAGGAGTGCAAAGCCGCCTGGAACCGCCACCGCTTCACCGTCCGCTGGGACCGGGTGGGCCGCAATATCGATACCTTCCAGTACGAAGTCCCCAGGGATGACTGATGAGTGAACTGGAAATTCTCAAAATCATCGCCTCTATCCTGGCCCTGGTCATCTCGGTGGTGGGCCACGAGATCATGCACGGCTGGGTCGCCTACCGTTACGGGGATATGACCGCCAAATCCCTGGGGCGCCTCAGTATCAATCCCCTCCGCCATATCGATCCGGTGGGAACGATCCTGGTGCCAGGGCTGCTCTACGCGATGCATGCGCCTTTTCTCTTCGGTTGGGCCAAGCCGGTGCCCATCGATATGAATACGGTGCTTCGCAACGGCGGATACGGCGCCGCCGTCGCTGTCAGCCTCGCCGGCATCACCTACAACTTCGTCCTGGCGGCCCTGGCAGCGACCCTGCTACCTCTGGCCTGGCCTCCCCAAACGCTTGTAGGCGCCTTCGTCTATCTCTTCCTGGCCCAAAGCGTCATGATCAATGTGGTTCTGGGAGTCTTCAACCTCTGGCCCATCCCGCCCCTGGACGGTTCCCAGGCCCTGCGCTTTTTTGCCGCCCGGATGGGATGGAGAGGCTTCGTCGAAGCCTACGAAAAGATCTACCCTTACGGGATGATCCTGCTTTTCGCCATCCTCTTCACTCCCCTGGCTGATATCCTCTTCGCCCCGGTGGGCTGGATTCTCAAGTTTCTCATTCCGGGATGAATGATGAGAACACTCCCTCTAACAATAGAGTGCTCTGAAAAACCGGAACAATTCCTCTCCGTCATCCTGAACTTGATTCAGGATCCGCGGCTCATAAATCAGTTTCTAGTTACTAGTTACTCGTTACTCGTTTCTATTTTTTCCCAATCCCTCATTCCTCATTTCTCATTCTCAAAAAGGAGCAAACAATGAAATTCTACATCGCCACCGACCACGCCGGTTTCCACTACAAAGATCAGGTCAAAGAGTATGTTCGTTCCAAGGGCCACGAAATCATCGACCTCGGCCCCGAGACCGCCGACCGGGTGGACTACCCTGACTACGGCCGCAAATGCGCCGAAGCGGTCAAAGCCGATCCCGGCAGCTTCGGGATCATCATCTGCGGCACCGGTATCGGCATCTCCATGGCCGCCAACAAGGTCCCCGGTGTCCGGGCGGCCCTCTGCCACGACGCCTACACCGCCACCATGGCCCGCGCCCACAACAACGCCCAGATCCTCGCCTTCGGCGAGCGAGTCGTGGGCATGGGTGTGGTCCAGAGCATGATCGACGCCTTTATCTCGACAGAGTTCGAGGGCGGGCGCCACGAACGGCGCGTCGAAAAGATCGACGCCATCGACGAAGAGTACAAGTGCAACTGAATTGACTCTCTTCCCGGGGCTTTTCAAGCCTCTTACACCCCCTCTTCTCCGGGAAAAACCTGACTCACATCGTCGTTTTACCCCCCTTTGGATATAATCGCGGAAATTTTTGTGCTACGTACTACGTGCTAAGTGTTATGGCTAAGTGCTACGAGACGATCCCGTCATTCCGGACTTGATCCGGAATCCAGGGCTCAAAAGCCTGAGGAAGCGTGGATCCTGAATCGGGTTCAGGATGACGAGAAATGAGCTCTTCACTCAATCCATTGACTCATTCACACTTTTTTCATAACACGTAACACATGGCACGTAACACTTAACACGTAATCCGTCCAAAGGACCACCCAATGAGCGAAACCCAAAAGACCCACTACGACCCCAAAGCCGTCGAGGCCGACTACTACCGCCTCTGGGAGGATCGGGGCTATTTCGAGATCGACGGAAACAAAGCGATCCAGCAGGAGGGAAAAACCTTCTGCATCATGATGCCCCCGCCCAACGTCACGGGCCATCTGCACATCGGCCACGCGCTGACCTTTACCCGCCAGGACATCATCGTCCGCTACAAGCGGATGGACGGCTACAAGACCCTCTGGCAGCCCGGCACCGACCACGCCGGCATCGCCACCCAGAACGTGGTCGAAAAGCAGCTCCTCGAGCAGGGCAAGACCAAGGAGGAGATCGGCCGCGAAGCCTTCCTGGAGCTGGCCTGGAAACAAAAAGAGAACTCCGGCAACGCCATCACCACCCAGCTGCGCCGCCTGGGGGTCTCCCCCGCCTGGAGCCGGGAACGCTTCACCATGGACGAGGGGCTGGCCAACGCCGTCAAGCACGCCTTCAAGCGGATGTACGACGAGGGGTGGATCGTCCAGGGCAACTACATGATCAACTGGTGTACCCACGACGGGGCGCTCAGCGACATCGAGGTGGAGTACGAAGAGCACGACGGCAAGCTCTACTACATCCGCTACCCCCTAGCCGACGGCAGTGGGCATGTGGTCGTCGCCACCACCCGGCCCGAGACCTTCTTCGGCGATACCGCCGTCATGGTCAACCCCGCCGACGAGCGCTACAGAGATCTCATCGGCAAGACAATCCTCCTGCCCCTCATCGGCCGGGAGATCCCCATCATCGCCGACGAGCACGTCGATATGGAGTTCGGAACCGGGGTGGTCAAGGTCACCCCCGCCCACGACCCCAACGACTACGAGGTGGGGATGCGCCACGGTCTGGACTTCATCACCGTTTTCGATGAAAACGGCATCCTCAACCAGTACGCCGGAGAGTTCGCCGGGATGGAGCGTCTCGAGGCCCGTGAACCCGTCGTCAAAAAACTCGAAGAAGAGGGCTTCCTCGAAAAGGTCGAGGAGCACCGCCACCAGGTGGGCCACTGCTACCGCTGCAAGAATGTCGTCGAACCCTATGTTAGCAAGCAGTGGTTCGTCAAAAAGGAGTTCGCCGCCGATACCGTCCGCCGGGTCAACGAGGGGGAAGTGCGCTTCTTCCCCGAACACTGGATCAACAGCTTCAACGCCTGGATGCGGGACCTGCGCGACTGGTGCATCAGCCGCCAGCTCTGGTGGGGGCATCAGATCCCGGTGATGTACTGCGACGACTGCGGCCATCAGTGGGCCTTCGAGGGCGACACCCCCACCGAGTGCCCCAAATGCGGCAGCCACCACATCCATCAGGATCCCGACGTGCTCGATACCTGGTTCAGCTCCGGGCTCTGGCCCTTCTCAACCCTGGGATGGGGCAATGGCGAAGCGCTGAAAAACATCAAGTGGTTCGAGAGTGATATGGAGG
>NZ_WFQN01000046.1 GCF_015487065.1 Nitratifractor sp.
GCAACAGAAAAAGATCCCGAAACTGCAGCGCCCTTAGATCCGCTCCCTCTTCGAAACTCTCTTCGAAATCGATCACCGAGACCTTCCCGGCATCGTCCACCGTGAAATTGCGGATCTGGGAGGCGCCGTGGTACTCTCCGGCGCGGTGCAGCGATGCCAGCACCTCCACCACCCCCGAGAGCCATCGGTCCGCCGTCAGACGATCGACCTGCTTCAAGCGTTCCGCCAACCCCTCGCCGGTATCGCGCATCGCAAAAATTCCCTCTTCGCTGTAAACGACTTCCGGAACATCCAGACCCTTGGCATGAAGCCGCTGGAGTTTCGCCGCTTCAAAAGCCGCCGCCTGCGCAGCCGACTTCTTCTCCACCGGGCGGAGAAAGGGCAGACCCGTCAGGCGGTATCCCAGGGCATGGATCCCCTTCGATCCGGTGGGGCGCCCCTTTTTGATCCAGTAGCGCTCTCCGGCGTGTTCGACGGAAAAAATCTCTTTGTCAGGCTGGGCCCGCAGCGCCTCTTCGATCCAGTCAGGCCGGTTGGTGCTCACCCAGCATCTCCCACATCTTTTCCTCAGGCAGGAGCTCCACTCCCAACGCTTTGGCCTTGTCGTATTTGCTGCCGGGATCCTCGCCGTAGATCACATAGTCGGTTTTGTGGGAGACGCTGCCGGTGACGTGGGCTCCCAGATGCTCCAGCATCTCCTTGATCTCCGGGCGGGGTTTGCTCATGGTACCGGTAAGCACCACGGTCTTGCCGCTGAAGGGAGAGTGGACCTCCTCCTCCTTGACCGGGGGAGCGGGATGGATGATTGCCATCAGCCGGCGTACCTTGTCACCGTTGACCCGCATAAACTCCAGGAAACTGTTGGCCATCTCTTCGCCGAAACCCTCGATGGACAATAACGCTTCTTTGTCGGCTTGAATAAAGTCGAGACCGAAGGTTTCGCAGATCTTCTTGCTGGCGACTTCCCCGATATGCTCGATTCCCAGTGCGTTGACGAAACGCCAGCACTCCTGTCCTTTGCTCGCCTCGATGGCCTTGAGGAGATTGCTCGCCTTTTTCTCTTTGAACCCCTCGAGTTTGAGCAGATCCTCCATCGTCAGATGGTAGAGATCCTCCACATCCTTCACCAGCCCCGCATCGTAGAGCTGCTGGACGATCTTCTCTCCCAGGCCGTCGATATTCATGCACCCTTTGGAGGCGAAGTAGATGATGGAGTTGACCACCCGGGCAGGGCAGGAGAGGTTCTGGCATTTGACCAGGGGCCCTTCGTCGAGCACCTCGCTGCCGCAGACGGGGCAGTGGGTGGGGCGCTTGATGGGCTTCTCCTTGCCGGTGCGGTACTCTTTGAGCACCTTGATGATTTTGGGGATCACGTCTCCGCTGCGGATCAGGGTTACCATATCCCCGATGCGGATATCGAGTTTGGCGATATAGTCGTAGTTGTTCAGCGTCGCCCGCTCCACGATCACCCCCTCTACCTCCACCGGTTCCAGGACCGCCACCGGGGTGATGACCCCGGTGCGTCCCACCTGGGGTATCACATCCAGCAGCCGGGTCTGCTTCTCTACGGCGGGGAATTTGTAGGCGACCATCCAGCGGGGATATTTGACGGTATAGCCCAGCTTCTCCTGCAGGGCGATCCGATCGACCTTGACCACCATGCCGTCGAGCATCACAGGAAGCTCCTGGCGCATCTTGCCCAGCTTTTCGTAGATCGCCTCGATCTCTTTGGGTGTGTGACAGACCTCCCGCAGCGGCGGTTTGCGGAATCCCAGATCGTAGATATATCCCATCAGATCACTGAGATACTCGTAGTTCAGATCGTTGACTCCGACCCCCCAGGGCTGAAAGATCAGATTGCGGCGGGCCGTCACGGAAGGATCGAGCTGACGCAGGCTCCCGGCGGCGGCGTTGCGGGGATTGGCGAAAGGTGCTTCCCCCCGATCGACCCGCTCCTTGTTGAGACGATCGAACTCCTCCAGGGTCATCAGCACCTCACCCCGGATCTCGATAAGCCCTTTGTGGTCGATATCCAGAGGAATGGAACGGATCGTTCTGGCGTTGGCGGTCACCTCTTCACCTTCGACCCCGTCCCCCCGGGTGATGGCCTCTTTGAGCAGACCGTTTTCATAGATCAGGTTCAGACTGGCTCCGTCGAATTTGGGCTCGACATAGTAACGCTCTCCCGGATACTGTCGGTCGATCCGCTGAAACCACTCCTCGAACTCGGCGGCGTTGAAGACATCCTCCATACTCCACATCCGGCTCAGATGCTTCGCCTTGCGGAACCCCTCTTTGATGGGCGCGCCGACCCGCTGGGTGGGAGAGGTGGGATCGATCTCGTCGGGATGGGCTTTTTCGTAGGCTTCCACCTCCCGGTAGAGTTGGTCATAGACCTCGTCGGTCACTTCCGGGTTGTCCTCGATATAGTAGGCATAGGCCCACCGTTTGAGTTTTTCCACCGCCTGACGATACTCTTCATGGTTTTTTATCATAATGGCCTCACTCGATCTGGTTTGGGATATTATATCCCAAGGGTTTTGTTTTGCACACTCTCTACAGAGAGTCTCTGATATAATCATCTCAATTGAGTTCTCTGAAAAACTCCGTCATTCCGGACTTGATCCCGAATCCAGGGCTTGAAATAGCGATGAGCTGTGGATCCTGAATCGCATTCAGGATGACGGAAGCGTCACTCTGGCGTTTTTCAGAAAGATCAACTCTTCATCGGAGATGCACATGAAACGCCTGCTACTCTTCCTGGTCCTGCTGCTGCCCCTCTCTCTCTTCGCCAAGATGGAATTTTCCGATCCCAAACCCAGCTTCGACCATCCCCGCAAGTGGGTCGTCCCGGTCAAGACCGACGATATCCACGTGATCAACCATATCATCGGCGGGATCAACAATGTCCTCAACGAATACCCGCCCGAGAGTCTGCAGGTCGCCATGGTCTTCTACAGCTCCGGGATGCGGGTGATCCGCAAGGATTACGATGCCAAGACCCTCACTCGGATCAAATCGCTGATGGACGGTTACGATGTGGAGATGATCGGATGCATCAATACCATGAAGACGATGGGATGGAAAAAGAAGGATTATATCGAGGGGATCGTCTACCGCCAGGCCGGCATCGCCGAAGTCTTGGAGCGGGCCGTGGCAGGCTGGATCGTCTTCGCCCCCTATTGATCTCTCGAAAAAACTCCCGCCATACCGGACTCAATCCGGAATCTATAGCCTAAAAGACCTATGCAGCCCTCGATCCTGAATCAAGTTCAGGATGACGAAAAGAATCTCCGGTCAGTTGTCCAAAGGCTTTCCTGATCAATAGAGTCTGTTCATCGCCTCCCAGACCGCCAGGGCCTGGCGGTGTTCCGCCACATCGTGGCAGCGGACGATCGTCGCTCCGTTTTCCACCGCTTTGAGGTGAATGGCCAGGGTCCCGGGGAGGCGCTCCTCCGTCGGCGTCGGGATGATCCGGTCGATCATCGATTTGCGGCTGGCCCCGATGAGGAGCTCGCAGCCGTAACGCAGAAAGGTGGCATGGTTCCGCAGCAGCGTCAGATTGTGCTCCAGTGTTTTGCCGAAACCGATCCCCACATCCAGGATGATCCGCTCCCGCGGCAGCCCCAGGGCTTCACAACGTTCGATCCGCTCCGTGAAAAAAGCATCCACCTCCGCCGTGACATCTTCGTAGTGAGGGTTTTTCTGCATCGTTTGAGGGGTCCCCTGCATATGCATGATACAGAGCTGCGCTCCATGCTCCACTGCCAGGC
>NZ_WFQN01000047.1 GCF_015487065.1 Nitratifractor sp.
ATACTCCGGGGGCGGACTGCCGCCATTTCGGGAATGGGCAGCTCTTTGCCGAAACAGAAGACGAGCAGTTTGACATCGATAATTTCAGGGTCCATTTTATGCTCGGGGAGATTCTTCGTGTGGGTGTAGTGATCGAAGGTGGCGATGTAGGTGGCGACGGGATGGGCTTCGACGGTCTCTTTCAGGTAGGCGATGATTTCGTCGGTAGTGTCGAAACGGGCTTCGTCTTTGCCGATCTCGGCCGCCTGGATGGGATAGGTGTCTTTGATGGTCATGCTTTTCATCTATATTCCTTTGTTATTGTTTTAAGAAGGAAGAATTATAGCTGAAAATGAGAATTTTACTCTTTTGAAGAAAGATGTCCAGACTCAGATCGTGCCGAGTTTCTCCGCGATAAATGCGGCGAAGGCCTCTGAGTCATTTGGGCAGGCAGCCACACGATAATCTTCGTAACCGATCTTCTCCGCGATCCGGCGATGTTCCCGATCCAGTTCGAAGAGTGTCTCACTGTTGTCCACGGTAAAGGCCAGGGGAAAGATCAGCACGTTCAGGTTCTCCGGACGGCGCAACACGTCCGCCAGATTGGGCTCCAGCCAGGCGGCGTTGCCCACTTTGGACTGATAGGCGAGTCTGATATTTCTGAAGTGCAGCCCTCGGAATTTCAGATAGGTCTTGAGCGCCGAGACGTTGGCCTCTACCTGCTTCTCATAGGGATCACCCGCTTTGATAATGCTCATGGGCAGGCCGTGGGCCGAAAGGACCAGATCGTACTCTTTCGTCTCGATACCCTGGGACGCTTCGGCGATTCTGTCTGCCTGGATCTCCAGGTAATCGAAATCATCATAGTAGGGATCGATCACCCGGATTTGGGGGTGATACCCCATCGCTTCGCAACGCGCTTCCACATCTTCCACTGAAGAGCGTGTCGTCGTCGTGGAGTAGTGAGGATACATCGGGAAAAGTACCAGCTCTTCCACCCCCTCCTGCTGAAACTCCCTCAGTGCAGCGTCGGCAAAAGGCGGCACATAGCGCATGGCGGGTCGGACAGGGAGACCGCTGCGCTCTTCGGCCTTGGCCGCCAGGGACCAGGTGATCTCGGTCAGGGGGGATTTGCCGCCGAGTTCCCGGTAGTTCTCTTCTGCCTCCTTCAGACGTTTTCGAACGATCCGGTTGCCGATCATTCGACGCATCCAAGGGTTGATAGGCAGGATATTTGCATCAGCGAACATATTGCGGAGAAAGAGTTCCACTTCGCCGATATTGTTGGGACCACCCATATTGAGCAGCAGCACGCCTCGTTTCATCTATTTTGCCTTCTCCTGGAGTTTGGGGAATGTTATCATATCCCCGAAGCTGATGCAACAGAAAGCATCGACCGCTTGACGAAGAGAGGGGGAGAGAAGATTTCTCCGGGGAATGCACAAAAGAGAAAGTCTGCCCCGCTGCCGTACACAGGAGGCAAATCAGGAACGGATATAATCGTAGAGTTTTTTTCCGTAAAAATCGTAGCACGAGATCATTCCGAACGTTCCGGACAAACTTTCAGTTTCCAGGGAGAGGAAATGCTCCTCGACCACGAGCGGACGGATCCCCTTCTCCTTGCAATTCTCCAGAACTTTCGGAGAGAGAAAATCTTCAAAAAGCAGCAAATGTGTCAAGGCAGATTCAATCTCCTCCGGCTTTTCGAGCCTCTTGATACGATCTGACGATACCCCGAAAGCGGTGAGATAGCGCATGATATTGACAACGATCGACACCTGGTCTGCAGGAGCTAGAATACCGATCCTGATACCTTGTGCTTCGACCGGATCGTGAGAAGGACCGCCCCGATGTCCCTTGATCGGGAGATCGAAAGAGAAGAGGCTTCCCTGCCCCGGTTTGCTCTTCAGCCGCAATTCCCCGCCCATCTCTTTGACGAAATCGGCGGAGAGGGAGAGCCCCAGGCCGCTCCCCCCGTAATGGATCCGAGTTGTGTCGTCTGCCTGAGTGAAGGGTTGAAAGATCGCCGCCTGGCGTTCCTTGGGAATCCCGATACCGCTATCTTTGATTCGGCACCGAAAGGAGTACTCTCGCGGCAGATATTCGATGCTATATTCAATAGAGCCCTTCTCGGGTGTGAATTTGACCGCATTACCCAGGAGATTCATTAGAACCCGTTTGAGCTTCACGGGCTCGAGAAAAAGCTTCTCCGGTAGCTGTGGATCGACAAAGATAGAGTAACGGATTCTCTTTTCATACATTTTTGCCGAAAAGAGTTCTGCGATTTCCGCGAAATAATTCAGGGTCTCTATCCAGGAAGATCGGCTGCTTTGCTGAATCCGCCTTTCAGCGATGTTGTCGAGGATCGATGTGGTCAGCTCATTGATCAGTTCGGCACTCTCCCGGGCATGGGTGATATATTCTCTGAGGCGTCGATCCCGAATCTGTTCGTGCAGCAGATCCAAAAAACCGGCTAATCCGTTGGCCGGGGTACGGATATCATGAACAAAAGCAGCCGTAGAATCCAGTATTTTGGATAGTTGGCTGCATTCCGGCGTTTGCGCGGCCTTTTCCCCGGAATCGACAAGAGGTTCTTTGACACTTCTGTTCTTTTCATGCCAGCCGATGCTTGCCGGATTATTTCCCCGATTTACAAGCATTTTGACAATCCATTTATTCAAAAAGGGAACCAGCGTCTGAAAACGTTCGATATCCTCCCGGGAAAAACGTCTGCTCGACCAGATGAGGGTGTAACATGCCACGATACCGATCAGTCGGTCTTCGTCAGTTGTCAGCGGAATAAAGAGTCCCGATTTGACCGCGAGAGCGGTGGGATTGTCTATGGTCGGATCATAATCTTTTTCGGCAGCCAAGGCATTGTAGAACGCCGGCTGTTTCGTCTGGAAACATTGATAAAGCAATCCCCGTTTCTTCTGCACTGAGACTTCCCGAATCCCCTCGTGATGTTCCCGGATCAAACGCGGATCTTCATTGAGCCAGACCGCGGCAATATCGACACCCATTACTTTTCTAATCAGTGATTCAAGGATTCGGTTGATCTCAAGATTATCCTCGGGATAGTGCTCGATCTCACCGGCGGTTTCCTGAAGAACCGCCTGCACCATTTCAAGATCCATAAAAGAAAAATCTCCGTCGTTTTATACAAAGTCTAGCATAAAACGACTGTGTATATTGAAGGGAGAATGGCACAGAATACGTAACGCTTTGTTTTTTGTCCAAATGGGGAGATAGGAAACAGATCAAAAGGAGCAGGAGCTTTCGGGAAG
This sequence comes from Nitratifractor sp., assembly GCF_015487065.1. Taxonomy (GTDB): domain Bacteria; phylum Campylobacterota; class Campylobacteria; order Campylobacterales; family Sulfurovaceae; genus Nitratifractor. The sequence continues at coordinate 3,267 of NZ_WFQN01000047.1, forward strand.
AGGATGGCCGCCCCCCTTCACCCTAAAAATCCGGGTTCCAGGAGGCTTACAGCTCTTCGCGGGGCAGTTGGGCCCGGATCTGAGCGGGCATATAGTATTCGAACTGTTTGGGATAGATGAAAAAATCCATTTGCCCGCTCTTTTCGTTTAGCTCTGCCCAGGAGTCGATCTCGAAATCGATCGCGACGATTCCCATCGTCGGGAAACGGCTGAGATGCTCATTCATCAGTGAGTTGGCCACCTCATGCAACTGGGGAGAGTGCCCGACGACAAAGAGCTTTTCGACCTCCGATTCCTGTGCAGTGATGATTTCCCGAATACGGTCGGGCGGTGTCAGATACAGCTCCCGCAGATAATGCTTTGTACCGGAATACTCTATCTCTTCGGCCAACAAATCACAGGTTTGCTGTGCCCTAAGCGCACAACTGGAGAGGAGTAGATCGGGACGAATGCCCCGTAACCGCAGATAGGCTCCTATCGTCCGAATATTCTTCAGACCGCGGGAAGAGAGTCCGCGCTCAAAATCCGCCAGTCCCGGTTCGTCCCATCCCGCCTTTGCGCTTCGGATCAGATAGAGTTTCTTCATCGGAGACTCTTTTAGATTCTGGCCAGTTCGTCAGAGATCTCTTTGGCCGCCTTGTCGATAATCATTTTTGCCAGAGCGATATTTCCGTCATCTCTGAAAACGCAGAAGAGATCGATTTTGGCAAAGCTGTTACCATGATGTTCTCCGGCACTTTTGACCAGCATGACATGGCCGTCCTGGGTCCGGGTCTCCAAAGAGGCCGCTTCGGCGAAACCGATATCCAGACAGGTCTCGGAAATCGTCCGGAACGCATCGTTGAAAATGGTTGCCGCATAGGCGATATCCGTACCGGTGTGCTCATTTTCTATATAGAGAGTCTCTCCGGTATAGTTGAGGACGGCAGAGCCGAGATAGCCGTTGACCTTCGTCAGTCGTTTCATTTTTTCATCAAAGTTGATCATCGTTTTTACTCCTTGTTTTATTTGTTCAGATTTTGCATATAGGCGTTGAAGCTCTCGCTATCTGTAATACCCTGCTCCGCCAGAAAAGCATCAAAAGCCTTTTGGGAGGCTTCGACCCCTTCCTCTTTTTCGATTTTCAGCAGTTTGGCGTAAAGGGCTTTTATTGTCTCTTTGGCGTGGTCATTCACCCGGCGACGGGTCGACATATAGTTGCGGAAAGACCCGTCGGGGTTTTTCGCCATTTTGACCGTGGCCAGTACCCAATAGTAGCTTCCGTCTTTGCAGAGGTTCTTGACATAGGCGACGACGTCGCGTCCCTCTTTGATATTGTCCCAGAGGTATTTGAAGATCACTTTGGGCATATCGGGATGCCGCAAAATAGAATGGGGCTGTTCCATCAGCTCCCCCTGGGTATAGCCGGAAATTTTGACAAAAATCGGATTGATATAGGTGATTCTGCCTTCGGCGTCTCCTTTGGAGACGATCATATCCACATTGGAAACTTCTCTCTCAACATCGGTAGGGGTCGGTCTTTGCATAGTTACTCCTTGAAATTGGTATGGGGTTGGATTTCACGGACGATCGAGACGATCTCCTCTTTTTGAAACGGCTTCGTCGCCAGATAATCAAATACATCGTGGAGATCCGTTCTATCGACATCACCGGAGATCGACACGGTTTTGATACGATGGGGTCCGGCCTTTTTTTCTATCTTTCGATAATGCCGGATCATCTCCGCTCCGTTTCTGCCCGGCATATTTCTATCCGTAAACAGCAGATCGAAAGGTTGCCCCTTTTCCAGAGCTTCGATCAGGCGCTTCTCACCTTCCGTTCCGTCGTAGGCGGTTTCGATATGACAATACTCTTCGGCCAGCATGGTCCGAACCAACTCCACACTGATGCGATCATCATCGACGATCAGGGCCCGTACCGGCTGCCGCTCAGCTACGAAAGCGTACAAGGTCTCTCCATAAAATCCGTATTGAGAAACAAGCGACGCCTCCGGGATCTCAGACGCTCTGAGTGCGAGGAAATTCTCTTCGACAATCAGCGTCGGTAGCGACCGACCTTGCCCCTGCTGCCATGCTTTCAATGCAGGCAACGTACTTTCGAAGGCAATGAGATGTGTCGTATCTCTGGGGATTTGATCGGCGGAGAGGACCGCTTTGACCTGCTCCGGCTTCAAGCCCATTTTTACAAAATATTTTGCGATATTTTTAGCGACAGGCAGATTCTCTCTATGGAGCAAGACCGTCACGGCGAGGGAGGAGGTCTTGGAGAGGGAGAGGAGTTTAGGAGCGGAATCGACAACACCGACGGGCAGATCGAAGAAGAAGGTGCTTCCCCGGTCCACTTCGCTTTCCAGTGAGAGTTTTCCTCCCATCTCACGGACATAATCCGCCGAGATACTCAATCCCAGTCCGGTACCGCCGTAACGTGCTTTTGTCGTCTCGTCGGCCTGCGTAAAGGCACGGAAAATCTCTTCCTGCTTCTCTTTGGGGATTCCGATACCGCTGTCACGTACGGAGCAGTGGATTTTCTTCTCTGCGCTGATATAACTAACCGAATATTCGATCGTGCCCTTCTCCTGGGTAAACTTCACCGCATTGCCTAGAAGGTTCATCAAAACCCGCTTGAGTTTGCCGGCATCGATCTCGATCTCCCGGGGCAGATTGGGATCGATGAAAATATTGTAATGGATCCCCTTTTCGTACATACGTGCGGAGAAGGTCTCACCGATTTCGGAAAAATATTTTGAAGGGCTGACCCGCTCTTTGGGGGAATGTTTTTGCAGACGCATGGAAAAACTGTCCAGGATCGAAGTGGTCAGATCGTTGATCATTCTTGCACTCTTTTCCGCGTGATCGAGATATTCACGCAGACGGGGATCCTCGATCTGCTCCTCGAGAAGTTTCAAAAACCCCAGGAGGTTGTTGGCAGGGGTGCGAATATCGTGAACGATAGCTGCCGTTTCCGCTTCGATTTGAGAGAGGGAAGCGTTCTCTTTTTCGGCCGATTCCAATGCTTCCAGTCTGCGAACGATATCGGTACTGCGTCGTCTCAGTCCCGAATCAGCACTCCCCCCTTTGCGACGATCGCTCGGAACACTCCTTCCCCGGTTTTTCTGCATCGTAATCATCGCTTCGATGATCACGGGAACGATCGTTTTGAAGCGCTCCAGCTCTTCACGTCCGAAATTCTTGATCTTTTTGACAGAAGAGTAGCAGGTTACGATGCCGAGGAGATCCTCCCCAAGCAGAAGCGGCAGAGTGATTTTTGATTTGATTCGGATATCGTCCGGATTGTCGATCGAAGGGAGATAGCCTTTTTCACTGGTGAGATAGTTGTAGATTGCCGGTTCTTTCGTCACGAAACAGCGATAGAGCAGCCCCTGCTTCTCTTCCATCGATAAGCTCTTGACCCCTTTTTCTCTTTCGCGAACCAGCAGGGGATACTCGTTCATCCAGATCGAAGCATACTCGGCACCTGTGACTTCACGGACGAGCGATTCGACGGCCCGGTTGATCGCGAAATTGTCATCCCTCGTGCTTTCAATCTCTTCGGCAGTCTGCTGAATCAGCTCTTTTATCTTTGCGGTATTCATTATTAGGAGACGACACCTCTCATAGATATGTGTAAACTTCTCTATCCTCTTATTATATACTATATGAACACTCTGAATAACGTGCAAGAGAGGTTTTCAGAGCACTCTATTGTTTTACAGAACGATGATCGTGCACTTGGATAGAGAAATACGGAGGGGATTGTAGCACTAAATTGTATGCCAATTCTAAACAGACTCTGTAGATTATCCGCTACGCTCTGATCTATTTCCCTGTATGATATCCTAATAGATCGAAATCCCATCCGAAAGAGTCCTGATGAACGGTTCACAATCATCCGACAAAGATCGATCGGCACTGCAGCGTTATTTGACTCCCGAGATCTCAGAGAGACTCCAAACAAAAAAAACCTGCTACGGCTATACCCTGGAGCAGCTGATCCGTTCCGGGGTAGAGAACCCCGACAGCTCCATCGGGGTCTATGCCGGAGATGAGGAGAGCTACGAAACCTTCGCCCTCCTCCTCGATCCCATTATCCGGGAGTATCACCACTACGATCCGGTTACCGGGCATCACCGGAGCGATCTGAACCCCGCCCATCTGCGGATCTCCAATCCCGATCCGGAAGGAACATTCATCCTCTCCACCCGGATCCGGGTCGCCCGCAATCTCCACTGCTTCCCTTTCGGTCCTGCCATCGCCCGGCGGGAGCGGCTCATTGTCGAGTGTCTGATCGCCGACACGCTCCGAGAACTCACCGACGAACTCGCCGGCCGCTACTATCCCCTCAGCGGAATGGACCAGGCGACCCGTCAGCGGCTTATCAGGGATCATTTCCTCTTCAAAGAGGGAGATCGGTTTCTGGAGAGCGCCGGACTCAACCGGGACTGGCCCGAAGGCAGAGGGATCTACCATAACGACGACAAAACCTTCCTGGTCTGGGTCAACGAAGAGGATCAGCTGCGGATCATCTCCATGGAGCCCGGCGGCGATATCGCCCGGGTCTTCACCCGCCTCGTCCGGGCCGTTGCGGAGCTGGAGAAGCGGCTCACCTTCGCCTACAGCGAACGTCTAGGCTATCTGACCAGCTGCCCCACCAACCTGGGGACCGCCATGCGGGCCAGCGTCCATATCCGCCTGCCGAGGCTCTCGGCAGATCCCGAACGCTTCCGCCGGATCTGCGACCGTCACCATCTCCAGATTCGAGGGGTCCACGGTGAACACAGCGAAAGCGAAGGGGGAATCTGGGATATCAGCAACCGCCGACGTCTCGGGATCACCGAAGTGGAGGCGGTCACGGAGATGGCCGAAGGGATCTCCGCCTTGATCGAAGCGGAAAAAGCTCTTTGAACCTTTTTGCCTCCGTATTCCCGTCAAGCAAGCAGGAGAAAAGATGGAACTGACCTTTCTCGGTACCTCGGCCGGAGTCCCCACCCGCCGGCGCAACGTCTCCGCCCTGGCGCTGCGCCCCCGCCAATCTTCCAATTGGCTGCTCTTCGACTGCGGGGAAGCGACACAGCATCAGCTTCTCAAAACCCCGCTGAGCCTCTATCGCCTGCAGCGCATCTTTATCACCCATCTCCACGGCGATCACGTCTACGGACTCTTCGGCCTGCTAGCCTCCCGGGGAATGCTGATGAGCGAAATGCCCCTGGAGATCTACGGTCCTACGGGATTGCAGGAGATGCTCCAAACCGTCATGCGTCTAAGTCAGCTTCGGCTCCCCTACGATCTGGCAGTCAGAGAGGTCTCGGCCGGAGAGTCGCTGGCATTTGGCGACTACCGGATCGAAACGATTGCCCTCCACCATTCCATCACCTGCTACGGTTATGTCTATACCGAAGCGGATCTCCCGGGCCGTTTCGACCTCGAAAAGGCCCGAAAACTCGGCATTCCCGAGGGTCCTCTCTTTGGAAGGCTACAGCGGGGAGAGTCTATCACGTTGCCCGACGGACGCCGGGTGGAGAACCGGGATGTTCTGGGAGCTCCCCGGGCGGGACGCAGAGTCCTCATCGGCGGGGACAACGACCGCCCGGAGCTTTTTGCCCCCTACCGCGGTGCGGATCTGATGATCCACGAAGCGACTTATCTGCAAAAGGATTTTGATCGCCTGCCCAGGAAGTTTATGCATACGACTGCCAGGCAACTGGGAATTGCGGCGGAGAAAATGGCAATCAAACGTCTTGTGGCGACACACTTCAGCCCTCGCTATGACAATGAAAAGAAGATGAAAGCGATCGAGGAGGAAATTAGGGAAAATTATCGGGGAGAGCTGACCCTCGCATCGGATTTGATGCGAATCGGGCTCTGACGGGGCTTAGGCCTCTTTCTTCTTGCGGGGTTTGGGGAGAAGCTCTTTAAACTGCATATAGTTGATTTTCATCACTTTACCGTTTTTTCTGACGGGGAGTTTTCCTTCTTCTTCGAGAATCTCATTGAGTTTGTTTCTCGCTTCAGTTTGGGACATATGTTTGACCAGATAACGGGCGGTCTTCTTGACCTCGGGGTCTTTCAGAAGCTGTTGCATCGGAGTAAGCGTTTCTTTTTTCTGTTCTTTAACCGCTTTTTTTGCTTTTTCAAGAAGAGACATTGTTTATTCCTTTTAAAATGATTTTAGCAACAAAATGATATCAAAATTTTTTCGAAAAAAGACTTAGAAAAACCTCAAAACTCTTTTCGATAGATGATATCGGCACTTTGGGATTCGCTTCCGATACTGATATCGGTTTCCGTGTGTGCGGAGTGTTGAATACGAACGATCACTTTCGGTTCTCCTTCTCTCTGATCATACAAAAGCGTAATCTTGTCAGTGATCTTTTTTCCTACTTCAAAACCGTTGGAGGTGACGATAAGTGTATCAACTTTCAAACCGATGTTTCCCAGGATTGATTTGGCGATTCCGCCGCCGACGATGCTCAACATATTTCCGGCATTATTACCGGAATCCACCGTATCAAAAAGGATAAAAGAGAGGATCTGATCCCGGGTCATAAAGGGCGAGCTGGAAAACTGCAGACTCGGCTCCGTCGCCGAACCGCTGACACTGATATAGATCGTGCGGCCGTAGCGGCGATAGACCAGATTGATATCCAAAAGCGGGCGGGTGGGGTTGCCGATGAAATTGATGCTACTGGGTGAGAGGACAAATTTTTTGCCCTGGAAGATGTAATAGCCCTCTTTGGCCAGGGCGATCGAACCAAGCATCTGGAGATCTCCGTCGAAGGATTTGATGAGGCTCATCTGCGGGCGCAGCTCCACTTTGACATTTTTTTGGTGAAAAACCAGAGGTTTTTCACTCTGGATATAGAGAGTCAATTGCACATTTTTTCTGAAAAAACTCCCCTGATTTTTCTTCAGATGCTGAAGGATGACGATATCCTCATCTGTCGCATAATGCTTCGCTTCGAGATTGTAATTGACCGTTCCTCCCAGAAGGACAATCTTCCCTTGGGCTTCGATCTTATCCGCGAGGATTTTCCCTTTGATATCTACGGAACTCTCCAGATTTACATATTTATGTTTGAGTTTGAAACGGGCGGCTTTGGCCACAAAATTTCCCGCTTTTTTTTCGGGATCATATTGCCCCGTAATTTTCAAAGAATCATTTATCCAGAATTCCTGCAGTCGGATCGTTCCTTTTTGCATCATCAGATGTCCGGGTTTGGTAGCGTAGAGAGTCAATCCGGCCGTTTCAAGATGATATTTTTTCAAGGTTAGGCTACGCTTTTTCAAATCACCTGAGACAAGAAGTTCGATATTGTTGATCGGTGCTTTGATCCGTGCGCTACTGTCGGGAATGAACTTTTTAGATCGCAACTCAACGGTGGCCTGCGTCAGCTTCTCCAGCATCATTTTGAGCGTCAAGTCTCCGTCGAGTTTCGGATCGGGAAAGGGGTAGATCCGACTGATATCGAGCATCATTTTCCGGACCGATGCGGTATGGAGCGTTGCCTCAATCCTCTCCTGCGGTTCGCCGGTGATGTCCAGACGGCTACCGGCGATGCCGAGCGTTCCTTTGAGCTCTTTTCTCTTTTTCATATAATCGAGATTTCCCTTGATCACTCGATTTGCCAAGGCCATCCGCCACGATTTTTCCGTTTCATCGATAGAGATTTTCAAGGGTTCCAACGCAGAGAGTTTGAGTTTGGGCAGCCAGCTTTTGAGCAGAGAATTTTTGGGAAACGTCCCCAGAAACTTTGCATGGAGACGACTGTCGTAACGGAGCGTTCCTTTGAGAGTCGCCACGTTGGAGCTCAGGGTCAGATTGCTCTCCAAGGGCAACGGCTTGGAGAAATCGACGGGCATCTCCGCCGACAGATTCACCCGCGTCCCCTGCAGTTTGGCCGGCAGTTTGATGTAGCGTGCCGGCTGTAGCGCCCGGCTCGTGCGGAGACTCAAACGCCCCGTTTTGAAATCGGTGCTCTCGAAACGGCCGAGGAAAGGTCCGGCCTGCAGTGTCGCCGAGAGGGCGCGGAGATCTCCCCGAAAATCGATACGCGGCCGTCCCAGCATTTTGTCCAATTTTTCATTGCCGGTACGGATCCCGTCACTCTGAACGCGTCCGGTATAGTGTAACGCCCCTTCCTTCCCGGACTGCACAACAGCGGAAAGGTGCAGTGCCGTCTGGGGAAGCGAGGCGTTCATCTCCTCGAGCACCGTGTAGTTTCCTTCGCCGAAATCGGCCTTGAGTCGGGTGAGGGAGCGAGAGATATCTACATTGAAATTGCCGTTGTTCTCCGCCAGGATCTTCCGGGCATGAAAGCGTACCCGCAGATCGGCTCCCTTCTCATCCGCTTCACCCGTCAGGATTAACGGACTGAAAGCTTCGGCTCTCAACGGGAGTTTGAGGAAGCGAAAGAGCGCCGCTTTGGCTTCCAGTCGGCTACTGCCGTTCTCATCGAGAATCAAACGATTATCCTGCACCGTTCCCCGCAGCGTCGCCCGCAGCCAATTGGCATCCGTTTTGAGTTCGAGGGTTCCGCGGCGAACCCGGGCTTTGTCCAGATCGATGTGGAGTGAGTCACCTAAAATTTCACTGCGATTCACTTCGAAAGTCCCCAGTTTGAAAGGACGCGCAGAGAGAAAGAGACGATCCGCTTCGAGCTTTGGGGGGAGATAGGGAATCTTGATTCCTTTGGGTGACGACTCGGTTTTCTTGTGATTTCCCGCTTCGTTGCCGGCGATCTTTCGATGCGATTTTAACCAGGACTGGATCCCCTCCACGTCGATTGCTTTGAGATTCAATGCCTGCAAACGGATCCTCCGGGAATCGATCTCGGCCTTCAAGTCGCCGTCGAAGAGGCCCGTAGCGAGTGACAATCCTACCCTCCCTTTCCGAATCGCTTTTCGCTTCAGGTCAAGCTGTAAATTTTCGATAGCGGCATGGGCTTGGCGATATTTTATCCCCTCCAGGGTTCCGGGTTTCACTGCGATTTGCAGGGCCTTGACCTCCAACTGATCGGGCAGAAAAGGCATCGAAGCGCTTGAAGCGTTTTTGTCGGGAGCGGTACTTGTGTTGTTTTCCTCCGCTTTGGTTACCCCTGCCAAAATCTTCTCCAGATCCAGCCGGTCGATCGCTCCTTTTTCCAGGACCAGACGCCCGGGGTTGGCCCGGAGTGCCAGACGGGCCCGGGCCAGATCGCTTCGGAGGGAGAGACGGAGTTCCCCGCCGTTGATCCGGCGATGATCCAGATCGACATCGAGTCCTTCTCCTTCGACACGGGTGCGCTCCAGGTGTATGCCTTCCGGCAGTGTGTAGGGACGCAGAGAGAGCCGAAATTTTTCGGCTTTGATCTCTCGGGGCAAAAAGAGATTCTCCACCGATGAATCTTTGACCGAAGCGGTAGCATTCTCTTCGGCAGACTTTTGCGGTATCGAAGCGGTAGCGTCGTTGTCCAGGTGTCGGATCAGCGCCTCGACTCCCTGGAGATCCAGGCGGCTGACGGTCAAGGTTTTTACCTGCATGATTCGTCGATGATAGGTCCCGAGGAGATCGATGTATCCCAAAGAGGTCGCAGCCTTCTGATGGAGCAGCCCCACGTTAAAGCGATCGGTATCGTAATCGATGGAATCGATGGAGAGCTCTTCACGGGAGACTTTCACCCCGTAACGCTGAAAAGGCAGGAGCGTCAACCGGATATTTTCCAATCGAAAGGCAAAGGGAATTCCCGTGTCACTTTCGGTTTCTTGTGTCGGTTCGTGCAGGGTCGGAGCGATGAAGTCTTTGAGCATCGGCTCAAGCACATCCACATCGACGCCTTCCAGTTGAAGACGGGAGACGGTGATGCGCCCCTGCAGGAGGGTATAGGGGTTGATTCGTAGGCGAATCTTTCGAGCCAGAAGCTTGCCTTTGTAGGTCAACGCATCCAAGGTCACGCCTGCCAGGGGATTGCCGGAGATCTTTCGATAGTCGAAATGGTATTGCGGGGCATATTTGCGCGCCAACTTGTCGATGAGATAGGGAGAGTTGAGCGCCAGATAGAGCCCACTCAAGAGAACGAAAAGAAAAAGGGCCGAGGCAATGAGGAACTTTTTCAAAACGACTGCCCTATCATAATACTGATCCGGTTGATGGAAGGATCGTGGATATTGACTGCAAAGTCGAGTTTGAGCGGTCCGATAGGGGTCTCATAGCGTAAACCGACCCCTGCAGACTGGATCCAGGCGCCTGAGTAGTCATAGCTCTTTTCCGAGATCTGCGTCGCATCGAAAAAGAGGCCGCCGTAGATCTTGTCCCAGATGGGATACTGGGCTTCGAGGGTCAGATTGAGCCAGGTCCGGCCTCCGATACCCAGATCCTCGGTGGGCGAGACGGTGATCCCGATATCCCGGTCCCTGTAGGCCCGGTTGCTGTAGGAGCCGCCGGCGTAGAAAAACTTCGACGCCGGCAGTGACGCCCTGCCTCCGTCATCCAGGACCCCCGCGTGGGCCACCCCGGCCAGAGTCAGATGCCCGAAGCTGCGGATGTAGTGTCCTTCCAGCATCGCTTTGTAATAGGGGTTGCTCTCCTCCTCACCCATACTGTAGCCGTATTCCAGGTAGCCCGCGAGGTAATAACCGTTGCGGGGATCGGTCCTGGAATCCCGGCGGTCATAGGCCAGATCGAGATAGCCGTAGGAGAGGTTGAAGTTTCCGGGATAGACATC
>NZ_WFQN01000048.1 GCF_015487065.1 Nitratifractor sp.
GCCGAAGATGCCTACCACCCCGACGAGGGGATCTGGGAGCTGGAGCTGCCGATCCTGGGGATCTGCTACGGGATGCAGCTCATCGCCCAGCACTTCGGCGGCGAGGTGATCCCCGCCGACCATCACGAGTATGGCAAAGCGAAGCTCCATATCACCCGGCCGGAATCACCGATCTTCCATGATGTCCCGGATAACAGCATTGTCTGGATGAGCCACGGAGACCGGGTGGAGAAACTCCCCGAAGGTTTCGAGACCATCGCCGTGAGTGACAACTCCCCCCACGCCGCCATCGCCGATGAAGCACGACGGATCTATGCCTTCCAGTTCCACCCCGAAGTGCATCACAGCGAGCAGGGGACCAAAATGCTCAAAAACTTCGCCAAATATATCTGCGGTTGTGAGAGCACCTGGAACATGGGCTCCTTCGCCAAAGAGAAGATCGCCGAGATCCGCAAACAGGTGGGGAACAAAAAGGTCCTCTGCGGGGTCAGCGGCGGGGTGGACAGTTCCGTGGTCGCTGCTTTGTTGCACGAGGCGATCGGGGATCAGCTCATTGCCGTTTTCGTCGATACCGGCCTGCTGCGCAAAAACGAAGCCCAGCAGGTGCAGGATATGTTCAAAGGATTGGGAATCGATCTGATCACCGTGGATGCCTCCGAGCGCTTTCTCTCCCGCCTCAAGGGGGTCACCGATCCCGAGCGCAAGCGCAAGATCATCGGCGAAACCTTCATCGAGGTCTTCGACGAAGAGGCCAAGAAACATGCCGACGAGGTGAGCTTCCTGGCCCAGGGGACCCTCTACACCGACGTCATCGAGTCGGTCAGTGTCAAGGGTCCCTCCAAGACGATCAAATCCCACCACAACGTCGGCGGCCTGCCCGACTGGATGACCTTCGAACTGGTGGAGCCTCTGCGGGAGATTTTCAAGGATGAGGTGCGCAAACTGGGTCTGGAACTGGGGCTTCCCAAGCATATGATCGGTCGCCATCCCTTCCCCGGGCCCGGCCTGGCGATCCGGGTCATGGGGGAGGTCAACGAAGAGGCCCTGCGCCTGCTGCGTGACAGTGACGAGATCATGCAGGAGGAGCTGCGGGCCAGCGGCTATTATGACAAGGTCTGGCAGGCCTTTACCGTACTGCTCAATGTCAGCAGCGTCGGGGTCATGGGGGACAACCGCACCTATGACAACACCGTCTGTGTCCGAATGGTGGAGTCGGTGGACGGCATGACCGCTACCTTCGCTCATGTTCCCCACGACATCCTGGAGAATATCAGCCGCCGGATCATCAATGAGATCGACGGGATCAACCGGGTGGTCTACGATATCTCCTCCAAGCCCCCTGCGACGATCGAGTGGGAATGAAACAACAAGTCATTTAAGGTCATTTGTGCTTCGCACGTCATTTGGCGCTAATGCGCCGTCATTTAATGGTAAAGCTTCCCCTATAATGACCAGGGGCGAAGCCCTGAAATGACTGTGCGAAGCACAAAATGACTTTTTGGTCCAAAGGACTGTCATGCATAACAAACCCAAATTCAGCCTCTTCAAAAATATCGGCTATGCGCTGTCAGGGATGAAATACACCGTGACTCAGGAACGCTCTTTCCGTACTCAGCTCTTCGTTATTGCTCTCATCGCCGCAGGGCTCTTTTTCAGCCCTATCACGCCCCTTTCCAAATGGATCCTCTTCGCCTCCACCTGGCTGGTACTGATCGCTGAAGCTTTCAACAGCGCCATTGAGCGGGTGGTGGACCTGGTGACCCGTGAGCATCATCCCCTGGCGGGGCAGGCCAAAGATATCGGAGCCTTTGGCGTACTGCTGGCTTTCTGTTTGGTAGTGATGATCTGGGGGATCGTCCTTTATACGGAATTTTCCGAATAAAGGACGATTTTGGATTTTGGATTTTGGATGATGGTAGGCGTTGCTTGGCAGCACTTCCCAATAACCAATACACCAATAGACCAATAACACTATTCTTGATTATCTTCTGATATAATCTTTTCAAATCAATCAAGGATCGATCCATGAAAGAGAAGACACTCGCCATCCACGCCGGATACGAAGGAAACGAAGAGGGGACGATGGCGGTCCCGATCTATCAGACGACTGCGTACGCTTTTGAGAGTGCGGAGCAGGCTGCCAATCTTTTCGAGCTGAAGGAACTGGGGAATATCTACACCCGCCTGATGAACCCTACCACTGATGTTTTTGAAAAGCGCTTTGCGGCTCTGGAGGGCGGTGCAGCGGCCATCGCTACCTCCAGCGGCGCCTCGGCGGTTTTCTACGCCTTTGCTAACGTCGCCGAAGCCGGAGACAATATCGTTGTAGCCAAACAGGCCTACGGGGGGACCCTGACCCTGGCGGCCCATACCCTGCGCCGTTTCGGGATCGAAGCCCGTTTCTTCGATGTGCGGCATCCCGAGGAGTTGGAGGGGATGATCGACGAGCGGACCAAGATGATCTTTTTCGAAGTGATCCCCAACCCTTCCCTGGTCATGGCCGACATCGCGGAGCTCTCCCGGATCGCCCGACGCCATGGGGTGATGCTCTGCGCCGACAATACCGTTGCTACGGCGGCTTTGTGTCACCCGTTGGAGCACGGAGCCGATATCGTGGTCCACAGTACCAGCAAATACACCACCGGTCAGGGGCTGGCTCTGGGAGGGATTATCGTGGAACGGGAGGGGCTGGCAGAGCTCATCAAAGGCAATGACCGTTACGCCCATTTCAACGAGCCCGACGAGAGCTACCACGGCCTGGTCTATACCGATCTGCCGTTGCCGCCCTTTACCCTGCGGACCCGCCTGGCGCTGCTGCGGGATCTGGGAGGAACGCCCAGCCCCTTCAACAGCTGGCTCCATATCCAGGGGCTGGAGACCCTGCCGATCCGGATGGAACAGCACTCCCGCTCTGCCCTGGCCGTGGCGGAGTTTCTGGCGGAGCATCCCAAAGTCCGCAAGGTCAATTACCCCGGTCTCCCCTCCGACCCCAGCTATCCCCTGGCTCAAAAGTATCTCAAAAACGGTCTGGCCAGCGGATTGCTCAGCTTTGAGCTCTCCAGCAAAGAGGAGGCGCAGCGCGTCGCCGACAGCACCGAAATTTTCCAGATCGTCGTCAACATCGGCGACAGCAAATCGATCATCACCCATCCGGCCAGTACCACCCATCAGCAGCTCAGCCCCGAGGAGCTGGAGGCCGCCGGCGTCCCCGAAGGGCTGATCCGCCTCAGCATAGGGCTGGAAGACCCCGAGGATCTCATCGAGGATCTACGGCAGGCGCTGGAACAATGAGGCCTTCGCCTCATTGTTGGATGGAGGATGGAAGATTGAAGATGGAGAATTTTTGTTGCGTTACGCGGTAACGCTTTTTTTTTGACAAACTCTCTCCAAAACGCCTTTCGACGACCGATGAGTGTCTACTAATCCCATTTAGGATAAAATAGCGCCAAACTAACATGCAGGCTGCCGATGAAGATCGAGACCCACACCGCCCATTTCACCTCGCCGCTCTATCTGGAGAGCGGACGGATCCTGGAACCCTACGAGATCCGGTACGAGACCTATGGGGAGCTCAACGAGGCCAAAGACAACGTCATTCTGGTCTGCCACGCTCTGAGCGGCTCTCATCATGCCGCCGGTCTCTACGAGGGGGATCGTAAGCCGGGCTGGTGGGACGGTCTCATCGGTCCGGGCAGGGGAATCGATACCGATCGTCACTTTGTCATCTGTACCAACGTCATCGGCTCCTGTTTCGGCTCGACAGGCCCCATGAGTCCCATGTATCCCAGTGAACACCCCTATCGTCTCAAGTTTCCCGTCGTGACGGTCAAGGATATGGTGCGGGCGCAGCGCCAGCTTCTGAGCAGCCTGGGGATTCACCATCTCAAAGCGATCGTCGGGGGTTCGATGGGGGGGATGCAGGCGTTGCAGTTCGCAGTGGACTATCCGGGACTGGCCGATCATATCATTCCGCTGGCCACCACTTACGCCACCCGCCCCTGGGTGATTGCCTTCAACAAAGTCGCCGTGGAGGCGATCCGACGGGATCCCCGTTTCGACAACGGAAACTACGCTCCCGATGCTTTTCGGGAAGAGGGGTGTGACGGCCTGGCTATCGGTCGTATCGCCGGACACATCTCCTACCTGAGTCCCCAGTCCATGGATCGGAAATTCGGCAGAAACTATGTCTCCACCGACGGACTCTTCGAGCTCTTCGGACGCTACGAGGTGGAGCGCTATATGGAGTACAATACCGCCAATTTCTCCCGGATTTTCGATCCCCTGAGCTACCTTTACATCGTCAAAGCGATCAATACCTTCAGCCTCTCCCGGGGATACGATTCGCTTCATGAAGCGGTCAGTCGTATTCGGGCCGAGGTTCACCTGATCAGTTTTGCGGGAGATTATCTCTTTTTCCCCGAAGAGATGGAACATCTGGCAAAGATGCTGCGACGCAACGGGCAGCCACACAGTTATCACGAGATCGAAAGCGATTACGGTCACGATGCCTTTTTGGTGGAGATCGACAAATTCGATTTCATCCTCCGGGAAATTCTTGCGAAGGAGAGCCGATGAAAGAGGCGGGTTTTGAGGAGCAGCTGGAGCAGAGCCGGAAAATTCTGGAGAAGCTGATGGACCCGGAGATCACCCTGGAAGAGAGTGTCAAGCTCTACGAAGAGGGAATGGAGACGATCCGTCGTGCCCAGAAGATGATCGAAGAGGCGAAGCTCAAAGTCAAAGCGATCGAAGCGAAGCATGAAGAGGATGCGGTATGAAAGAGCTCACCGTCGCCGCGCTTCAGCTTCCTACGCTGGGGATGAACGCCACCCGGCTGGAGTTCTATCTCACCAATGCCACTCAGCGGGGCGCCCGGATCATCCTGCTGGGAGAGTATGTGCTGAACCATTTTTTTCTCGAACTCAAGGAGATGCCCCGCAGTATGGTCAAGGAGCAGAGCCGAACCCACCTCAAGCTTCTCAAACGCCTGGCCAGGGAGTATGACGTTACCTTCATCGCACCGCTGGTGCGGGTCAAAAAGAAACACTTCTACAAAACCATCGTCCGGGTCGGTCCGAAAAAGACCGATTACTATTCCCAGCAGATCCTGATCCCCTATCCCCACTGGAACGAGGAGGGCTTCTTCGCCAATCCGGTGGCGCCGTTGGAGGATCCTTTCATTTTCAAAGCGGACGGCTTCAAAGTGGCGGTCATGGGGGGATACGAGCTCCATTTCGACCCTTTCTGGGAAGCGATTGACCGGCACAAGGTCGATCTGGTACTGCTGCCCACCGCCTCGACTTTCGGTTCCCACAACCGCTGGCGGGAATTGATCAAATCGAGGGCTTTCCTGCACGGGGTCTATATCCTGCGGGCCAACCGCCTCGGAGAGTACAACGATGGAGAGAACCCGTGGCGGTTCTACGGTGACAGCATGCTGGTCAATCCCGACGGGGAGGTGGAGATGATGCTGGAGGACAAGGAGTCGATGTTGGTGGAGACGATCGGCAAACAGGCGGTCAAAGCGCATCGTAAAGGGTGGCGTTTCCAGGAGGCGCTGCGTCAACGGAGAGCCCTGTGAACTCCGCCGACTACTTCCGGCGGCAGATCCAACTCTGGGGTCCGGAAGCACAGGAAGGTCTCGCCACGCGGCGCATCGCCGTTATCGGCTGCGGCGGGTTGGGATCGACCCTGGCTTTGGCCCTGGGAGGCAGCGGGATCGGCGAGATCCATCTGGTCGATTTCGATGAGGTGTCACTACACAATATCCACCGACAGATCGTTTTTACTCTGGAAGACGAGGGGCGCAACAAAGCCGTCGTTACCGCCGAACTGCTGGTACGCAAAAATCCCTTTGTGAAGGTGACGGCCCACGAATGCGATTTCGACACCTTCGCTGTAGAGGCACAGGAAGATTTCGATCTGATCCTGGATGCCACTGATAATCTCCCGGTGCGGGAGCGGATCGACCGCTGGGCCAAGGGGTGGGGCACCCCCTGGATCTACGCCAGCGTGGAGGAGTTCAACGGGCAGGTCTGCTTCTTCGACCGGGCCGATTTCGGCGTCTTCGCGATCAGCGACCATATGCCTGGCGGCATCGCCGCTCCCATCGTCATGCAGATCGGCTCCTTCCAGGCCAATCTGGCTCTGCGCTACCTGGCCGGTCTGCCGGTGGCCAAAGACAGATTGCACTATTTCTACTACGATGGCGAGGGGGAGCTGGTGATGCAGAAATTTATGTTGCCTATTGAAGAGTAGTTTCGTTATGATTATCAGGTGTTTAGTATAAGTTTAAAGGGAAATGATGGCTTTGGATATAGATAAGATTACAGCATATTATCAGCCTATAGTAGATTTGAAGACTGGAAAATATAATAAATATGAATCGTTGTTACGGTATCCGGATGATCAAGGAAACTATATTTTTCCCTTAGGGGAATTCGGTGCAATGAGAGAAAGTGATAGGGATAGTGATAAAGAAAGCTACTTTCAATGTACAATGAAAATGTTATCAGAAGTTTTAAGAAAATTGGAAATGAATAATGAAATAAGTATATCTTTGAATATTTCTTATGATGATATAGAAACAGATGAGAGATATGATGAAATTTTGAATGAAATTCGAAGTGCCAATAACGTTGCAGATAGGTTAGTGCTTGAATTTATTGAAGAAAAAGAGCTTAAAGACAAAAATAGAGTTCGTGAATTTATGGAAAAAGCAAAGCGATTTGGATGCAAATTTGCCTTGGATGACTTTGGAAAAGGATATGCGACGTTCGACCCACTTCTGAGTTTTGATTTTGATTATTTGAAACTTGACAAAGTATTGGTTGAGAATTTTACCGAAGATCCAAAAAGATACTATATATTAGACATGCTTATCAATATGTCTAAAAGACTTAATATAAAAATCGTTGCAGAATATGTAGAAAGTGAAGAAATGGCTAGCGCACTTAGCTTTATAGGTTGTGATTATGGGCAAGGGTTTTATTTCGGAAGGCCAGATCCGGCAATAAGGGAATGAGCTTTTCACATAATGTTACAGTTACAACAAGTCCTCACTGTTTACGAACTGTTAATCAATAAGCAGATTTTAAGCATTGGTGCATTATGATGGCGCATTCTAAATGTGAAGGGGACTACTGATCGATGGAAACGATTGATGAAATCACCCAAAATATCGGCATTGAACCGGAAGTCAATGGCTTGATTGAAGAGCGAGAGTATAGCGGTGATCCTAATCTCGAATACTATAATCCATCGGTACCCAAAGAACATGGTGACGATATTTATATCGTTCAACATGGAAATATCAAAGAACACCAGGCAGCAGAACCTTTTACTACCGAAGAGCTTCTTAGTGGCATAAAAATCTTAACAAAAGAATAGAGAAAAACTACACCTATGCCCAGATATAAGACAGAGGCAAGAGTATCTTTTTTTTTCTATAATTATCTGATACGTTTTTATCTTCCCTTTGAGGCTAAATATGTAGCACTTCGTGGAAAAAAAGACAAAACACTGGTCCAAAAACTTGTTCGCTTTTATTTTTGTCATATAAGGCCAAATTATTCGAACCGTATCAATGAGAAAGATTTTATAAATGATTATTTGCCTCAATTGAATGATATATTTAATCCTGCTATGTGTGAATATACTGGCTTGCTGAAAGAACTAATAGTGCGTAATGATATAAGGCTCAGTGAAGATGAATACTCATACTATAAGAACTCAGTTCTTGAAAAGAAGTATGATAGGGCCATAAACTTACTTGAGAAAAAACTTAAAATTTACGAGAGTCGGAATAGGATATTGGGAAAACCGAATATTCATATTGATTCAGATATATACAGGAGGGAGCTTGAAACAATCAATAGATATCTAGACTACTTCGGTCGTGCATACTCTAAACTCGAAGAAAAAATTAATCAACATAAAGATAGTCCCACTTATGAAAAAGTAGAATATTTATTTTTTGCGGTTAGTCATGAGTTTATGAATTTTTTGTCTCACTATAGTACAGCGATAGTATTTTTTGATTCACCCACTGTGTTTATCAATAACTTACAAAAGGCAATAGGGCATCTTAAAAGAGCCCTCATGGACATATATGACGGTTTGATTGCTGAAGATGGATTAAATAAAGATTTGGACTATCTTAGTCTGAGAGCAATAAAGATGAATGCTCTCGGTAATTCTGAGAAGATACAAGATCTGGTTAATGGCTTAAAAGAATTTTATGAAAACCATACAAAAGCTACTGTCTGATCTTCCTTTTAGGCCTTTCCAACACAAATTGTTTAATACTCCTTTATTAGTAATGATGGTAACCATTACTCTCTGGGGGAAGCCCTCCCCATCCTACGATACATGCCTCAAAGCCGCCGGCGGAGCGACGATGGACGTGGTGATGTGTATGGGCAAAGAGGAGGATCGGCTCCGGACTCTGATCGATAAACGGGTCGCCAAACTGCGCAGCTGCCTCCCTCCCGATCGACGCGGCGAAGTGGATACCCTCTACCGTGCCTGGGACGAATACGCCCAGAGCACATGCGGTCTTTATATCGGTGCCTCCGGCGGGACGGGGGACAAGGAGGACGCAGGGGAGTGCGGCATCGACACCGCCGGTGATTTCGCGGAAAAGCTGCAATCCTTGATCGATATATATTGTACAAAATGAAATTTTGTATTGAGTGCTCTGAAAAACAACCGGTTTCACTCGATAGCTCTGGCAGTCGCGAACGCAAGCGCCCGTTTCACGGGTTGAGCGCTCCTTTGTCGCCATCGAGTGAAACCTCTCATGGACATTTTTCAGAGGGTTCTATTGCTTTGCTGAGGTAAAGGGGGTGACGGGCGTGGTATAATTCCCGAGAATCAAGGAAGGATCAAATGATGAAAACCTCTGCAAAACTTTGGCTGATCGGTATCGTCGGTATGCTCTTTATCGGCGGCTGTACCCAGGAGACTCAGAACTCCATCAGCCGTTCGATTCAGAACTGGACCGGGACCAACGGGGTCCTGGATGTCTATGCCGGAGAGAAGCTGGTCAAACGTTTCATCAAAATCGACAAACTCTCCACCGCCTACGGGACCAACGACAACCGACCGCGCCCCTATCGTTACGGTTATGGTTATGACGATCGAAATTTCAACTACAAAGTGGATAAGGGAGAGAAGAAGGTCTATTTCGAGTTCTCCGACTACTCCACCAGTTATATCTTCTACGAAAACGACGCCAATTAAGGAGAACAGATGCAGATTATCGCGACAGAAAATGCCCCCCAGGCCATCGGACCCTACTCTCAGGCCGTAATGGTGGAGGGGATCCTCTACAGTTCGGGTCAGATCGCTCTGACGCCGGAAGGAGAATTGATCGACGGGGGGGTCGCCGAACAGACCCGCCAGGTTCTCAACAACCTTAGTGCGGTCCTCGAAGCGGCGGGAGGAACTCTCAACGATGTGATCAAGACAACGATCTTCCTGGCGGATATGGGGGATTTCGCCGTCGTCAACGAAGTCTATGCCGAGTTTTTCGGCGACCACCGTCCCGCCCGGAGTACCGTGGCGGTCAAGACCCTGCCCAAGGAGGTGCTGGTAGAGATCGATTGTATTGCAAAGCCGGGAGTTTCTCTCTAAAACCCGGTTCTTTTCTTTCTCTGCCTCTTCACTTCAAAATCGCTTAAACTTTTTTTCGCTATAATCCCAAACTTAAATTGCCGGGCCTCCGGTGATCGACGAGTGATTAATCAAAAAAGGGTCAACAATGTACGCGATTATCAAAGCAAGCGGACAGCAGTTCAAAGTCCAGGAAGGCGATGTGATCTGCTTCGACAAAATGGGGCTCGACCCCAAATCCGAAGTGGAGTTTACCGAAGTCCTGGCACTGGACAACGGCGAGCTGAAGGTGGGTACCCCTTATGTGGAGGGTGCCGTGGTCAAAGGTGAGGTGATCAACGAAGGGCGTGACAAAAAGGTGATCATCTACAAGAAGCGTCGGAGAAAAGACTCCAAGCTCAAGCGCGGTTTCCGCCGGGATTTCACCCGGGTCCGCATTACCAAAATTGCATAAGGAGCTTTCATGGCACATAAGAAAGGACAGGGGTCAACCCAGAACAACCGTGATTCAGCAGGCCGCCGTCTCGGCGTGAAGAAATTCGGCGGGGAGCATGTGATTCCCGGTAACATCATCATCCGTCAGCGGGGAACCAAAGTCGTCCCCGGTACCGGTGTCGGCATGGGAAAAGATCACACCATCTATGCCCTGATCGAAGGGGTTGTCAAGTTTGAGAACAAGACTTCCACCAAAAAGAAGGTTTCTGTCGTTCCTGCGTAAGCCCCTTCTTTTTTGATTCGACTGCCGAACCTTCATCGGCAGTTTTATCTTTTTTCTTTCTTTTTACTCTTCCCTATCGGATTATCCTCTAGACTCTTTTGACTCTCATCGTTTGGGTGGGACAGCGCCCTTCGGCAATGTGATATAATATTAAGAAAAACTATAGAGTATTCAAAAAAACAAAGGCAATTATAATGTTTGTAGATAATGTAGAATTGACACTCAGTTCGGGCAAAGGGGGAGCTGGCTGCGTCTCCTTTCATACCGAAAAGTTTGTCATCAAAGGGGGACCCGACGGCGGGGATGGCGGCCGGGGCGGAGCCGTTTGGTTCCAAGTCGACGGCAACACCGATACCCTCTCCCACCTGCGGGGGAAACGCCATATCAAAGCCGAAAACGGACGGCCCGGCGAGGGGCGCAAACGTTTCGGCCGCAGCGGAAAGGACACCACCGTCGTGGTCCCTCCGGGGACCCAGGTCGTCGATGCCGAAACCGGTGAACTGCTCCTGGATCTGACGGAGCCGGGAATGAAGGTAAAATTCCTGGAAGGGGGCAAAGGGGGACTGGGCAACGTCCATTTCAAAAGCTCCACCAACCAGCGTCCCACCTACGCCCAGCCGGGATTGCCCGGTCAGAGTCGTCATGTGCGTCTGGAGATGAAGCTCATTGCCGATGTAGGGCTGGTAGGGTTCCCCAATGTGGGAAAATCGACCCTCATCTCCACCCTCTCCAATGCCCGGCCTGAGATCGCCAACTACGAGTTTACCACCCTGACGCCCAAATTGGGTGTGGTGGCTCTGGGGGAGTTCGACTCCTTCATGATGGCGGATATTCCGGGGATCATCGAAGGGGCCAGCGACGGTCGGGGCCTGGGGTTGGAGTTTCTGCGTCACATCGAACGGACCAAGACGCTGCTGCTGATGATCGACGCTACCAACTACCGGGAGATGCAATACCAGTACGAGATCCTCAAAGAGGAGCTCCGGCGCTATTCGGAAGAGCTTGCCGGTCGCCCCTTTGCCGTGGCTATTACCAAGATCGACGCCCTGAGCGACAACGAGATCGACGGAAAAACGGAAGAGCTGCTCGAAGCGCTGGGGCTGGAACCCAACGAGATCCTTGAGGAGCGCTTCGATGCCGACACAAAGCTGCTTAGCTACGCCGATCCCCACGAAAGCTGGGAGGCGATGCCTACGGATCGACCGGTCTTTATCCTGCCGGTCTCCTCGGTCAGCGGACGCAATGTCGAACCCCTGCGCTATGCCCTGGGTGCCATGGTCCATGCCTGTCGGCGGCAGGAGAAAGCGCCCGAGGCGGAAGAGAACTCCCCTGCAACCGAGGCGGACTGATGCGACGGATCGTGATCAAGGTCGGTTCCCATGTACTGACGGAAGAGGGGAGCATCGCGTTGGATCGAATGCGGGCCCTGGTAGATTTCATCGCCGAATTGCAGAAGCAGGATCGTCAGGTGATCCTGGTCAGTTCCGGTGCAGTGGCCGCCGGGTACACCCAGCTGCAGCTGGATCGGAGCCGGGTCGCCGACAAGCAGGCTCTGGCGGCGATCGGGCAACCCTACCTGCTCAAACTCTATCAGAGCAAGTTCGCCCACCACGGGGTTCTCAGCGCCCAGCTGCTGCTCAGTGCGGATGATTTCGACTCTCGCCGGCGAACCCGGCATGCCCGTAATGCGGTGGAGAAGCTGCTGGAGCACGGGGTAGTCCCTATCGTCAACGAAAACGACGTGGTGGCCACCGAAGAGCTGGTTTTCGGAGATAACGACCGTCTCAGTGCCCATGTGGCCTGGTATTTTCAGGCGGATATCCTGGTGATCCTTTCGGATATTGACGGCTATTACGACAAAGATCCCCACCGACATTCCGATGCGAAGCTTCGAAAAATTGTCCATGGGATCGAAGCGGAGGAGCTCGATTCCGAGTGCACACCTCATGGACGTTTCGCCACCGGAGGGATCGTCACCAAGCTGCAGGCGGCAGACTTCCTGATGCGTCGGGGAGGGCGTATGTTTTTGGCAAGCGGTTTTGATCTGGGAGATGTCCGGAGTTTCCTGCTGCATGGAGAGCATCGCGGCGGAACACTCTTCGTCGGTGAACGGACTGTCGGCGACAGCGAAGAGTAGATCGCTTTCGAAGCAACGATCAAAGCATCCGGTGGATGGGATGTGTATCTCAAAGGAGAAAAGTGAAACGGATTGTATTTATGGGGACGCCCGACTATGCCCGGCGTATCCTGGAACGATTGATCGAAGAGGAGGGGATCGACGTCGTCCTGGTGCTGACCCAGCCTGATCGGCCGGTGGGGAGGAAAAAGGTCCTGACACCCCCGCCGGTGAAGACTCTGGCGACGGAGAAAGGGATAGAAGTGTTGCAGCCGGAAAGTTTGAGAGAAGAGGGGATTTGGGAGCGTTTGAGAACGCTAGCCCCCGATTACATCATCGTAGCCGCCTACGGCCAGTTGCTCCCGAAAGCCATTCTCGATCTCGTTCCCTGTATCAATCTTCACGCCTCACTGCTTCCGGCCTATCGGGGGGCTTCACCGGTCCAGCAGGCCCTGCTCAACGGTGACAGTTTTACCGGCGTGACGGCGATGCTGATGGAGGAGGGGCTCGACAGCGGTCCGGCCCTGGCCTACCGTTATGTGGCGATCGGAAAGGAGACCCGTCTCCAGAGCCTCATGGAGCAGCTTACGGAAGCGGCGGCAGAGCTCACGCCGAAGGTTTTGAAGCGCTTCGAGGAACTTCAGCCGCTGCCCCAGTTCGGAGCCCTGGCGAGCCATTGCAAAAAGATCCGGCGCAGCGACGGCGAGATCACATTGGATGATGCCGAGGCGATCGAGCGCAAATATCGGGCCTTCGAGGGATGGCCGGGGATCTTCCTCTCCGACGGTCTCAAACTGAATGTCATCGAAGTCCCCGATGTCGTGTCCCCTCACCGTCCCGGTGAAATCCTTGCGATAGGCGAGGAAGCGATCGACGTGGGATGCCGACGGGGGGTGCTGCGAATTGTGAGCCTCCAGCCTGCCGGCAAAAAGGCGATGAGCGGCCGGGCCTACTGCGTGGGAAGGGGGTTGAAGGTTGGAGATTCTCTCCTTTGAACATCTCCCTTCCACTCAGCGCTGGTTGACCGAAGCGATCCGCAGGGGCGAGATTACAGAGCCGACGGCGGTCCTGGCCCGGGAGCAGAGCGACGGGATGGGTAGCCGTGAGAACCGGTGGATCGGTCATCCGGGAAACTTTTTCGCTTCCATCGCTTTGCGGGAGTCGGATCTGCCCGAGGATCTTCCCCCGTCGGCGGCATCGATCTATTTCGGATGGGTGATGAGAGATCTGCTTCGGGAGTTGGGGCAGCCGGTCTGGCTTAAATGGCCCAACGACCTCTATCTGGGATCCAAAAAGGCCGGAGGGGTGATCACGACCCGTCTGCGTTCTTTCTATGTAGCCGGCATCGGCGTCAATCTCAAAAAAAGTGAAAAAAATTTCGCCGCCCTTGAGACGGAGCTTTCGCCGATGATATTACTTGATATGTATCTCCAGCGGCTGGAGAGTGTGCCGAAATGGAAGGAACTCTTTAGGAAGTACCGGTTAGAATTTGAGAGATCACGCCCCTTCGGTACCCACCGGGGAGCGGAGTTTATAAGTCTTGAAAAGGCCCAACTTATGGAAGACGGGTCGATAATGCTCGATGGAGAAAGGATCGTGGAATTACGATGAGTGAAGTAATAAGCATTGCCAATCAAAAAGGGGGAGTCGGCAAGACCACGACGGCGGTCAATCTGGCTGCCT
The DNA here is from genome assembly GCF_015487065.1 of Nitratifractor sp. GTDB lineage: Bacteria > Campylobacterota > Campylobacteria > Campylobacterales > Sulfurovaceae > Nitratifractor. Next base: position 14,130 of record NZ_WFQN01000048.1, read on the forward strand.
CCCTGGCTGAGGAGGGGAAGCGGGTTCTGCTCATTGATGTGGATCC
>NZ_WFQN01000049.1 GCF_015487065.1 Nitratifractor sp.
GCTGAGATCAACGACACGGTAGCTTTTCTCAAGAGTCTGAGCGGAAAGATCGTCGATTACGGATACTAGCGAAAGCGAAGCTTTCGAATTGAGAATTGAGAATTGAGAATTGAGGATGGAGAATTTTGGATTTAAAGCTTTTTCTCGCTCCTATGCTCCGGCGTGGGAGCGCATGCCCCAAACGATCAGGAAAACCTTTGTCTATTCTCAATACCTCAAAAATCTTTTGAAATATACATAATCTAAGTTTTGAATTATTTGTTTTTTGATAGTATTTAAATACATACATTTCTCTAGTAATAAAAAGCAAAGGAGTCAACATGAAAAGAATCGGTCAAATGTCTCTCTTGAGTGGATTGGCAATCTTTGGAGTGCTCTCGTTCAATATCGCTTCGGCGAAATGTATTACCTGGAAAGGTCGCAACTGGTGTGAAGATGCAACAACCAATTTGGCACGCAATGAGGGTGAATTCCTCGATTATTATTATAAATACGGGTGTCAATTGAATCTATCATGCGATCTGGAGAGCTTCAACGAACATCTGGATGACGAGGTATTCGGCGGTTACTTATTGGAGAGAAATCTCCTCGTGATGTATACCTACCCTTATACACGTTACAATCATGGATGTGAGTATCTCGATACCAATAATCAATTTGAATCGATCGATAAATGTGCGCGGGTAAAGTTCTATCAAGAGGGTCTTGAAGGCGGTTACGGAACCTACAACTGGAGAGTTTATCTTCCCAAACCGGAAGCCAAAGCGCAATTTAGTGTCGGAATGTTCCTCTATAATGACGACAATCATGAGTTGGATTTCGAGTGTGGATACGGCAAAAACAATAGCTCCGGGAAAAAAATCATGTGTTATATGACTTCACAAAACAATCCCTACAGCGCCGGTGATGTCAAGGAAGTCAAGAGCGGTTGGCATACATTCCAGCTGAAACTCGAGCCTCAGAACGATCAATATTACGCTCACTGGCTCATTGACGGTCAGGAAGTGAAAACTCTCCAACTCAATTACGGGGATGAAAAACGATTCAGATTGTATTTCAGTACCGAGAACCTTGCCTTTATCGGTGATGAAGTCCCTCACAAAATCAATTGGACCGCTTTCAAAAACGTCCAATATTATCCGATGAATCACGATGAAACATCAAACAATGAGACGCGAAATTCAAGCACCTATGTGCCTATGTTCCGTAATCATTATAAAAAGCTTTTCAAAAGAAAATAAAGGTTGCAAAAACTAAAGTGCTATCGTTTGGATTGAATCGGTTGTCCTTGGTCTCGGCTTTGATTCCAAAGTCGGTGACTAAGAGCTGAAATCAGCTCCTGCATCTCTTGAATCATTTTGCAGCAGAGAGAGAGGCTCTTTAACTTCTCTCTCAATGTATCCTCTTCACCATCAAAAAAGAGCTTTTGCTCTTTCTCCGTAATTTCATCCAGTTGCCGCAGCAGATACCAGAGCATCAGGGTCTCTTCGCTGTATCGGCTCAGAACGTGGCGGCTTAAATCCTCGAATCGGGGATAGCCGGAGCGGTCGAAATCTTCCGCGATCACCTCGAAGAGCCGGGCGATAGAGCGTTCCGGTACAGCGTAGAAGAGGAGTCGGGCCGGGGCCGGATCGGGTGCTTCCCGTGCTCCGACGAAAACCCGCAGTGCCCGTTCCGTCGGTCCGAAGGCGTTGCTGCGCAGGCCCACCAGACCCAGATCGCTGTGGTGGTGGCGGCCGCACCCTTTGAGGCAGCCGCTGAATCCCACGCTGATCCCTTTCTCAGTGAGGATCGAAAGGGGGAGGCGTTCCGTGTCGTTTTTGATTTCCCAGAGGGAGAGGGGGCAGTAGCGGGAGCCGGCGCAGGCGATGACGCTCCCTTTGGGAGCGGATTGAGAATTGAGAATTGAGAATTGAGAATTGGGGATGGAAGATGACGCCTGGATGGCTTTGGGATCGAAGAGCCAGAGCTCCTGATGGGGGGTGAGGCGAAGGGTGAGGTTTTGGGAACGGGCCTCTTGGACGGCTTTGCTTAGGGTTTCGGTGTCGATTTCGCCGTGACGGCCGAGGCGTTGGATGGACAGGAAATGGTCGTTGTTTTCGGTGCTGCTTCGCATTCGGAGTTCTCCGGCACATGGCAATTTTTGCCCATAGGCCTCTTCGATCCAGGTGCGTAGCTGCGCCATTCCCACACTTTCGATGAGGTGATAGAGGCGGGTCTTGGCCCGGCTGCCGCGTAGACCGTACTCGCGATAGGTCGTCAAGACGGCTTCAAAGAGTTGCTCCGCCTCTTCAGGCGGGCAGAAGATATCGGCATTTTTTGCCGTTTCGCTGTTTTTACCTCCCAGATAGAGGTTGAAGCCCCGGATGTCCTCTTTTTGGGCGAGGGCCAGCAGTAGATCCTGTCCCCAGGGGTTGAAGGAGGGGGTTTCTCTTCCGATGAGGGCGGCGTTGAACTTTCTGGGGAGGGTGCCGATCCATTGGGGATTGCCGATGAATCTTCGATGCAGACGCTCCACGATGGGGGTGCATTCGATCCGCCTGTCGGGAGCATACTGATCCAGCGGGTCCAGCAGGATCCCCCGGAGATTGTCCGTCAGTACTTGCGTGCTCGTCAGCCCCGCTGCTCTGAGCTCCTGCCAGAGGGGATAGACCCGCTTCGGTTTCAGATCATGTAGCTCCATCTGGGAGCGGGCGGTCAGGAGAACCCTCAGATTCTCCCGTTCGGCGATTCGGGCAACGGTTTCCAGTTGTCCCGCCTCGAGGATTCCGCTGTCGAAGCGTAGACGGATCATCCAGCTATCGGGCCGGAGTTTGATGTTGTAGAGGCCGTAATTTTTGAGGTAGAATCGGGTTCGTTCATCCGGGTGATGCCAATCGACGGAGTGCAGATCGAAGCGGGCCGGGGGGAGTTCGGCTTTGAACTGTTCGATCCGGTTGGGTCTGGGAGTCGTGTCCTTGGCAGAAGCCTCTGTTTTGCGGGATGTTCTGTTCATGGTGCGATAGTCCAGCTCCGTTGTCTGATCGGCAGGAAACGGGTCGCTTCCTTTGGGATCCCCGGGATTTTCTTTGCCATGGCGGGATCGACGGGATGGTATCCCAGAGTGAGGGTCAGCAGATCCCCGGGTTTCAGTGAGGTTCTATAGTGAAACGTTCTGCTTTCGTGGGCCCGGATTGTCGAATCTTTCAGAACGCTGTCGGCGAGCCAAGGGGGAGTGGGGTGCCCGTCTTGACCGATCCGACGGAAGAACTTCCGGGAGGGGAGGGGAATCTCCTGTCCGTTGCGGTAGAGGGAGCCCCTCAGTTCTCCCAGGCGCAGCGGCTGGGCAAAGAGGGTATGGGGTGCGGTGTTTTTCAAGACAACGATGAAGCCGTCTTTGGTGGGGTGGTAGTTTAGGTCGATGTATTTTCCCATCCGCTTCGTCCCTTCAGGATCATGAAGGTTGCTGCCGTGATAGGCGTGTCGGGTGCCGGGTTTTTGATTGGCGAGGGGGCCGTCGGTCTTGGGCATATGGCATTGGATGCAGCTCTTGTCTCCGGGACGGCGCTCCACTCCGAGGTCACAGATGGTGAATCCTTTGGCATTCTGCTTGTGGCTGTGGCATCCCAGGCAGACCCCACCGTTGTAATAGAGTTCGTTGTCGTAGTCGACAGTGTGGAAAGGCGAACCGGAGATCCCGCCGAACAATCCTCCGAGAAACGCTGTTTTGTGATAGCGAAGGACCGATCCTTTGCGCTGAGGATCGGCAGCGTAGAAAGTTTTTGTCTCGGGACGGTAGATGATGCGATCGGCCCGGGCATGGTGTTCGATCCGACTAATTCGATGGCAGCTCTGGCAGGCGATGGGTTCTTCGCGCTGGATCGAATTTTCCTTCGGTAGTGTCTTGCCCTGGGTGAGTGCCGGGTCGGAAGGAGTGTGGCAGTGTCCGCAGCTGTAGCGGCCCGCTTTGCGGTCGGGGTGAAGATTCCAGATTGCCCGATGGACAGGATCCCCGTAGATCGAGGCATGGGCATGTATCGAACGGCTGTATTCCCGGTAGATTGTCGGATGACAGGCCTGGCAGGTATGACTGCTTTGGGGATTCCCGGCGGCGAGTATCCCCGGTAGTACCAGGAGTGAAAAGAGAAATGTCTTCATCGGATCTCCCAAAGGTTTCTGCAATCTTATCAATGATTGTCTAATTTGTCTTGACAAATGTCAAGGGCTTTTTGATACGTGTCAACGGGGGGTAAATAAACACTTGCTATGATACCTTTGAAAATCACGGGATCCTCTTCCCGTAGGAGGGATGATCGATGGGTTGTAAACGTATAGCGGCGGGATTGACAATATTGGGGATGAACGCTCTTTTTGCCGCCTCTCCCGTTTCGGGAGAGAAGCTCTTCAAAGCCTACTGCTGGGGATGCCACCATCAGACGGCTGAAGCCTTCGGCCCCTCCTTCCGTACCATCGCCGACAAGCGTACGCGGGAGCAGATCATGGCCCAGATCGTTGATCCCGAGCGCGTCTCCAAAACCCTGGGGTACCGGCGCAACTCCATGCCCGCCTTCAACGACCTCAATGCCACCGAGATCAAGGCTCTCACTGACTTCATTCTCTCATTCAAGGATAAAAAATGAAACGAATACTGATCGCCCTGATCACTCTGATGGGGATCCTCACTTCTCTGAGTGCCCGGGAGAAGATCTTTGTCGTCGAGCGGGAAAACTCCGCCTTGGCGGTGATCGACCATAACCTCCTCGTTGATGAGATTAAACACATGCACAACTTCAACCATGCTGTGGTGAAATTCCGGGACAACGATGGCTATGTGATCACCCGGGACGGCTATGTGATCAAGTTCGACCCCATTCACAATAAAAAGCTCAAGGAGTACAAAACCTCCAAAAGCGCTATCGGTTTTATTATCGGGGCCAACTATCTGGCGGTGGCCAACTATGACAACAAAACCGTCGAAGTGCTCGATCGGGATCTCAACCCGATCCAGACCATCAAAACCGGCAGCCGCAACGTGGGAATCAAGAACTACAAAAACTACCTCATTTTCGAACTGATGGATGCCGATCAGATCTGGGTGATGAAGGATGAGA
>NZ_WFQN01000050.1 GCF_015487065.1 Nitratifractor sp.
CACTGTCGAGACGGTAGACCGCCGCATCTTCGCTGCTGCCGATTCCCACGACCAATCGCTCATCATTGCTCACCAGATCCGCCAAAATATGTGAAAGGTCCCCCGGACCCAATTTGGCGGCTCAACCGGCGGCTTTGACGAACTTGGTCAGCTTGTGACTGTTGTCAAGTTCCCGCATTCGGATCTCCTCCTTTTTCCAAAACTATGACTTCTTCTTCCCCATATTATCTCCAATTTTGCATAAGGAACGGATCTTCACGGTTCAACGTAGTGAATCACTTCTAATGGTTGGGATAAGAATATGCTAAAATTCCCTCCGAATGCATTGGCCCGCGGGACGGGCACTCATAAGATGCCGGAGCAATCTCCAGACACCCTTATCAGAGCATATTTTCCAGTAATCAATATTTGTGACAAAGGAATCATCATGCAACGACGTGACTTTCTCAAAACGATCTCCATCGCGGCTGCCGCCGGACTCGCCGGCGGTACTGCCCCTCTACGGGCCGCGGAGTCGACCTATGAAAGTGAAGAGAAGATCTCTCAGGAAAAGCGGCGTTTTCGGGTCCGCTACCGTTTCGATCTGAAAAACCCCGACGGCAAAGGCCCCTATCCCGCCCGCCTCTGGAACCCCATGCCCTATCAGGCCCCCTGGCAGAACGTACGGATCCTGAACTTCAAGGGCAACTACGACCACTGGAACCTCAACGACGACAACAGCTACGACGTCTCCATCCTCTATGCCGACTGGAAGAAGAGCCCCCGGCCCAAGACGCTGGAGATCGAGATGGAGATCGAGACCCGCTACCGCAGCGTCCCGCTCAAAGCCATCGAAGCCGCCAGCAAGCGCAACCTTCCCATCCCGGTAGAGGTCCGACGCTTCCTCAAACCCACCGCCCACATCCCCACCGACGGCAAGATCAAGGCCAAGGCCGACGAACTGACCCGCGGGGTCAGCGACCGCTTCGAAAAAGTCAAACGAATCTACGATTGGGTTACCCAGGTGACCTTCCGGGATCCCAAGGTGATCGGCTGCGGTTCCGGCGATGCGGGCAAAATGATGAATAGCGGCTATTTCGGCGGCAAATGTACCGATATCAGCTCTCTCTTTGTTGCCCTGCTGCGCGCCGCGGGAATCCCCGCCCGGGAGGTCTTCGGAATCCGTCTGGGGCTCTCCCACTACTCCAAAGCCCTGGGCAAGGCGGACGATAAAGGTTTCGCCGAGATCAGTACCTGGCAGCACTGCCGGGCCGAATACTACATCCCCGGCCTCGGCTGGATCCCCAGCGATCCGGCGGACATCACCAAGCTGGAGCTGGTCGAAAGCCGCAAATACAACGACCCCAAAGTCCAGGAGCTCAAACGGCGCTACCTGCACGGCTGGGAGATGAACTGGGTCGGCTTCAACTGGGGCCGGGACTTCATCCTCTCCCCCAAACCGGAGCAGTACCCCATCAATATGCTGGGCTACCCCTATGCCGAAGTGGAGGATGAGCCGCTGGATTACTACTTCCCCAAAGAGTTCGCCTATCGCATCACGTCCCAGGAGATCACGAAACGGTGAAACTCGACTGCCGCAACCTCGACTGCCCGGTGCCGGTTCTTCGCACCAAGGAAGCGCTGGAAAGCCTGCAGGAGGAGATCCTGGACGTAGAGCTCAATACCCTCTCCTCCATCGAAAATGTCAAGCGTTTTGTCAAGAGTCAGGGGCTTTTTTTCGAGGAGAAGAAGCTAGGGCCCAGACATGTGATTCTGAGCATTGTCAAGGGATATGAATGTACGCTGGAGCCTGCGGAGACTGTCACAGCCGATGACAACAGAGTCACCCGGGAGCTTGACACCTCCTTCTCTGAGGGGAGGAGCCCTGACGAAGCGCTTCGGGCCGCCCAGATCGCCCAGGCGGCCCAGGAGAAAAAAGAGGCCCAGAAGTTTTATATGTTGCTTTTCGGGGGAATCGTCTCGGCGATCCTCGCCAGTACCTGCTGTCTGGGGCCGCTGCTCTTTCTCCTCTTCGGAGTCAGTGTGGGTTCTTTGAGCTTTCTGCAGTGGTTCGCGCCTTACCACGCCTGGTTCAGCTTCGCCGCTGTCGCCGTTGTCGGCTGGCTCTGGTTCGACTGGTCGCGAGGACGCAAAGAACGCATCGCCTGCGCCACCAGTCTCTGTAAAAACTATACGCTCTATCTGACGCTGGGAACGCTCTTTGTAGCCGTTATGGTCAGCTATCCCTGGTGGATGGGATGGGTGATGGGAGATTGAAGATGGAAAATGGAAGATGAGAAATGATGGAGGTTTTTTATAGATGAGAGTTTTTTTGATTTTCGCTTGCTTGATGGGGACTCTTTTCGCGGGAGAGAAGATCGCCGTGATCGACGTAAAGGGAATGACATGCCCCCTCTGCACCGTAGCGGTCAAACGCTCCCTCAAAAAGACGCCCGGCGTCCTCAAAGCCAAAGTCAAGCTCAATACGAAGAAAGCTACCGTACGCTTCCGGGATGATCTCAATACCAGCCGTCTGCTGGAGGCGATCAAAAAAGCGGGTTACGAAGGGAAGATTCTCTCCGTCACTCCTGCGAATTCAGCAGAGGTTCCACAACAATAGCCCGCCCTTTGCGGTTGACTTTGCAATACTCCACCACCATGCCGTGGGCCCGGGCATAGACCTGGGCGCTCGGTAGACCGGGGAAGAGCTCTTCCTCCCTGCCTGCCAGCCCTTCCAACATCCACGCCTGAACCTCGTCATAATTCGAGAGCTCATAGCCCAATGTCTCCAAAAGTCTGGCCGTATAACTGTCCACGACGAAAGCCTCCCGATAGCAGGCGTAGTTGAGGATCGCATCGGCAGTCTCCGGTCCGATCCCCCGTCGCGCCAAAAGCCAGTCGCGCTCCACCGTTTCACGAAAAGTTTCGAAACTCCCAAACTCTTCGATGACTCTACGGCTGAGTTCTCTGAGATTGCGTCCCTTGGCGGTATGAAAACCGCTGGGCCGGATCAGCCCTTCCAGAGAGGCTGCAGGATATTCTGCCAGGTGCTCGGGTGAGAGCAACCCTTCGTTGCGCAGATTCTCCAGAGAGATCTCTACCCGTTCCCAGTTGGCGTTTTGGGTCAGGATCGCCCCTACCACCACCGTGAAAGTACCGCTTTCGGGCCACCACCAGGGATCTCTGGAAGGATTGTCATATCCGAGGGATTTGAGACGGGAGAGAAGATCGAGGGAGTCGCTGATCATTTTTTTTACGAATAACCAGAAACTAGTAACTAGTAACTAGTAACAAGAGTTGGCGGATGTTAACACGTTTAAACATTGCAACCACAATTCTTAACTATTAACTGTTAACTATTAATTCTTCCCTGCAAAGGGAAGCAACGCGCTAGCCCAGGTCAGACCGCCGCCGAAGGTATCCAGCAGCATCAGATCTCCGTAACGCAGGCGTCCCTCTTCATAAATATCATTGATGGCCATGGGGATGGAGGCGGCGGAGGTATTGCCGTACTTCTCCACCGTCACAATAATCTGATCCTCCCGCATCTTCAGCGCATCTCCCACGGCCTTGATGATCCGGTAGTTGGCCTGATGGGGGACGAAGTGGTCGATTTTCTCCGCCGGAATCCCGTTCTTCTCCAGGATCTCTTTCACATCTTTGGTCAGGGTCTTCACCGCCAGTTTGAAGGTCTCGTTCCCCTTCATCTTAACATATTGAAGCCCCTGCTCGATCACTTCGCAGCTGGCAGGATGGACCGAACCCGGTGCGGGGGTCATCAGGAAGTCGGCATAGCTGCCGTCGGCACTGGCATGGATATCGACAATCCCCTCGTCCCGATTCTCTGTCGCGGAGATCACCGCCGCTCCCGCTCCGTCACCAAAGAGAATGCAGGTACTCCGATCGGTGTAGTCCACAATGGAGCTGAACTTTTCCGCTCCGATGAGCAGAACGTTGCGTTTCATTCCCGATTCGATAAAGGCTTTGGCGATGCTGAGGCCGTAGACAAAACCGCTGCAGGCGGCTGAGATATCGAAGGCCTGGACATTACGGATCCCCAGTTTGTCGGAGATGATACAGGCGGTGGAGGGCATATTGAAGTAGTCCGGTGTCACCGTCGCACAGAGGACCAGATCGATCTCTTCGTGCTCCAGACCGGCCCGGGCGATGGCATCCCGAGCCGCTTCCACAGCCAGATCGCTGGTCGCCACATCAGGATCGGCGATGTGACGTTCCCGGATCCCGGTCCGTTTGACGATCCACTCGTCGCTGGTATCGACCATCTTTTCCAGATCGGCATTGCTCAGAATTTTAGGGGGGACATAGGCTCCGATAGAACGCATAGCGGCATAAATGGGGGTAGAACGGGACATAAGACTCCTTCGCCAGTCAATAGCAGAAGGTTATTTTAGCATAGGGGGGCTTTATTACTCCACTGTCTGTCACCGCAGGAGATCACTCCTGGGCACCGTTGGCACTCTCTAGAAGTTCTTCGATCCGTTTGTTGACATCCGACCGGGTATAATTGATCGCCTGGAAGATAGCGTTTTTGATCGCTTTGGCGTTGCTGGAGCCGTGGCTGACAATGGCACAACCGTCCACCCCCAGAAGGGGGGCTCCGCCGTACTCCGCATAATCCACCTGCTTTTTGAGACGGGCGAAAACCTTCTTTTTCATCAAAAGCGCGCCGATCTTGGCCGGGAGGGATTTACGGATCTCCTGACGCATCATCGTAAAGATCGCGTCGGCGACTCCCTCACTGGTCTTGAGCAGGATATTGCCGGTAAAGCCGTCGGTCACGACGACATCGACACTCCCGTTGAAGATGTCCCGTCCTTCGACGTTGCCGATGAATCCGGGAATCTTCTTCAACAGGGGGAAAGCCTCTTTGGTCAGTTCGTTCCCTTTGGACTCCTCTTCCCCGTTGGCCAGCAGACCGACACGGGGAGCGGAGATCCCCATCACTTCCTGGGCATAGACCTCTCCCATGGCACCGAACTCATAGAGATTTCGGGCTTTGCACTCCACGACAGCCCCCACATCCAGCACCAGGGTTTTGGCATTGTTGACGTTGGGCATCAGCGTCGCCAGAGCCGGTTTGGAGATGTGGGGCAGACGGCCGATCCTGAGCGTAGCCAATGTCATGGTAGCTCCGCTGTGTCCGGCGGAGACTACCGCATCGGCTTTGCCGTCCCGGACCAGTTCCACCGCCTTGTAGATGGAGGAATCTTTCCGGCGCAGGGCATTGGTGGCCTGATCGTGCATATCGATCACGTCGCTTGCTTCGACGATCTCCACACGTTCCAGGTAATATTCGGGAAGAAAAGAGAGAATCGCATCACGGTCGCCGACGAGAATGGGAAGAAAACGCCGTTCATCCATCGCCTGCATACATCCTTCGATGATGGGTTCGGGACCGAAATCCCCTCCCATCGCATCGATCGCAATGCGGATCAACCGATCACCGGAGCTCATCAGGACTTGTATTCACCTGTCGTGGGGTTCATGCGGTGAGGCATTCTCCAGGTACCGTCGGCATCTTTGACGGGCCGGGGGAGTTTGACTTTGTAGTGAGTGCGGCGCTTGGCGGCGCGGGTTTTGCTGTGTCTTCTCTTGGGTACTGCCATAATTTATCCTTTCTATATGGTGTATCAATATTCGATATCCACATCACTCCCGGCCTCTCGACAGGCCGGACAGTAGTGATAGGCGGAACGGTAGGAGGCGATTTCACCCTCCATCAGGGCGGCGATGTCAATCACGCCGTCCAGAAACTCAATTGTATCCAAATCCTCAGTGACCTTCCGAGGTTGATCGGTCAATGTGAGATTCAACGGAAGATGAAGCGCCTCGGTAAACTCCGCTCCGCAGCGATCGCAAATCAGGGTGATTTCTCCTGCAATCGTCGAGCTGAGCTTTACTTCATGACTTCCCTCTCGCAACAGGGTTCCGGCCATCTCCAGAGTCTCTGCTTTCAGGCAGAACTCTCCGGGGCTGCGCCCCACCTTGTTGAAAGAGATCTTCATCGCGAGAACTTCGTTTAGAGAATTTCCCGGCGGGCGAAGAAGAAGGCGATCTCTTTCTCGGCGTTTTCCAACGAGTCACTTCCGTGAACGGCGTTGGCATCGATGCTCTCGGCAAAATCGGCACGGATGGTACCGGGAGCCGCTTCTTTGGGATCGGTCGCGCCCATCAGCTCACGGTTTTTGGCCACGGCATTCTCTCCTTCGAGGACGGAGACAACGACCGGACCGGAGATCATAAACTCCACCAGCTCTCCGAAGAAGGGACGTTCTTTATGCACGGCATAGAAGGCTTCGGCATCGGCACGGCTCAGCTGCACTTTTTTCATCGCGGCGATACGCAGTCCGTTGCTCTCGAAACGGTCGATGATCTTGCCGATCACATTTTTTTTGACAGCGTCGGGCTTAATGATCGAAAGGGTCTGTTCCATCGTTATTGATCCTGATTAAAATTTTGGAGGTGGATAATACCACAATGAGTATTAAAGGAAAGTTAAAAGAGGGGCTTTGTTTTACAACCCGCCGTCGCGGGTCGGTGGAGAAGATCAGTCTTCGATGACAGGGGTGTGATTGGCACGGGCCTCTGCAGAGATATCTTCACGGCAGGGCATTCCTTCGACGCACTCCGCCCATACGATACATCCCTCGGTGGGGCATGCCTCGGCACAAGCGGGAGTATCATGATAGCCTACACACTCGACACACTTGTCGGCATAGACGTAATAGGTGTCCTCACCTGTGGGGTTATCGTCCTCGTCAACAATCGCTTCGACGGGACACTCGTCGATACAGGCTGCACAGTTGATGCAGATATCTGTAATCATTACTGCCATGTGTTTCTCCTTTGTTCGTTTTGTGAATCACACTATATCACAGGAAGATTAAACGACTCTTTAAGCAGCCTTTCCAGAAAGAGGGTCCTTGAAATGCTACTTCCGGTGACACATATTCCAAGAAATAGGAAAATCTTTCCAAAGGAAGAGCCCCTGAGAAAGGACCGCTTCAGCCCGGTATTCCGTCTGCCCTCGGAGAAATTAGCCATTTGAACGTATATTTGATGTAGAGAAGAAACGGCAGCGACCACACCAGTGCCGAGACCACATCGAGCGTCATCGCATAGGTGGGGTAAAAAGCCGAAGCTGTGCGCAAGCAGGCGGCGAGAATGATAAGAAAAACTCCGATACAAATCCACGTTTTTCTCTCTTTGGCGATGTCCCTTCCCGTGTGGACGATGGTGATGACGATTATCACCAGATAAAAAGAGAGCGTCCACGCGCCGGAGGTGAGCATATGCAGCAAGTCGCCGTTGTAATAGGGTTGACCCGCCAGATAGTTGTATCCGATCAGCCCGTAGCCCACGGCGATAAGCACCGGTACCGTCATCAGGGCCCGGATGAGCCGTTTGCCCAGGATGTTGGTCTCGTCATAGGCGATGAAATCGTTCAAAATCGCCAGCGACGCCGATGCCGTCCCCAGGGCGATCCACCCTAGCGCCCTGTTTTGCGGGAAGAAAAACTCCAATGCCGTAAAAAGAGCGATCATAAAGATCGTCAGGTTGTACGCCGGCGGTCGGGCGAAAAAGATCTCTTCGTACCCCTCGTGCTCCAATATTTCATTGACCGCTTCGATATTGACGCGACGGATGGAGAGGATGATCAGCACCAAAAAGATCCCCAGGCTCACCTTCAAAATCTCCAGAGGCGTCGTCCGCACCCAGCCGAAAACAGCGAGGTAAAACCAGATCTGAGCCGCCTGAACCGCCACGAAACCGTAGGCGATGCTCACGTGACGTTTGGCCGGATCCTGGAAAATAGGTTTGATCACCAGCAGCGTCATCCAGGCATAGAGGGCGATATTGATAACGGCCGCCGGATAGGGGGTGATCAGATCCATGGCCCAGAAAGCGACGCGCCCGACGATCCAGAGTCCGAAGATGTTACGCAGGGTGTTTCCCACGATCGGGACGGTACCCGGATAGAGCTCCGGCGCCCCGGTGAAGATGAAGGCCGCCATTCCCAAAAATCCCACCCCGAAAAGCATCTCGTAGATGTGCCAGCTCATACCGTCGCGGATAAATCCCAGGGGAATATAGCCGGCATAATGAAAGGCCCAAAGCAGGATGGAGAGCACCATATAAGGCGCCATCAGCAAAAAAGCCGGGCGAAACCCGTAGGCCAGATACTGGGGAAAATCCCCTTCGGGGTAGTAGGCGTAGTGTTCGGTGGCGGCCATTATTTCAACTCCAGTTCAAATGTCTTTATAATGTATGGATCTTTGAGCAGTTTGGCCGTTTCGGCATAGACCCACTCGTCGGTGCGCTCGGGTTGCGGCCGATCGAAGGTGTAGGTCTTGACGATGCGGCCCGGGTCGGGCTCCAGGAGCAGAATCTTGTCGCTGAGGCGAATCGCCTCCATGATATCGTGGGTGATGAAAAAGATGGTGATCGCTTTTTGCGCGATCAGTTCGATGATATGGTTTTGTAGCTCCCGTTTGAGGCCTATATCCAGCGCCGAAAAGGGCTCGTCGAGAAAAAGGAGCTCCGGCTGCGTCACCAGTGCCCTGGCAAACGAAACCCGCTGACTCATCCCGCCGCTGAGCTCCTTGGGGAATTTGTCGAAATCCTCCTCTTCCAGGTCGAACGTCAAGGCGATCTCTCTGGCCCGTTTTTCACGCTCAGCTTTGGGGACTCCCAGGGCTTTGAGGCCGAAAGCGATGTTGTCGATGACGTTTTTCCAGGGCAGCAGCCGGGGATCTTGGAAGGCGATGGCCTGAGTTTTGAAACTGTTTTCGATGCTCCCTTCCTGCCGATCCAGCAGTCCGGCGCACAGACGCAACAGCGTCGTCTTGCCGCCGCCGCTGGGCCCCACGATTGAGAGCACTTCACCTTGATTGAGCTCGAAAGAGATATCTTCCAGAATCGTCTTGTATCCGAAAGAAAAACGGAGCTTTTCCACTGTTAGTCGCGCCACTTTTCCACCTCCTGCTTGATAGGCTCCAGGAAAATATACTCTACGACCATCAAAAGCCCCACCATGATGACCACCAGGGCCATCGCCGTTTCGGTATCCAGCTGACTGCGGGCCATGGCGAGGCTGGCACCGATTCCGTCGCTGGCGGCCAGGAGTTCCGCCATCACCACGATCTTCCAGGCCATCCCCAGCGCGCTCACCCAGGCCGGAAAGATGTAGGAGAAGATATGGGGCAGATAGATGTCGATAAACTTCATCAGCAGCGGTACTTTGAAGGTATCGGCCATCTCCTCGAACTTGTCTTCGAGGGTGCGGGTGCCTTGCAACGCACCGATGAAGACGATGGGCAAGGAGGCGACGATCACGGTAAATTCCACTGTGGCGTTGCCCATCCCGAACCAGATCATCGCCAGGACGATCCACGCGATCGGCGGCATCCCCATCAAGATGGTGATAATGGGGCGGCTCGTGATCGAAGCGGTGACGAAAAAGCCGGCGATGAGCCCCAATACAGTGCCTACGACCAGTGAAACACCGAATCCCACGACGACTCTTTCGACGGTCAGATCGAGATTGGAAAGAAACTCACTGTCGTGAAAGAGTGCCAAAGCCGCCTGAAAGCTCTTCAACGGCGCGGGCAATATCATATCGCCGTAGATCTGACTTCCCAGATCCCACAAGGCAATAAAGAGGAAAATAGCGGCGACCGCCCCCCACCCTCTCCAGAGAAAGGCGGGGAAATCCCTGAGGATTTTTATTAGTGCGTCCATCAGCGATAAAAACCTTCATCCGGCAGTTTGCCGCCGACGATTTTGGGGCTTTGCTCTTTGAGTTTCGTGAAGAAAAACTCCAGATCTTTGCGGGCCGCTTTAGCCGGAACTACTTGCATCTGCACCTGGGAAATGGAGTCCTCCACCGCTTCGGGGGTGAACATTTTGGTGTATTTGACTACCAGTTTTCCCGCCTCTTTAGGATGGGATTTGTACCATTTCATCGCCTCTTCATAGGCTTTCTCAAAGGCGGCGACGACCGTCTCGTTTTTTCGGATATCTCCGACGGCGGCGATTCCCGCTTGGGGAATTTTCCCTGCGGTTCCGAAGGCTTCGCCCCACTCTTTTTGAAGGTCAATACCGCGGTAGAGCTCCGGTGCGATGATCTTGATCGGGAAAGAGTGGGTCTTTCGCAGTACCATCGAGGTGGCGGGTTCAGGAAGGAGTGCGTTGTCCTGACGTCGCATAATGAGCTGCTGCGCCGCATCCATCGGGTTGGAAACATACTTGATATGGATATCTTTTTGGGTGAGCCCCTTTTTCTTCATCACGGCTTGCAAGACAATGTCGGGCATATCGCCGCGCCAGGGGACCAGCAGGGTTTTGCCTTTGAGCTTCTCCAGGGTATCGATATTTTTATCCCGCACCAGGATCTGCAAAATCCCCCAAATCGAGACGTTGAGCAACTGAATGGGCTGCTTTTTGTTGTAGAGGATCGCGCCCACGTTAGTGGGAACGGCGACAAAATCGACCTCTTTGTTGATGATCATCGCCCGGAGCTGATCGGGATTGTTCCAGAGTTTGAACTCCACCTCTTTGGCGACATCTTTCAATGCTCCGCTTTCGATCATATGAAAGATCGGATGGGAGACATTGGCGGCGGGGCCGGCGATAACGATTTTGTCGAGTTGTTTTGCCTGCACTCCGGCGATGAGGAGCAGAAGCGTCAACAGAATCTTTTTCAACATCTTATTTTCCTCCCTTTCTGGTGGCATATTTCAGAAGCTTCTCATACTGCTCTTTCGTCAGGATATCCCGCACCGCCCTGATACATCTCAGATGGGCTTTGGTCAATTCGGTTCGCAGCTTGCTGATGGCATCGACAATCTCATCCTGCGCTTCGGGTGATTGATTGTCGATCGCAATATTCTGAGCGAGCTTCAGCTCCAGCATTTTGATATCTTTTGCCGTCTTTACCACCATCGGTACTGTTTTGTTTTTGATGGCGACGATTTTATCGATCTGCTCTTTGCTCAGTCCCAACGTCGAACTCTCGGGGTGAAACAGTGTCAACCCCACAAGAAAGGGGAGGTTTTTCGGCACAAGGAAATAGTCTTTGGGAAAATTCTCTTTACCCCGGACGAACATCCCCGGTTCCCCGGCGACCTGAGACAGTTTGGCTTTTAGATCCCCCATGGGGAGATTCGGTTTGGCCATCAGGAGCGTGGCGACACTCAGGCCGAGTCCAATCAGTATCGTTTTTTTACTCATGTTTGATCCTTTTTGTTTTGGTTTTTAGAACATATAGCCGACACGGAAAAGAAACCGTCGTTTCTCCAGCGGTTGATACTCTTTGAGGTTTTTATGCACCAAAAAGCTCACCCCCGCACCGAAAAAGAGTTTTGGCTTGCCGAAGGGCAGATACTGGATCTCCGGCGTGATGTAGCCGGCACTCCCGCTGAAAGCTTTGAAAGGAAGCTTGGAGCGCAACATTGGGTTGGTATCGTTGCCCATATCGGTGGAGCTGTTGTATTTGAAGTTGTACTCCAAACCGATATTGAATGTGTCGGTGATTCCCTTGACCACCCCCACATCGAAAAGAAACTCGTTGCCGAAATCGTAGTCGTGCTCCGCTTTGGGGCGATAGGTGTACATCGCGTGCAGATCCGCACGAAGCATGGGATCGAAGATCTTGGAAGCCCCAAATTCCAATTTGTACTCCGCTTTTCCCGTCCCCGGCTGGGTGGGCAAGGGAGTATTGACACCCCGGGCGAAGGGCGGGGCTTTTTTGAATCCCTTGCTTGTCGAACCGGTCGGCAGCTTCACCCCCGCCCCTACGGCCAGCTGATAACCGTGGTCGTTGTAAAAGCGATATTTCCCCATCACAATGACATCGCCGATGCCGGCATTGTCAATCGCCACATCGTTGGGCCCCAGCTGGGCCGTGGCTCTGATCTGCTTGTAGGGAATCACGAGACGCAGATCCGTATCTTTGGCGATGCCGTAGCGCAGAGCCAGTAGCGTGACATTGGCGGTAGCATCGAGATGCTCCATGTTGGTCACTTCGTGTGTTCCGTCAAACATACTGTCCCGTTTGAAATAGATATGCTTGAGCCCCATGACCAGTTTGCCCTGCGGGACCACCATGCCGCCCGCTTTGGTCTCGATCCCGGGAATCACCTGTGCCGAAAGGTTCTGCACCGTCGCGACCAGACCCCAAGCGGCCAGCGTCGCACCGAAGAATCTATTTTTCATTATTGTTTTCCCTTTTTTGAGTGGATTGATTCTTTTCGGAGGCTTGCGCCTTTTTGCACAAAGCCGAAGCCTCGCAAAGTATTCGCCTGGCATATCTGCTTCCACTTCCTACTGTCACGGTCATACCCTCCTATGGAATTTCATGTCATTATTGTTCGGTAATGATAATCATTTGCAAGATTATTAAAAAAGAACTTATCCCCTCCTGAATTTGAGAATGACTATCAATTTTTTTCTAGAAGAGGTGAGTTATACAGAATGTTGCTGATGAAGTTCCGGATAATGTAAAATCAGCATTTTCGGAAATGCCAAGAATCGGCCTTTCCTGACGTGATATGAGTGAATTGAATAATAAAGGGGAGTCAGGACTCCGTCTGAGAAACTTTTTGGAGGCTTCAGAGCCCCAGATAGGAGCGGATCTCCTCGACCCGGTCGGTCCGTTCCCAGGTAAACTCGGGTAGCTCCCGGCCGAAATGGCCGTAGGCGGCGGTTTTGCGATAGATGGGGCGTAGCAGATCGAGGCTCTGAATAATTCCGGCAGGCCGCAGATCGAAGACATCCCTGACACAGCTTTCGAGCTTTGATTCCTCTACTTTGCCGGTGCCGTGGGTCTCCACCATAATGGAAACCGGCTCCACCACTCCGATGGCGTAGGCGATCTGGATCGTCACCCGATCGGCTACCCCGGCAGCCACCAGGTTTTTGGCCACCCAGCGGGCGGCATAGGCGGCGGAGCGGTCCACTTTCGTGGGATCCTTGCCGCTGAAGGCTCCTCCGCCGTGAGGGCAGCTGCCGCCGTAGGTGTCGACGATGATTTTCCGGCCCGTCAGACCGGCATCCCCCTGGGGACCGCCGATGACGAAACGGCCGGTAGGGTTGATATGGTAGACGATATCCTCGGCGATCAGCTCCTCGGGAATCACGGCATGAATCACCTCTTCCAGTACATCTCGGTGCAGTTGCTTCTGCTCCACCTCCGGCGCATGTTGGGTGGAGACCACCACCGTGGTTACCTCCACCGGTTTGCCGTCACGATACCGGACACTTACCTGGGCTTTGCCGTCAGGACGTAGATAGGGCAGAGTTCCGTCCTTGCGCACCTGGGCCAGACGGGCGGTGATCTTATGGGCCAGTGAGATGGGCAGGGGCATCAGTTCCTCGGTCTCCCGACAGGCGTAACCGAACATCAGCCCTTGATCCCCTGCGCCGGTCTCTCCGGAAGCCTGGTCGACCCCCTGGTTGATATCGGGGCTCTGTTCCCCGATCCCATTGAGGACCCCGGCGCTGCGGTAGTCGAAGCCGAAACTGGCATCGGTATAGCCGATCTGGCGGATCACCTCCCGGGCGATATCCTGCATGGGAGCATAGGTATGGGTTTTGAGCTCTCCGGCAATGACGCAATAACCGTTGCTCAGCAGCGTTTCACATGCCACTCTGGCCCGGGGATCATGTTCGATGATATAGTCCAGAATCGCATCACTGATCTGATCCGCCATCTTGTCGGGATGCCCTTCGGTGACCGATTCACTGGTAAATATATACTCTTTTGTCATCGTCTCTCTTCCTTGAAACTGTGAGTTGAACAAGTCTTTTATATCATAACTTTGGACTTGAAGAAGAGTTTACACAAACCCTTCTTCAAATACAAATCCGACTGGGAAATCGGGGGCTTAGCGGCTTTCTTTCATGATCGCCAGAACCCGTTCCGCCAGTTGTCGGGGCCGCAGTCCCAGATGTTCCTCGACCACTTCGGTCTTTCCGTGGGGAATGAAGGTATCGTCATACTCGAAGCTCACGATCCGTTCCGGCCTCTTCTCCTCGTTTGCAAAGAACTCTTCTAGGGCCGAAGCCACTCCCCCCATCCGGGCACCGTCGCTGAAGACGAACCAGGTATTGTATCGGTCCGCCAATTCCCGCAGCAGTGCTTCGTCCAGCGGTTTGACGAAGCGCAGATCCAGGAGAGCCGGACGGTAGGCAACGCCGAGAGCCTCCGCCGTCAACAGAGCCCTCCCCACCCCATTGCCATAACCGACGAAGAGAATTTCTTTCCCCTCCCGAAGCAGATGAGCCCGGCCCAACTCATAGTCGGGAACTTCACTATCCGGGGCCATGAAAGCACCTCTGGGATAGCGTAGCGCAAGCGGGCGGGAGTAGTCGGCAGCGAAACGGAGCGCTTTTCGCAGACTCGTTTCGTTGTAGGGAGCCACCAGGGTCAGGTTGGGAATCGGGCGCAGATAGGAGATGTCGAAGGCTCCCTGATGGGTCTCGCCGTCTTCTCCCACGATGCCGGCCCGGTCGATGGCGAAGGTCACTCCCAAATCCATCAGAGCGATATCGTGGATCACCTGATCGTACCCCCGCTGCAAAAAGGTGGAATAGATGGCGCAGAAGGGCTTGAAGCCCTCTTTGGCCAGCGGTCCCATGCTGGTGACGGCATGCTGTTCGGCGATGGCCACATCCCAGAACCGCTCCGGATACTTCTCGATCAGCGGTCCCAGGCCCGTACCGCCCGACATGGCGGCGGTGACTCCGACGATCCGGCTGTCCCGTTCCGCCAACTCCATCAACGTTTCACTAAAGATCTTGGTCGCGCTTTTGGGACCGCCGCCTTTTTTGAGCGGTTCTCCCGTTTCGATATCGAAAGGTCCGACGCCGTGCCAGTGTTCCAGCGGTCCTTCGGCAAGCTCGTACCCTTTGCCCTTGGTCGTCTGAGCATGGACGATCACCGGTTTACCCATGGATTTGGCGATCTGCAATGTCTCGATGATCGAAGAGATATCATGGCCGTTGATGGGGCCGATATATTCGATCCCCAACTCTTCGAAAAGCACTCCGGGGGTGATGAGGCGAAAAGACTCCTCGAACTTCTTCGCCATATAGCTGGCGCTCTCGGGAAGCATCTCCAGAAGCGATTCGGTCTTCTTCTTGAACTTTTGATAAAAGGGGCCCGCCATCCCTTTGGAAAGATAGCGGCTCAAGGCACCGATGGGTTTGGCGATACTCATTTCGTTGTCATTGAGAATGATCACCACCGGGTATTTCCGATCCCCCAGCTCGTTGAGGGCTTCATAGACCATCCCGGCACTCATACTTCCATCCCCGATCATCACGACCGGGATGCGATCCTCCCTTTTGAGACGGATCGCCTTGGCCGCTCCCACCGCCAGAGAGATGGAGGTGGAGCTGTGCCCCGCCTTGTAGTAGTCGTAGGGAGATTCCTCGGGATTGGTGTAACCGCTGATCCCCCCAAACTGCCGCAGGGTCTCAAACGCTTCCCAGCGATCGGTGAGCAGTTTGTGGGCATAAGCCTGATGGGAGACATCGAAGATAAAGGGATCTTTGGAGACATCGAAGACATAGTGCATCCCGATAATCAGATCCACCGCCCCCAGAGTAGAGCTCAGATGACCGCCGTTGCGGCTGACCACTTCGAGAATCCGGCGGCGGATCTTTGCAGCCAACGCCTCCAGTTCCCGGGGAGTTTTATCTTTAATCTCTATCAACGGCTTCTCCTTTGAGCAGTGCCGCGACGATCAACCGTCTGGCCCGCTCAGGGCTCAGACGTTTTTTTTCCAGTGAGAGCTCTTCCAAAAGCGTTTGAAACCAGGCGTCATCCAGACGATGTTTGTAATAAAGAACCGCGGACTGATCCCCGGGGGCACTCTTGAACCACTCCTCCGGTCCCACAACCTGCAGCGTGGTATCGGGAGCGAAAGCCGAGACACGAACCTTTCTCATCCCAGTACCTCATCCATCACTTCAAAAAGCCGATCGTTCTGCGCGGGAGTCCCTACGGTGATCCGCAGGGCATTCATCCCGTAGGAGCTCAGATCCCGCACGATCACCCCCCGGCGAAGCAGTGCTTCGGCCACTGCTGATGCCTTCCGCTCTTTGGGGAAAAGCCAGGTGATAAAGTTGGTGTAGCTCTCGATATAGTCGAATCCGTGCGCTTCGGCATACGCCTCGTACCGGGGGAGCTCCTGCCGATGGAGCGCCAGGCTCTTCTGCACAAAAGCCTCATCCGCGTTGGCGGCAATCGCCGCCGCCAGAGAGAGGGTCGTAATGTTGAAAGGAGGACGCAGTTTCATCAGGGCCTGAATGATCTCAGGTTGCGCGATACCGTAACCGACCCGCATTCCTCCCAGACCGTAGGCTTTGGAGAAGGTGCCCAGGTAGAGGGCATTGGGATAGCGCAGCAGTTCCGCCGGATCGATCCGATAGGCCGGATCCCGGTCGGCCGCATACTCCATATAGGCGCCGTCGACCACCACCAAAGTATCCGGGTCTGCCGCCTCGATGATTTTGAAAATCTCTTCCCGTGCCGTCGCATCCCCCGTAGGGTTGTTGGGGGTACAGAGGAAAACCACTGCAGGCTTGTGCTCCCGCATCATCGGGATAAACTCATCACTGCGGTGACGGTAATCGGCGGTACGGAGAATCTCGGCCCCCTGCTGCAGCGCATAGATGCTGTACATCGCAAAGGTGACCCGGCTCATCAGGACTTTGGATCCTTCATGAAGTTTGGCTCGGGAGACAAACTCCAGGATCTGATCGCTGCCGGCCCCGATAATGAGGGTCTCCTCCCCGACGTTGAAACGTTTCGCCAGCGAAGCCTTGAGCTCATACATACTGTCATCGGGATAGAGGTGCGCTTTGTCGGCGTTGGCCCGGATCGCCTCCGCCGCCTTCGGACTGGTCCCCAGAGGGTTTTCGTTGGAGGCGAGTTTGACCACCTCTTCGGGGCGGATTCCGAACTCCCTCACCACCAGCTCGATGGGTTTACCCGCTTCGTAGGTTTTGATCGCGTCAAGCTCTTTATTGAATTTCATAGGTTTCCTTCTCTTCTCATCTCACACTCCGCACTCAACGCTTCTGTCAGACATCATCGGCTTCTTTCACATACGAACCGAGGAATTTGATCGACTCCCGATGTTTTTCGAAAATCTTCCGGATCTTCTCGTCTTCTCTATGGCCGTCAAATTCGATGAAAAAGATCGATACTCCCCCGACGATGTGGGATTTGATCTTGGTCAGATCGATCTCGGCCTCTTTGAAATCGTTGAGGAAATCCACCAAGGCCCCCGGCCGGTTGGGCAAACGAACCAGGATCGTGGTCTTGTCCCGTCCACTGGGCCGATTCTCGAAATCACTGACGATAAAGAAGCGTGTCCGGTTGTTTCCTTCATCCTCAATATTTCTGAAAAGAACCGGCAGGTGGTAGATTCGGGAGGCGACTTCGGAGCAGATGGCAGCGGATTCCGGGTCTTTGGCTGCCAACTGTGCCGCCTTGGCGGTGGATTCCACCGGAATCTGCTCTACCAGGTCCAGCCCCACATCTTCGAGGAAGCGACTGCATTGACCGAAGGCGATATCTTTGGAGTAGAGCCGCTTGATCTCTTTGATATTCTCCGCTTTGGTCGCCAGTACATGGTGAATCTCCACAATCACTTCCGCGACGATCTTCAGATCATAATCACTCAGACAGCTGATGGTGTCGCTGACGATCCCGTTGAAGCTGTTTTCGATGGGAACGACACCGAACTTGGCTTTGCCGCCGGCCACTTCCCGGAAAACCCCCTTGATGGTATGAATAGGGAGGTAGGCGCTCATGGCTCCAAATTTCATCTCCGCCGCCTGATGGGTGAAGCTCGCCTCCGGCCCCAGAAAGGCGACCCGTTCGGGCAGCTCGTAGTTGCGGGCGACGGCGAAAAGCTCCAGGAAAAGCGCCTCGATCGCCTCGTCGGTGAGCAGTCCGCCCCGCTCCCGATTGCGGGCTTTGAGCCGCTCCAGAATCTCCTGCTCCCGCTCCGGTCGATAGATCGGCGCCCCGGTGCTATTTTTGAGCCGGCCCACTTCGTGAACGATTCGAAGACGCTCATTGTAGAGGTCCAGCAGGGCATCGTCGATCCGGTCGATCTCTTTGCGCAAACTCTCCAGTGTCATCTCAGGCCTCCAGATGTCCCTTTTCCAGACGGATCTGATCCTCGAAATTCTCCCGATCGCGGATCAGACGACACGTTCCCGCTTCGCAGGCCACCTCCGCGGCACGGCCCCGGGTGTTGTAATTGCTGGCCATGGTGAACCCGTAGGCCCCGGCGCTGTGCACCAGGAGCAGATCCCCGCTCTCCGTCGGCGGCAGCAGCAACTCTTTGGCCAGCCAATCTCCGCTCTCACAGATCGGACCGACAACATCCGCCGGAGTCTTTTCCTCTTCACGCTCCGTCTCTTTGAGCATTTCAATCCGATGGTAAGCCCCGTAAAGCGAGGGGCGCAGAAGATCATTCATCGCCCCGTCGACAATGACAAAACGTTTGGTTCCGTTGCGCTTTTCGTAGAGGACCCGGGTCAGCAGCCAGCCGGCATTGGCCGTCAGGTAACGTCCCGGTTCACAGATGATGGTCAGATCCAGCCCCCGGATGGCGGAGGTGACCGCTTCGGCATAGGCCTCCACCTCGATCGGAGTCTCATCCCGATAGACCACTCCAAGTCCACCGCCCACATCGAAGAAACGAATCTCCACCCCAATTGCCGCCAGGGAACGGACCAGATCGGCGACGATACCGGCCGCTTCCCGGATCGGGGAGATCTCGGTCAGTTGAGAACCGATATGGAAATGAATCCCCACCGGATCGAGCCAGGGGGAGTTTTTGGCATGAATATACATCCGTTTCGCCATCGCGATCTCAACTCCGAATTTGTTTTCATGCAATCCGGTGGAGATGTAGGGGTGGGTTTGAGGATCGACGTTGGGGTTGACCCGGATAGAGATCCGGGCCTCTTTGCCGAGGCTTTGGGCCACCTGCTCCACCCGGTACATCTCCGCTTCACTTTCGAGATTGATCATCAAGATCCCCTCTTCCAATGCCTGCCGGATCTCATCGTCCCGTTTCCCCACTCCGGAAAAGATGATCTTGTAGGGTTCGATCCCCGCCGTTCGGGCCCGCAGAACCTCTCCGATACTCACACAGTCGGCGCCGGAACCAAGCCGACCGAAATGGGCGATCACCGAGAGGTTGGAGTTGGCTTTGACCGCATAGGCGATCAGTGATTTTTCACCGGCAAAAGCCTCTTTGAGCCGACGATAGTTCTCGGTCATTGCGTCAAAATCATAGACATAAAGCGGCGTACCGTATTGGCGGGCCAAGGCTTCGAAATCAATCTGCATACTCTTCTCTTCGTTGTGGGATCGTCTAAATGGAGGATATTTTATCCAAATCAGGCCGCGTTTCCTCTGAGGGAGAGAGACGGCGACTCCCGGCGCCGCTCACGCCGATCCAGCCCCCATGCATAGATCAGCAGAATCGCGACGGGCAAGGTCTGGCCTAGCTCCGGAGCGATCACCCCGTTCATTCCCAGACGGAAGAGGGCATACAGCAGCGCCCAGAACAGCAGTGCGCTCCCCAAAAGTGCCACCCAGAGCTGCTCTTTGCGTACAAAACGGTGATAGGGAGGCGTCCGATAGAAGAAAATCACCATCAGGGCCAGAGCAAAAAGGGGCATAACGACTTTGTTGGAGAGAATCGACTTGACTTTGTCCGACGAGAGCCCCTGCCGCTCCAACAGCCGCAATGCCGCGATAGAATCTCCCAGGGAAAACGTTCCTCCCTGATAAATCTTGCGAAAGACCTTGGGGCGGTAGCCTTCCAGTACAATCAGCCCTTGAACGCTGCGGTCTTTGAACCCGACGAGTCGCCCCTTTGAATCAAAGCGCTTGGTGCGGATTTCAGCCCGGGGAGCGATCCAATGCCCTTTGTGATAGGACGCCGACGGAAAACGAACAGTACGAACCACTCGCCGCCCCTGCATTTCAAAAAGCGTCCCTTCTCTGAGTTCTTTGCGCAAAGGGTCCAACTCCCGGGCATAGACAAAGGCTTTGTCGTATTTGAAGAAGAGATCCGTCAATCTCTCTTTGTAACGATCGGCATGGAGAATTTCTCTGGCACGATCCTGACCGTAGGCAAACGGAGTCATCTGCAAAAAAGTAAAGAGCAGATAGATCCCGACTCCGGAAACGAGGAAGGGGAGCAGAAGCTGTCGCCGTCCATAACCGAAGGAGAAGAGGGAAACAAAGATATTGCGGTAGATGAACGAGATCTGTGTCCAAGCCATCGCCATCAATATCACCAGCGGATAGATGAGCGCGACCATATATTCCCAGGTATAGAACGCATAGAGAATTTTACGGTTAACCCCGCCGTGGAGCCGTTGAGCGTTCTGGAGAAAATCGATAAAGACCACCGCCAGGCTCAAACCGATCAAGAGGATCAGAAAGTTTTTCAGATAGTGTCGGGCAATGTAGCGGAAATAGCGCTTAGGCCCCTGCATCGCCGCTCCCTTTGAGCGTGTAGCGGGATTTGAGCTCATTGAGGGAGATCGTCGGGACTTTCAGTGCCGCATCGGTCGCTGCTTCTACCACCTTCTCGACAATGACCTCCTCCTGCTCCGTAAAGGGACTCAGGACATAGCTGACCACTTCACTTTTGCGTGCCGGTTTCCCCACACCGATACGAAGGCGCAGATAGTCACCGCCTACTGCGGCATCAATGGACTTGAGACCGTTGTGTCCCCCGGAGCTTCCGCCGACTTTGTAACGGAGGGTTCCCAGAGACAGATCGATATCGTCGTGGATTACCACCAGGTCTTCGAGAGGAATTTTGTAAAAATCCATGACGGCTTTGACGCTGCGGCCGGAGAGATTCATAAAGGTAAGAGGTTTGAGGAAAAAACGGTCACCCTCACGATAGAGGTGACCTTCGAAGCTTTTCTTGGAAATATCTCTGGCACCGGTTTCAGCCACCAGACGGTCGATGACCCGAAAACCGATATTGTGTCGGGTCTTTGCGTATGTCGGCCCGGGATTTCCCAATCCGACATAGAGGGTCACGGCGTCGCCTTAGCGAGCTTTGATCACACCGCAGACGGAAACGTGGGGGCGGTCCATCATCCGGCACCCTTCGGGAACGTCGATATCCCGGACAAGAATCGACTCATCCCGATCCAGCTCACTCACATCCAGGGTAAAGTTGGCGGGAATATTTTCAATCGCGCCGCGAACTTTCAGACGGCGTTTGGTGATAACCAGAACCCCTTTGTTCTTGAGGCCTTTGGGGACACCGACGGTCTTGACGGGAACCAGATAATCGGTCACTTCGCCGGGAACGGCGATGCGCAGATCCACATGCTGGATATCACCGGTGACAGGGTGAAGCTGATACTCCTGAATCACGACGTTGAGCTCTTTGTCACCCACTTTGACGGGAAATGCCAGATTCTCTTTTCTGCGGACGGTTCTGATAAATTCACCCTGCTTGAAAGCGGCATGGATATTCTCCACCCCTTTCGCATAGATGTTGGCAATCAGATAACCATCTCGTTTGAGCTTTTTGGCGTTGCTCTTTCCGATACTCTCTCTAACGATGCCTTCCAACATAATGTAGTCCTTTGTGTAAAATAGGGCGGAATTCTATCCTAAAAACCCTGAAAGGTTCTTAAGAGCCGGACGCTACTCCTCATCCTCTTTGAAATCATAGGCATCCAGCTCCTCCAATATTTTCGCCTCCTCGGTATGTTTGGCCGGCGTTTTGACCGTTCCGCGACCGATGCCCTCCATCCAGAGTTTGAGATCGGAGGGAGAGGTGGCATACTCCAGAGCCGTCTCTTCCGAAATGATCCCGTCCACAACCAGATCGTAAAGATGCTGGTCAAAGGTCTGGGATTTATAGATGTCCCGACCTTCAGCGATGGCATCCGGAATCTCAAAGTCACGGTTTTCCGCTATCAATTCAGCAATTCTCGATGTCTGGACCATCACTTCGACCGCGGCAATCCGCCCTCCGTCGATAGTCGGGACCAGACGCTGGGAGACCACCCCTGCCAAAATCGAAGCCAGGGAGAGTCGCACGCGGTTTTGCTCCTCTTCGGGGAACATGCCGATGACACGGTTGATGGTCTCTTTGGCATCGAGGGTATGCAGGGTCGAAAAGACCAGGTGTCCGGTGTTAGCGGCATGCAGCGCCAGATCCACCGTCTCCACGTCCCGCATCTCCCCGACAAGGATAATATCGGGGTCTTCCCGAAGTGCGGCGGGCAGCGCATCACGGAAAGAGTTGGAATCCTGACCGATCGACCGCTGGTTGATCAAACACTTTTTGTCGTGGTGAACGAATTCGATGGGATCTTCCAATGTGATGATATGTTTATAGTATTTTTCATTAATTCGATTCAGAATCGCCGCCAAAGTGGTAGACTTCCCGCTTCCCGTTACCCCGGTGACCAGGACCAGGCCTCGTCCTTTGTCGGCAAAGCTTTTGATCACCTCCGGCAAACGGAGCTCCTCAACACTGGGGATATCTGACGGAATCAAACGCATCACGATACTGAGGCCGTCCATCTGGTAAAAGATATTGACACGGAAGCGGTTCTTCTCATCCAAAACATAGGCCAGATCGAGCGACTTGTGCTCCTTGAGCTGTACATACTGCTCCGCCGTCGTGATCTCCCGTACCAGCAGATTGACTTTGCTCGCATCCAGAACTTCATCGCCCAGTTTTCTCAATATCCCGGTTATCCGTGCCCGCGGAACCGTGCCCGCTTTGATGTGCAGGTCACTACCTCCGTGGGCCACGAGGGTTTTAAGGTATTTGTTCAGTTTATCTTTCATGCGTTCTCCAGCCGTTTCAGCATGTCGGAAAATGCCTTTTCAAAGGCTTCGACCCCTTCACGCATCAGTTGCCCGTAAACCGCATCCATTACAATTCCGTGGTGCCCCAGTTCGGCAAAATAGGCGTCGATCTCCTCCTCCGGTCGGGGAAGGGTGATCTCGGGATGCCCACCGGCTTCAAAAGCTTCGATGGTCTCGAGAGGGGCCGTATTGACACAATGGGGACCGTAAAGGGAACGGATATAGTAATCCGCCGGAAACGGTTGCCCCGCCTTGACCCCGGTGCTGGCGAAAAGGGTTCGAATCGAGGGGGTATGATTTCGCTGGACCATTCCATAGATCTTGGCGGCGTTCATGATACCGGTCCGTCCCACCGGCAGTCCCTTCTCCTCCAGTATCGGATCCAGCAGTCGGTCGAAACGGCTGACAAAGACGCTGATGACCGCTTCCACCCGCTCTCCGCCGGTATTTTCAAACTCGTCGATCCCCTCTTTCATCGCCTTCAGACACTCCTTGGCCTGCATCGGAGAAAAGACCAGGGTCGCATTGACACTGATCCCGTCGGCCAGCAGAGCCCGCATCGCCGGGAACCCTGCCTCCGTCGCCGGCACCTTGATCATGACATTGGGTTCGCCGATGCTTTTGAAGAGGCGTCGCCCCTCGGCGATAGTCCCCTCGGTATCGTTGGCGAGGAAGGGATCGACTTCGATGCTGATATAGCCTTCACTCCCCTCATCATAAACCCCGCGCAAAGCGATAGCGGCACTTTTGATATCCTCGATAGCCAACGCTTCATACTTTTCTTTGGGTGTCAATCCCCGGAGAGAGGTGAAAGCCTCCTCGTAGGCAGGAGAACTACTGATCGCCTGGGCGAAGATAGAGGGATTACTGGTCGCTCCGTTGATTATGCCCTCTTCGACCATTTTCACAAAATCGTGCCTGAGGAAATCCCGTTCGATAAAGTCGAGCCAGAGCGAAAATCCCAGATTGTCATCAATCATCTTGATACTCCCATCGGTAATTTGACCAGCTTCCCAGCTCCGGGGCGGAAGATAGCGCCGCCTCCAACTCTTCGAGGAACTGTTGGCGGGGGACGGCGACGGCTCCTAGCCGCACCAGGTGATCCGAGACCACCTGGCAGTCGATAAAATCATAACCTTTTCCCCTTAAAACATCACTGAGAGCCTTGAGCGCGATTTTGGAGCCGTCCCGGGTACGGGAAAACATCGATTCGCCGAAAAAGGCCCGTCCCATAGCAATCCCGTAGAGCCCGCCGACCAAAGCCTCCTCTTCATAGACTTCGACACTGTGAGCAAAACCCCGGCGGTGCAGTTCGGTATAGGCCTCCTGCATCTCGGACGTCAGCCAGGTCCCCCGCTCCTGACGTTCGGGCATCGACGCACAGGCGGTGATGACGGCAGGAAAGTCGTGATCGAAACGCACCGTATAGTTTCGGTTTCGCAAGATGCGTCGAAAGGAGCGGTTGACCCGAAGCTGATCCGGGTAGAGGATCAGACGCGGATCGGGAGACCACCAGAGAATCGGATCTCCCGGATTGTACCAGGGGAAGATCCCGTGGCGGTAAGCTTTGAGAATGCGGTCGGGATGGAGATCACCGCCGAAGGCCAGCAGCCCCTCCTCCGCCGCATGCCTGGGATCGGGAAACGTGTGGGAATAGGGGCTCAGCGGCGTAATGAAATAATCGGGGTCAAAGATAGAGGACATCGGACTTTGTGCCTTCAGCTCTCGAAAGTAAAGTGCAGATCGTCTGTCTCGTCGAGAACAACCCGGACGGTGCCGCCTTGCTTCAGCGGACCGAAGAGGATGGCGTCGGTCAGAGACTCTTTGATCTTTTCATCAATGACCCGGGCGATCTCCCGCGCTCCGAACTCCTCGCTTTGGCTGAGCCTTGCCAGATGGCGCCGGGCCTCTTTGGAGAGTTTGACTTTGACCTTTTTCCCGGCAAGCTGGGTGTTGAGATCTTCGATCTGAATCTTGACGATCCGCTCCAGATCTTTCAGCCCCAGGGGAGCGAACTCCACGGTGGCACTGAGACGGTTGCGGAACTCAGGGGAGAAGAAATCCTTCATCGCCCGCTCCGTCCTGGCCCCGGACTCTTTGGCAAAGCCCATGACACCGGGCTCTTTGGTTCCCAAATTGGAAGTCATGACCAGGATGACATTTTTGAAATCACTCACCACGCCGTTATTGTCGGTAAGCGTGGCGCTGTCCATCACCTGCAGCAGAATATTCATGATGTCGGGATGGGCCTTTTCGATCTCGTCCAGCAACAGGACGGTGTGAGGATGCTTTTTGATCATCTCCGTCAGCAATCCTCCCTGTTCGTACCCCACATAACCCGGGGGCGCACCGATCAGACGACTCACGGCGTGTTTTTCCATATACTCGCTCATGTCCAACCGTTCGAAATGGATGCCCAGTGTCTCGGCCAGGGCACGGGCCAGAGCGGTCTTGCCCACCCCCGTGGGGCCGACAAAAAGAAAACTGCCGATGGGTGTATCGGGACGGTTGAGCCCGGCATAGGAGCGTTTGATCGCCTGGGTCAGTCGCTCAATCGCCTCCTCCTGTCCGACGATCCGCTCCTGTAGACGCTCTTTGAGTCGGCGCAACCGCTCGGTATCCTCCTCTTCCAAAGTGGCAGGAGGCAGTTTGAGCATCGTCGAAAGGATCCGGGAGATATCTTTGGCCGTCACCTCCACGTCCCGCTCTCCCCGGAGCATGAAATGGGCCCCCGCTTCATCGATCAGATCCATGGCTTTGTCCGGCAGGAAACGTTCATGCAGATATTTGACACTCAGATCGATGGCGCTGCGCAACGCTTCGTCACTGAAACGGATCCTGTGGTGCGCTTCGTATTTGTGCTGGACCCCTTTGAGAATCAGAAAAGTCTCTTCGACACTGGGCTCCTCTACGTCCACTTTGGCGAACCGTCGGGAGAGGGCCTTGTCTTTGTCGAAGAAGTTGCGATACTCCTGATGGGTCGTGGCGCCGATACACTTGAGCTCTCCCCTGGCCAAGGCCGGTTTGAGAATATTGGAGGCATCCATACTGCCGCCGCCGGTACTCCCCGCTCCGACCAGCGTATGGATCTCGTCGATGA
This sequence comes from Nitratifractor sp., assembly GCF_015487065.1. Classification (GTDB taxonomy): domain Bacteria; phylum Campylobacterota; class Campylobacteria; order Campylobacterales; family Sulfurovaceae; genus Nitratifractor. The sequence goes on from NZ_WFQN01000050.1 coordinate 25,998, forward strand.
AGACGATCGCTTCCGGAACGCTTTTGAGCTCTTCGATCACCCCTTTGAGGCGCTTTTCGAAATCCCCCCGGTATTTGGTCCCGGCTACCAGCGCTCCCATATCCAGGGCATAGATCCTGGCATTGCGAATCGCGTCGGGAACCTCCCCCTCGGCAATTTTGAGGGCTAAGCCCTCGGCGATGGCGGTCTTGCCGACTCCGGGTTCCCCGACGAGAAGTGGATTGTTTTTCTTGCGACGACAGAGGGTCTGCATCACCCGCTCGATCTCTTCGGTCCGTCCGATCACCGGATCGATCTTCCCCTGGGCGGCCAGAGCCGTCAATTCCACGGTAAAGTCATCCAGATTGGGGGTGGTGCTCTGCGGAGTCTGCTCTGCTTCCTTCTCTTCGATTGATCTGCCTTGATGGGAGATCGCTTCCAGGATATCCAGCCGGCTGATCCCGGCGCGCTCCATCAGATAGGCGGCATAGCTCTCCTGCTGATCCCGGATCGCCACCAGCATATTGCCGATGGTCGCCTCTTTTTTTCCCGCGGCCTGAATCTGGGTAATCATCGCATTGACCGTTCGGGAGAGCGACACTGTCTCCACCGGCTCCGCCTCCTGTTCAACCTGAGGGACATGGGCGGCGATATGAGCGACGATAGCCCTTTTCATCTCCTGGGTCTCGGCACCGAGCAATCGCAGGAGCTGTTCCCCCGCTCGACTGGACAGAATACCCAGAAAAACATGCTCGATGGTCAGATATTCATGGTGTTTGCGTTTGGCGTACTCTACGGCACGCATAAAGACTTTGTTTAGTTCAACACTAATCATCTTCGTTTGTCTCCTCTCTATTCGTCCGCTTCCAGGGTTGCCAGAAGCGGGAAGCCGTTCTGCCGAGCTTTGAGCTTGACCTGCTGCACCTTGGTCTCGGCGATCTCGTAGGTGTAGATGCCGCAGACCGCTTGTCCCTTTTCATGCACGGTCCACATGATCTCCTCGGCTTCCCGGGAACTCTTGTGAAAAATTGTTTGCAGGACATCGATGACAAACTCCATCGTGGTGTAGTCGTCGTTGTGCAGAATCACCCGATAGAGCTCCGGCTCTTTGAGTTCGATCTCGTTCTCGATCTCCTCTTCGATTCTCGGCACGGTCAGTCCTCTCTTTCAAACATCTTGTGTGTTACAATCAAGATCAATTATACATATTTCGCAAGGAAATGCAAGTGCAGCCGATCTTTATCAGTGCCACCGGAACCGATGTGGGAAAGACCTGTACCGCTGTACAACTCATTGACCGACTGGGCCGTTCAGGCATCAGGGTCGGTGCCTGCAAACCGATCGAAACCGGGGTCGGAAACGTTCCGGCGGATGCGGCCCGTCTCCTGGAAGCGGTTCAACGCTACAACCCCGCTTTCGCCACGTTTGAAGCACACGATCTCTGCGCCTACACTTTTCTCCTCCCCGCCGCTCCTTTTTGCGCTGACAAGGCAGCGACCATCTCTCTTGACAAAATCTTTGACAAAATCCGTCAACTCCAGTCACATTGCGATCTCCTGATCATCGAGGGAGCCGGGGGGCTGATGGTTCCGATCCTCTCGGACTATATGATGATCGACCTTGCCCGGGATATCGGGGGCCATATCCTTCTCGTCGTTTCCTCGGAACTGGGGGGGATCAATGCGACACTCCTAAGCCTGGAGATGCTCAAATCCCGTCAACTGCCCTTTGACTGGTGTGTCAATCTTTATCGGAATCGTGAAAGCTTCGATCGGGTCAGCCGCCCCTATTATGATGCGGCATTTCCCGATGAATGGTGGACCTTACAGGAGGGACTGGACACCTTTCTGAAGCACTTTCTAAACCGATCCCCACTCGGGATTCGATAAAATAGAGATAAAAATCACGGAGTATACCGATGCAACATCTCGTCGACACCGATCAACTCACTCTCAAACAGATTTGGAAGATCCTGGAAGACACTGCGTCGTTCAAAAGCCGCCGACCGGCTCCGTTGCTCAGCGGCAAACTCCTCTTTACGCTTTTTTTTGAAAACTCCACCCGGACCCGCAGCTCCTTTGAGGTGGCGGCCAAACGCCTGGGGGCCGAGATGGTCCATCTGGACCCTTCCCGCAGCTCCACCAAAAAGGGCGAAACCCTGGAGGATACTTTCGCCAATCTCTGTGCCATGGAGCCCGACGGTGTCATCATCCGCCACAGTGAAAACGACACCCCCTCCCGTCTGGCAGAGATGGAGAGGGTCCCCGTCATCAACGCCGGCGCCGGAAACTATGCCCACCCGACCCAGGCACTGCTGGACCTCTACACCCTCTACGAATGGTTCGGCGGAGAGCTCGAAGGCTTGCGTGTAGCGATCGTCGGCGATATCGTCAATTCCCGTGTCGCCGCCAGCGACATCCGTCTCTTTCGCCGTATGGGAATCCAGGTCTCACTCGTCGCACCCAAACCCTTTATGCCTCCTGTAACCGATCTTCCCCAATTCGAAGATCTCCGGGAGGTCCTGGACGATGTGGAGGTAATTATCAGCCTCCGAGCTCAATTGGAACGCCACAAAAAACCGATCTTCGACGACTATGCCGCCTATGCCCGCCGCTACTGCATCACCGAGGAGTTGCTGGAAGATCGGGGAATCGTGATCATGCATCCGGGCCCCGTCATGCGCAACATCGACCTCTCCGACGAGATCCTCGAAGATCCGCGATGCATGGTCCTGGATCAAGTCAAAAACGGTGTCTATGTCAGAATGGCCGTTTTAAAACTTCTTTTGCTCGATGTCCGGAACACTCCCATGGACGCCTAATGCTTCCCAAAAGCTAAGCCGGTTCGCCTCTGATGACCTTTTATGAAACACAGGAGGGCTTTCGTCGTCTCAACGCTCTGGGAACGGGGGGAGAAGATTTCTTTTTTCTCATATCCTTTGACAGAGAACGGATTCTGGCGGAACCCCTGGATCAACTTCCCTGCAAGCTCCTCTATCGGCTGGACGATTGGAGCAATGAGCCGAAACTTCCTCCTCCGAAACCTTCAAGCGAAAGAGGAATCCGTATCTTCCCACCCGCTTACACCGACTATCTCGACGCTTTTGAGAGGGTTCAGGAAGAGATCCGTCGCGGCAATACCTATCTGCTCAATCTGACGTTTGCCAGCCCGATAGAGACCCAAGCTTCTCTCGAAGAGATATATTACAGTGCCCAGGCTCCCTACAAACTCCACCTGCCAGGCCTTTTTACCTGTTTCAGTCCCGAGAAGTTCATCACGATCCGTCACGGAAAAATTTTCACCTATCCGATGAAAGGCACCATCGACGCCTCCCTCCCGGATGCCGCTGAAAAAATCCTACAGGACCCCAAAGAGACGGCGGAACACGTCATGATCACCGACCTGATGCGAAACGATCTCAACCGAGTCTCCCGCAACGTCCGCGTTACCCGCTTTCGCTATCTGGATAAAATCCCCGCCGGCGACAGAGACCTCTACCAGGTCAGTTCCGAAATCATCGGCGAACTCTCCGACGATTGGCGCGCTCATATCGGATCAATCCTGGCAGAGATCACCCCGGCGGGCTCTATTAGCGGTACCCCCAAGCGCAAAACACTAGAGATCATCGAGAGAATAGAAAATTATCAGCGGGGTTTTTATACAGGAGTCTTTGGAGTCTGCAAGAGGGAGGAGCTGCGTTCCGCTGTCTTGATTCGCTTCCTGGAGAAAGCGGAAAGCGAGGGTCTCTATTATTATAAAAGCGGAGGAGGAATCACTCTGGACAGCGACCCAGAACGAGAATATCAGGAGTTGCTCTCAAAAATCTATCTGCCGTGAACTTTTCGACAGAAATTAGGGACTTCAGAGGAAAAATTTCTATCGGGATTTAGAATTTTCCTCCCATGTTGAATTCGAAGAATGCCGTATTGTCACCGCTCTTCTTATTGACAGGTGTCGCAAAAATAAGATTGATAGGACCGAAGGGTGAACGCCACTCCACTTGTGCTCCGACGGAAGCCCGGTTGATCCATCCTTTATCGTCGAGATCCTCATAGACCGTATTTTTGATCATTCCGTAATCGGCGAATCCGGTCAAACGCATATTGCGTGTCACCATATCGAGAGGAATGCTCGCTTCGATCGAGTTGACCAGGATCTCATTACCCCCAGCAATGTATCGATGACCGTTGCTGTCGGTATATCGGGGGGAGATCGATCCGGGGGCGAATCCTCTCACTCCATCGCGTGCACCGCCCAACGTAAACATCTCCGCCATCGGTGTATAACCGTCATCGTTGATATATCCGGCGTGAAGCTTGTAACGTAGAATCAGATCGTAATCGATCATATCTTCCAACCCGTAATAGGTGGCAAATTTGAAATCGGTTTTGAAAAATTCAGCATCGCCGCCTACTCCCGCATACTCCAGAGCAAGTTTGGTATAGATCCCTTCCCGGGGAACATAGTAGTCATCGGTATTGTCAAAAGCTACTGATGCTAGAATAGAAGATTTTTTATAGGATTCGAAAGCATGCTCAACATCACTGGGAGGAGTGTAGTCATGGTAGTCTACATCAGTATAGGAATATCCCACTGAAGCATCCCAGTTGTGTCCGATTTTGCGCCCGATAGAGAGCCATCCTCCTCGGCGACTGACTGTATAATCTTCTGTCTCATTATCGTCATATTCATATTTATTTTTAGAATCATAGACACCTACCGATAGGCTAAAAAGCGAATTGAAGATTCTGGGATCTTTAAAGGAAAGAGCTATATTGTGACTTTTCTGCCCATATTCCAGATTAAGTGAACCGGCAATTCCTCGTCCGAGAATATTACGGTCGGAGACACCGGCATTGACCATGAACCCGTCATAACTTCCGTAGCCGACACCCCCAGAGAGGCTGCCGGTCTGGGCTTCGGTAACTTCTACAACCAGATTCATCTCATGGTCGTTGATCCGCTGGGGTTTAACGACAACTTTGTCGAAGAATCCGGTACGCTGGAGCTCTTTTTTCGTATCCTGCAGATCGGTATAGCTGAAAAGATCGCCGGGGGCCAGATAGATATAGCGTCGAATCACATAATCCAGTGTTTTGGTATTGCCGGTGATGATAACGTCATGAATCCTGACCTTCTTATTAGGGTTAATCTGATAGGTAACCGAGACGGTATGTTTTTTGGAATCTTTTTTGAAGAGAGGTCTGATCTGGGCAAAAGCATACCCCATATCTCCCACCTTCTCCTGGAGAGTCTTGAGGTCATGGCGCAGTTTCTTGACATTGAAGATCTTGCCCGGCTTGAGCTTCATATCTTCCATGATCTGCTCAGTTTTGAGACCCGGAACTTTGCCGGTGATCTTGACATCGGCAACAGTGTAGGGCTCCCCTTCCTGAACCACGTAGGTCACTTCCGCTTTGTGGTTGGCAAAATCCATCTTCATCAGCGGCTCAGCCACTTTGGCATCGAGGAAACCACGCTCCAAATAGGCTTCTCGAATCCGCATCTGGTCATAGGGGAGCTGGTCAGGGACCGCTTTGCCCCCTCCGCCGCCGATGATGGGAACCCAACTGAACCAGGTCCCTTCCTTGTTGACCAGGTTCTCTTCCAGGTCGGAAGTAGAGACCTTTTTGTTTCCGACAAACTTCACCTTGTCGATCTTGATCTCCTCCCCTTTGTTGACATCAAAAGTGATCGCCACACCGTCGTTGACCTGCTCAACCTTGGTCTTGACGGTGGTTCCGTAAAGCCCCTGAGCCTGAAGTGCCTTGATGATGGCCTCTTTGGCATGCTCTACTTTGGCCGGAGTATAGAGATCTCCTTTTTTCAGACCGATGAGATCCATCAGTTTGTCGGAGTCACTGATCCCCTCAATCTCAATGCTGGTTATCGGCGCTTTATGAGGCACTGCCGCCTGAACTGTCATCGCCGAAAATGCGAAAAGCACCAGAATTAGAGCTTTTTTGAACATGGATATCCTTTTCCCTCTCTTTTGGAAAGTTTTTCATCAATATACTACCTTGATTTGACTAAAATAAAATTGATAATATTTTCGTATTATTTAATATCTGTCTCTTATACACATCTGATGCTGCCGACGATCTTACGCGTGTAGATC
>NZ_WFQN01000051.1 GCF_015487065.1 Nitratifractor sp.
ACACCAAAGCCCTCACTCCAATGGGGGGCAAAGAGATCCTGGTCATCGACGCCGAGAACTGCCCCTACTGCGAAGCCTTCAAAAAGAAGGTCGCTTCAAGCTACCACGGGACGATCCCCATGCGCTTCGCCCACGAAGACCGCATCAAAGGCTTCAAACTCAAAACCCCCGTCATCGGCACCCCCACGATCTACTTCGTCGTCGACGGCAAAGAGGTAGCGGCCCATACCGGCTACCTGAGCCCCAAGGAGTTCTACAAAGCCTTGGGGGCCTTCAAACTGGGGACGAACAGCGAAGCCTACGACATCGCCTTCAACCGCGGCACCGAACCGCGATTCTGCAAAAAATATGCCATCTTCAAAAACGTCGGAGACGGGGTCTTCGTGGACAAGCTCTCGGGGGATATTCTCTTCGATACCCGAGATCGCTTCAACTCCCACTCCGGCTGGCTCAGCTTCTACCGGGCACAGCCCGGCGCCGTCATCGAACGGCCCGACAACAGCTTCGGCATGCACCGAACCGAAGTGATCGCCAAAACCAGCGGCGCCCATCTGGGTCATGTCTTCAACGACGCCCCCGGCGGGAAAAGGCGCTTCTGCATCAACGCCACCGTCCTGGAGTTCGTCCCGAGGGCCAAGCTGCCCCAGTGGCGCAAACGTCACAATATTGTCAAAATGGAGAGTAAATAGTCTAGTTATGTTATGATTATCATAAATTTATTCTATGAAGACCTGAGTCGTTCCGGACTTAAATATCCATTGTGTCGTGGATCCTGAATCAAGTTCAGGATGACAACACGATAGGCAGTCGGTTTTCTGAAGATTCAATTGTACCAATGGAAGGATTGCATGATGAAACGCCTCTTCCCTTTGATCCTGATCACCGCGACACTGCTCTGGGCGGGAGACGACAACCGTACCACTCCCGCCAACGATCAGAACCTGACCCAGAAACACATCAAAGAGCAGATGGAAAAAGAGAAAAAGTATGCCAAAGAGAAGACCTTTTACGAAGGCAAAGACTACAATCTCAGTGACAAAACCGTCGATCCCCACGAACTGGACAAGATCCCGGTCATCGAACCCGAAGACGATTTCGACATGAACGACGTCTACAGTGACGATCAGTAGTTTATTTGTGCTACCTGTCGGGTATGCCAAAAAACATCCGTCATTCCGGGCTTGACCCGGAATCCAGGGTTTATTATTGCCATCAAAGCATAGATCCTGAATCGAATTCAGGATGACGAGATCGTATCCAATCAGTTTTTCAAAAACAATTCTCCATTCTCCATCGTCAATCCTCCATCCGAAAGCAGAGCTTTCATTAGGGTATAATCTCATCAAAAAAAGGCTTCCAATGTCCTTTTTCAGTTATGACACACTCAAATCGACGATGTTCCGTCTCGATCCCGAGACTGCACATACTGTCGCAGGATTCGGGCTCAGAGCCCTCCCCTGCTGCCCCCCGGCCTGGAACGCCATGATCGACCGCTATTTCGTCGACCACCCCGTGTTGCGGCAGAACCTCTGGGGCCGGACTTTCCGCAATCCGGTGGGCCTGGCCGCCGGATTCGACAAGAACGGCGACTATGTGCGGGGCACTCCCGCTCTGGGCTTCGGCTATACCGAGATCGGTACCGTCACCCCCCGCCCCCAGCCCGGCAATCCCAAACCCAGACTCTTCCGCCTGGTGGAGGAGCGCTCCATCCAGAATGCCATGGGCTTCAACAACAAAGGCGCCCACCACATGATCAAGCGCCTCAAGCGGCTGCGTTTCTTCGACTACCCCATCGGCATCAATATCGGCAAAAACAAGCTCACCCCCGAAAAGGAAGCCCTGAACGACTACGAAACCCTCTTCAAAGCCTTCCGGGACTACGGTACCTACATCGTCATCAACATCTCCTCCCCCAACACTCCGGGACTGCGGGATCTGCAAAACGAAGCCTTCATCCGGGAAGTCTTTCGCATCGGGCGCTCCATCACCGACAAGCCGATCCTGCTCAAGATCGCTCCCGATATGAGCCCCGAACAGGCCCTGGAGCTCTGCCGTGTCGCCGTGGAGGCCGGAGCGGCCGGGATCATCGCCACCAACACCACCGTCGACTACTCCCTCACTCCTAACGCCCAGAACTTCGGCGGCATCAGCGGCGCTTTGCTTACGAAGAAATCTAGAGAGCTCTTCGCCGCCATCGGCCGGGAGTTTCACGACAAGACGCTGTTGATCTCCGTCGGCGGCATCGACAGTCCCGAAGAGGCCTACCGCCGTATCCGCATGGGGGCCAGTTTGGTGCAGGTTTACAGTCTGCTCATCTATGAAGGCCCCGCCCTCATCGAGCGGATCAACCGGGGTCTCATCCGGCTCCTGCGGGCCGACGGCTTCGAGAATATCTCCGAAGCGGTCGGAGCCGACTGGAAGAAGAGTGAGGAATTAGGAAACTAGTAACTAGAAACAGATTACACTTGGGCTTTTCTCGTCCCCATCCGTCCCCGGTGGGAACGACTACGGAACTTCCGCATCTTCGCTATACGCATTTCATGCCGTCATGCCTCGGGGAGTTGTTCCCACCAAGATGGTGGGAACGAGAGAATGCCACCGCCGAAGGCGAGATTTCTTGCGACTTGTGACCTGAGGCCTGAAGGGCCGTGCTTGCGACTGAATACAGGGCAAAGCCCTGTTCTATCAACTAGCGACTAGAGACTATCGACTAATGACCGCGCCAAAGGCGCTTCCGAAACGGCCAAGCCAGGGCAACTGTCGCAAAACCGAGAGCGATCCCGATCACCAGCTCCGCCAACAGTCCTGGCCAGGCGTGAAACCACGCATGCAGCTGCGGCACATGATGCAGGAAGATCCCGCCGGCGACCAGCAGCATGGCCAAGGTCCCGACGATCGAGAGCGTTTTGATGATTTTGGGCAATAGAGCCACCAAAAAACTCCCCACTTTCGACTCGACACCTTCGCCGTGACTGTGGCGAATCAAAGCAAAACCCATATCGTCCATCCGAACGATGAGTGCCACGATGCCATACACCCCTACCGTCGCCAAAAAGGCCACGATCGTCACCACAGGGATCTGGACACGCAACGGTTGGTCACTGACCGTCCCTAAGGCGATGATAACAATCTCGATGGAGAGGATGAAGTCGGTGAGAATAGCGGAACGGACCTTTGATTTTTCCGCTTGTAACGGGTCGACTTCCTCGGTAGAGAGTTTTTCAGCCTCCTCACCTTCTTCACGGTGAAAAAGCCACTCAAGGATCTTCTCTCCACCTTCATAAGCCAGATAGAGTCCCCCCAGCATCAGGATCGGGACGATAGCCTGGGGGGCAAACGCACTCAGGAAAAAGGCGATAGGCAGGAGAATGAGCTTGTTGAGAAAGGAGCCTTTGGTGATGGCCCAGAGCACCGGCAGTTCCCTGGAGGGAGGAAAGCCCGCCGCTTTATTGGCGTTGACCGCCAGATCGTCTCCCAGGATCCCGGCGGTCTGTTTGGCGGAGGTTTTGCTCATCACCGCCACATCGTCCATCAAAGAGGCGATGTCGTCAAAGAGGGCGAAAAATCCGCTGGCCATTTTCGATCCTTTCCTCTGAAATATCTAGCCGAACGGCAACGATGAATATTGCTCATCTCACTGCCAATCGCCCAACCACCCACTTTTCGGTTGCTAGTTACTAGTTACTAGTTATTAGTTCCTAGTTTGGTTACTCACAACGATCCCACGGATCCGTTCCAAAGTTTCCCGCTCTCTGGCGACGATGACATACTCCTCCTCCACCTCGATCTCCATCCCTTTGCAGAGTGCCAATCCGGCGGCGAAATCATAGATGCGAAAAGGGCCGACGAAGAGAAAGTAGTTGACGCTGCGGGCATAGGCTAGAGAAAGGGCTACGGCACCGGGGGCGCGAAATTTGAGCCCCGCTTCATCCAGTGCGGCGACGATTTTGGGCTGGGCATAGGCTTTTTCGAAGAGGCCGATCTCGGGATGGGGGGCGGGAGCGGGCCGCCGCCATCCCTCACTCAGCAGCGATCCCTGGAGTGCCTCTCCCTCCTCGTCGATACGGAAAAGATCACCGTTGGCCAGGTTGGCGATGAAGGCTTCGGTGAGGACACCTTCGCGGTTGAGCCGAGCGACGGAGACGCCGTAGTAGGGAAAGCGGCTCAGCGCGTTGGAACTGCCATCGAGGGGATCGAGGATCAGGGTCGACTCTCCCTCGCCGATCAGCCCCGACTCTTCCGATTCGATCCGGCCAAAGGGGTGCAGCGCCTCGACAAAGATCCGCTCCAGCGCCAGATCCAACCCGCTGCTCAGATCTCCGCCGGCGCCGGTAAAGCCGTTTTTGGCATAGAGCGAATCGTCCTGGGGATAGAGCAACAACTCCCGGGCCTGATGGGCGGCGGCAACGGCCGCCCGGTAAAAATCATTCATAGCGTGAGACTCAGCACTGGACCTCGAACTTTTTCACCATGGCTTTGGCGGCTTCACGACCGTCACGAACCGCGGTAACCACCAGATCGGCCCCCCGGTGGCAATCCCCGCCGGCGTAAACCCCGGCCTTAGTCGTTTCATAATTCTCATCCGCAACGATCCCGCCCCATCGGTCGGTCTCGATGCCGTTCTCTGCCAGAAAAGGATAGCTCACGGGATCGAAGCCCAGAGCGAAGATCACCACATCCGCCGGGACGGTGAACTCGCTGCCGGGGATCTCCTCGACACGCTGACGGCCGTTGGCGTCAGGCTCGCCCAGACGGGTCTTGACCATCTCCACGCCGATCACCGCGCCGTTCTCATCTTTGAGCACCTCTTTGGGGGAGCAGTAGAACTCAAACTCCACTCCCTCCTCTTTGGCGTTGATGTACTCTTTGCGTGATCCGGGCATATTGTGGGCATCGCGGCGGTAGAGACACTTGACACTCGCCGCCTGTTCCCGCAGACTGGTCCGCACGCAGTCCATCGCCGTATCCCCCCCGCCGATGACTACGACCCTTTTGCCTTTGACTTCGATGTTGTGCTCCCGCTCTTCACCGAAGAGCTTCTTCTGGATATCCACCAGAAACTCCATAGCCAGGTAGCACCCCTGCGCATCTTCACCGTTGATCCCGGGACGGCGTCCTTTGGTCGCACCGACACCGATGAAGACCGCGTCAAAATTCTCCACCAGGCTGGCGAAGGTGACATCCTTGCCCACTTCGGTGTTTTGATGGAAGACGGCGCCGGCCTTTTCCAGGAGCTTCACCCGGCGGTCGATCACCTTCTTATCCAGTTTGAAGCCGGGGATACCGTAGGTGAGTAGGCCGCCGGGGCGGTTCTGCCGGTCGAAGATCTCTACATCGACCCCCTCCCGCAGCAGGAAGGTCGCCGCCGAGAGTCCGGCCGGGCCGGCGCCGACGATGGCCACCTTTTTGTCACACTTCTCTTCGGAAAAGCGGGGGCGCAGGCCGCGTTTGAACCCCTCTTCGCTGATAAAGGTCTCGATGGAGCCGATGGTGATGGCGCCGTAGCCGTCGTTGAGGGTACAGGAACCTTCACAGAGGCGGTCGTGGGGGCAGATCCGGCCCATCACTTCGGGAAAGGGAGAAGATTCGTTGGAGAGATTGAAGGCGAACTCCAGATCCTCCTCTGCCGTTCGCCGCAGCCAGTGGGGAATGAAGTTGTGCAGCGGGCAGCCGTTATGACAGTAGGGATCACCGCACTGGATACAGCGCTCAGCCTGCTCTGCCGCCTTCTCGGGACGGAAGATCTCATAGATCTCCTCGAAATCCTTGATTCGCTCTACCACGTTACGCTTGACGGCATCGATCCGTTCCAGCTCGAAAAATCTCAGCATTTTACTCTCCCTCCTCGACGATCATCTTGAATGGCGCTTTCATATCTTTGGGGCGCACCAGCCAGAAGTTGCGGATCTCCACCCGGAAGTTCTCCAGAATCTCTTTGGCTTTGGGACTGCGGGTTTCGTTGTAATAGTCTTTGAGCAGCTTTTTGAGATAGTAGCGCTCGATATCGGTATCTTCGGTATCGATCCGACGGGCTTCTACAAGCTCCTGATTGATGTTTTCGACAAACTCATGCTCCACATCGTAGACGAAGGCGGCTCCCCCCGTCATCCCCGCACCGAAGTTGACTCCGGTACGGCCCAGGATCACCACGACCCCGCCGGTCATGTATTCGCAGGGATGATCTCCCGTCCCTTCGACGATGGCAACGGCCCCGGAGTTGCGGACACCGAAGCGCTCGCCCACCTGACCGGCTACATAAAGTTTACCGCCGGTCGCGCCGTAGAGGCAGGTGTTCCCCGCCAGGGAGAAGGCCTCTCCGCTCTTGTCGCCGGTAATGATGATCCGTCCGCCGTGCATCCCTTTGCCGACATAATCGTTGCCGGCGCCGTGGACATAAAGGGCGACTCCGTTGCTGAGGAAAGCCCCCAGAGACTGACCGGTGGTCCCTTTGAGACGCAGTTCGATAGTCTTGTCGGGCAGTCCCTTGTCACCGTAGTATTTGGCGATCTCTCCTGAGATGAGCGTTCCGAAGCTCCGGTTCAGGTTGGAGATCTCCTTCTCCAGAACGATGCTCTCGGAAGGATTCTTGATGGCGGGCATCACCTCCTCGAGGATCGCTTTTTCATATTCGTTTTTATCGAAAGGCTCGTTGCTGGGTACCTGACGGGTATCGGGTCCGTCGAGGCGCACCAGCAAGTTCTCCAGGTCGAACTTTTTGGCCAGTTCGTCGTCGATGACCTTGAGCAGGTCAGTACGGCCGATGATCTCGCCCAGACTCCGGTAACCCAGAGAAGCCAGGATCTCCCGAACATCCTCCGCCAGAAGGGTGAAGTAGTTGATGACCCGCTCGACGCTTCCCTCGTAGTGTTCCCGGAGTTTCTTCTCCTGGGTAGCGATTCCCACGGTACAGCGGTTGAGATGGCAGATCCGCAGGATCTTGCAGCCGATGACCGTCAGAGCCCCGGTTCCGAAGGCGTAGCTCTCGGCGCCGAAGATGGCCGCTTTGACCACATCCATTCCGGTCTTGAGCCCCCCGTCGGTCTCCAGCTCCACCATCCCCCGCAGGTCGTTGGCCTTGAGGGCGTTGTGAGCTTCGATGAGTCCCAGTTCCCAGGGGTTTCCGGCAAACTTGATGGAACCGACGGGCGCGGCCCCGGTCCCACCGTCGGCGCCGGAGATGATGATCTTGTCGGCATAGGCTTTGGCGACGCCGGCGGCGATGGTTCCGACCCCGGCGGTGGAGACCAGTTTGACCGCCACTTTGGCCTCGGGGTTGATCTGCTTAAGGTCAAAGATCAGCTGCGCCAGATCCTCGATGGAGTAGATATCGTGATGCGGCGGCGGCGAAATGAGGGTGACGCCGGGCGTAGTGTGGCGCAGCCGGGCGACCAGATCGTTGACCTTGTGGCCGGGGAGCTGACCCCCTTCACCGGGCTTGGCCCCCTGCGCCACCTTGATCTGCAGCTCCTCGGCACTGCGCAGATAGGCCGGGGTCACACCGAAGCGTCCCGAAGCGATCTGCTTGATCTTGGAGTTTTTGATCGTGCCGAAGCGGGCGGCGTCTTCACCTCCCTCTCCCGAGTTGCTCCGGCCGCCGATGCGGTTCATCGCCTCGGCCAGGCACTCGTGGGCCTCGGGAGAGATCGATCCCAAACTCATCGCCGCCGTGCAGAAACGCTTGAAGATCGCTTCGACAGGCTCCACCTTTTCGACGGGAATCGGCTCCCGGTCACTGGCAAACTCGAAGAAGTCCCGGATGAACTTTTTGTCCCGGTTCTCGATGCGGTTTTTCAGGACGGCGAAATCCTCTTTTTTGCCGCTTTGGGCCAGTTTGTGGATGGCATGGACCGTCGCCGGGGCGAAATCGTGATATTCGGTTCCGTCCACATATTTGTAGAAGCCGCCCACATTGAGCGGGAAGATCCGGTTGCTTGTTTCTCGGTCGAAGGCTTCGGCATGGAAGCGGCAGATCCGCTCTTCGATGTCGGCGTAGCCCAGACCTCCCAGCAAGACATTGGCACGGGGGAAGCACTCTTCGGTGATCTCTTTGCCCAGGCCCAGAATATCGAAGAGCATGGAGTTGCGGTAGCTGGCGATGGTAGAGATTCCCATCTTGGACATGATCTTGAGCAGACCGGCATTGATCGCTTTGCGGACCTTTTTGAGCACCGGGGCCAGATCCACCTCGGGATTTTTCCGCCGTTCGATCAGGGCAACGGTCTGGAAGAGCATGTAGGGGTGGATCGCCGACGCGCCGAAGGCGATGAGCGCCGCGGCGGAGTGGGAGTCGTAGACCTCGCCCGTGACACAGACGATGCTCACCAGATGGCGGACTTTGGCCTCCAGCAGTGCGTGATTGAGGCGGCTGACCACCATCAGCATCGGCATCAGCATCACCTGATCGTTGAGAGTATGGTCATCCAGGATGATGGCACGGATCCCCTGCTCTCTGACCTCCTTTACGATCTGTTCCACCAGTTCATTGAGGCTCTTGCGCAGATCCTGGCGGAAACCGGTATAGTAGCGCTTGGCTTTGTAGCAGGGATCGTATTTGGGATCGCTTTCGGTACCGAATTCTTCGAGGATGATCAGCTTTTCGTAGCTGAGGATCGGAGAGACAGTCTTGAGACGCTTGGCGTGCTCTTCGTCTTCATTGAGGATGTTGCGGATCTCACCGAAACCGGTATTGAGACTCATCACCACCCGTTCCCGGATCGGATCGATAGGAGGGTTGGTAACCTGGGCGAACTTCTGGCGGAAGAAATCGGTGAAGTTGCGCTGCCGTTCGCTGAAGGCCGCCAGCGGGGTATCGTCTCCCATGGAGGCGGTGGCCTCTTTGCCCTCTTTGACCATCGGTTCGATCACCTGCTCAATGGTCTCCAGGGTGATGTTGAAGTAGCGCTGACGCGCCTCCATCACTTCCGCAGGAGGCGTTTCGACCGTAGAAAAAGGATCGCTCATATACTCCTGGAGATAGACCATATTGCTCGTCAACCACTGACGATAGGGCTGTCGATGCTTAAGGTATTGATTGATATCTTCGTTTTTGAGGACGGTGCCGTATTTGAGATCGACCCCCATCATCTCTCCCGACTGCAGGCGTCCCCGCTCCACGATCTCCTCGTCGGGGATCTGAAGCACCCCGTACTCGGAAGCGATCAGAAGGCGCCGATCTTTGGTGACGATATATTTGGAGGGGCGCAGACCGTTGCGGTCCAGGACGCAGCCGATATAGCGGCCGTCGCACATGCTCACCGCCGCCGGACCGTCCCAGGCTTCGAAAACGGTGGAGGTGTACTCGTAGAAGGCCCGCAGATCGGCATCCATATGGGGAGCGTTCTGCCAGGGGGCGGGGATGACAGCTCTTGCCGCTTTGAAGAAATCCACCCCGTTGACGCGCAGGAACTCGAAAAAGTTGTCGAGACTGGCCGAGTCACTCATCTCCGACTGGATGATGGGTAGAAGCCGGTTGAGCTCCTCCTGGCTGAAGACATCGCTGATGATATGCTCGCTCTTGGCCTCGGCGTTGAAACGGTTGGCGGTGACGGAGTTGATCTCCCCGTTGTGGGCGATCATCCGGAAAGGCTGGGCGAGACGCCACTGGGGCAGCGTGTTGGTGGAGAAGCGCTGGTGGAAGAGGCAGTAGGCGATCTCGAAATCGGGATCCTGCAGATCCGTATAGAACTCTTTGATATGGGTCGGCATCACCAGCCCTTTGTAGGAGACGACGCTGGAGGAGAAGGAGGCGATATAGAAGTCCGGATCCCCGGCGAGGCGATGCTCGATCTCTTTGCGGGAGAGGTAGAGCAGCGCGTCGAAACGCCGGGTGCCCACCAGAGAGTTGGGGACGACGAAGATCTGGGTAATGATCGGCAGCGTCTCCAGTGCCTGTTCTCCCAAGGCGTTGGTGTCGAGAGGAACTTCCCGTTCAAAGGAGACTTTCAGATCGTTCGCTTCACAGATCTCCCGGACCGTCTCCAGATCTTCGGGATGACGGTGAAAGATCATCGCCACACCGTAGAGTTCGGGGAGGGTGACTCCCGCTGCCTTGGCCTCTTTGGCAAAGAATTTCCGGGGAATGGAGAGGAGCAGCCCGCTGCCGTCTCCGGTCTTGCCGTCGGCGGCGATGGCTCCCCGGTGCATCATCCGGGAGAGCGCCGTGACGGCATCGTCGAGATTTTTGTGAGAGGGGATATTGTCGATGGACGCCAGCAGACCGAAGCCGCAGTTGTCCTTGAAAGCGGTAAAGAGATCTCTCATAAGCCAACCTTAAAGAGTATTTTAGTAGGGTCCTGTGTTTCCCTAAAAGCCCTAGATTTTATCGAAAAGTGGATTACAGACAGCTTCGCTTTTGAATTGAGGATTGAGAATGGAGAATGGAGAATTAGAGAATATCTTTTTTATATATAACCATCACTCTCAATCCTCAATCCTCAATCCTCAATTCTTTCATGGAGAGGTCCCCTCTCCATGAAAGGTTTTATCGTCTCCCTCCGCCCCGCCAAAAACGAGGATCTCATCGTTACCCTTCTGGAGGAGCAGGCCCTGCAGAGCTATTACCGCTTCTATGGAGCGAGGCATTCGATTCTGCAGCTGGGCTATCTCATCGACTACGAAAGCGAAGAGGAGAGCCGCTTCATGCCGCGGCTACGTCGGGTGAGCCATCTGGGATTTCCCTGGCTCTATCGGCGCAACCGCTTGATGCTCTGGCAGCAGTTTATCGGCCTCTTTGAGCCTCACCTGCGGGATGCCCAGACCCTGGACCCCTTCTATTTCAATCTGCTGCTGGATGCGTCCAGACGTTGGGAGAAGCAGAACCCCAAACGGATTATCTGCGAAGCAGCCCACCGGCTCCTGCACTTCGAAGGCCGCCTCCATCCCCCGGCAAACTGCTATATCTGTGAAAAACCCCTGGGGGAAGAGATCGCCCTGATGACCGCTCTGCTTCCGGCCCACCCCCAGTGCATCTACGGCCCCGCTCTTCTGAGAAAGAAGATTGAAAGCTTTTTCGAAACCGGCAAGACCGCCTGGCTGGAGGAAAATGAGGTGGAATACCTTTACCAGCTCGTTCTCAAAGGGTTGTAGTCGCTAGTCGATAGACATGTGCTCTCGCCGGGGACGGTGGGAGCGAGATCGGTTCCTCACTTCTTATTCACTAAAGACATACACGAGTAATGATCCGGCGTTACGATTTCATCAAAGGAGCTTTTATGGAACGTCGATCATTTATTTACGCTTTGATGGTTTCAGGAATGATCCTCAACGGTTGTCAAGAGACTTCGACACTCTCTTCAATCGAAGCTAAAGAAAAAGCCGTCGTTTCCGGAGAGACCGCTTCACCGACAACGTTACTTTTTACCTGTGACGAGGGGAGGAGTTATGAAATTCGCAGCCATGCCTACGGCGGGGGCAAAGCCCGCTTCACACTCAGCATCCCACAGGAATCAGTCTGCCGCCTCTGGGTTTCGGACAGCAGACGCGGCACCCGACCGGTCACTTTCAACGACTATCGGGGGAATCTCGGCTCTCTCATTTACCTACGCTCCGGTCAAGTCGACATAGGCCTGATCCGCTTCGTCAAAGAGGGGGCAACCCGAACTCCCCACGTCTCCATCGAAAACAACGATCTGCAGCTGATGGTAGCGGAAGGGGAAGAGGTCCTGGACGACGGCGAAGGGCCGGAGCGGCATTTCGCTCTGCAGTAGAGCGATGAGAATTGAGTGCTCTGAAAAACCGAAACAATCTCTTTGTATCATCCTGAACTTGATTCAGGATCTACGGCAAAATGGGCATTTTAATCCCGGGATTCCGGGTCTAGCCCGGAATGACGGAGCTTTCCCCGAACCTACAATTAAAAAAACTCTCAGACAAAACTCGGTGCGTCATTGGCAAAGAGGATCAGATCACCCGGTGCCGTCTCTTCCACCAGCATCTGCTCCATCTCGGACTTTTTCTCCAGATGCCGCAGCTTCTCGGGAGAGACGATCTTTTTGAAAATCGCGTAGTTGAGATCTCCCGTGACGATGATCCGGTCGAAGATCTCGTCGGCACGCCTCGCCACCTCTTCGTTGAGGGTCTCGTCGGCTTCGACCAGGCCCGGAGTGATGAGTACCTTGCGTCCGGGCCAGGTGGACGCCAGGTCGAAGGAGGCCATCATGCCGTCGATATTGCCGTTGAAGCTGTCGTCCAGAATCACCTTGCCCCCGGCGTCGATCCGCTGGAGCCGGTGGGGAACCGGAGCGATCTGTTCCAGGCCGGCGCGAATCTGATCGGGGGTGAGCCCCAGAGCCCTGGCCACATGAATCGCCGCCGCCAGGTTGACGGCGTTGAAAGCTCCCAGAATTTTGGCGCAATAGCGCTCCCCCTCCAAAGTAAAGCAGGTCCTTTCCAGTGTCGCTTCCACATCACGAATCTCCGGACCGAAAATATGGATCTTGTCGGTGGGCTGAACTTGGGCGCTCTCGTGAACCCAGGCTTCTCTGAGCCTCGGGGAGCGGAGGATCTCCATCTTGGTATCCCGGATCCGCTCCAGGGTCTTGAAATATTCGATATGGGCCGGGCCGATCTTGCCCACGACGGCATAGTGGGGCCGGACGAAATGGGTGATCTCCTCGATGTCCCCCTCACCCCTCGCCCCCATCTCCACTACATAGACCTCGGTTCCCTCGGGGAGTTCCTCGTTGACATCCTTCATGACTCCGCCCAGGGTATTGACGGAGCGGGGCGTGGCGTAGACCCGATACTTTTCTCCCAGAATGGTCGCCAGGAAGTTTTTGATGCTGGTCTTGCCGTAGCTGGCGGTCACCCCTACTACCGTGAGATCGGGCATCGACTCCAGACGCCGCTGCGCCCGGCGGTAGAAAGCACCGAAAAGCATCTTTTCGATCGCCAAGGAGCTCAGCCAGGCCAGCAGGATGGGGACAAAGACACTGTAGATTTTGAAAACCAGCAGCAGGAAAATCGCGAAAAGTGCCAACGCGGCAAAAAAACGCTTGACCCGGCCGGTAAAGACCAGCTTTTTGTCGATCCCCCGAACCCAGTGGATGAAAAGGGGCAGATAGAGCAGCGTCACTACGAAACCGTAGCGCTGCCGGGTCACCGCCATGACGAAGTCATAGCTCACAAAAGGAAGCAGGAAGTAGAGATAGTTCCAGACTGGCTTGGTGTGGTGGAAAATCACCCGCTCCAACCGATAGCTGTACCACTGCAATGTCGTGATGATGTAATAGCCCAGCATCCCCAGCATCAGGAAATAGGCGAGAAGGTTGACAAGGGTTAGCGGCATGGTTTGCTCCGAATGAGGAATGAGGGAACTAGTAACGAGGAACTAGTAACTAGTAACGGATTTTTAATGAGTGGCCGTAGCGTGGGATTGCGATCCCACGAATTGATGAATGGTGAATGATGAATGATGAATAGTTTTGGTTGACGTTGCTTTGCAACGTCTCCACCCTTAGCACTTAGCACATAGCACTTAGCACGCATCAAACGACGGATATTCACTCCTCACTCCTCCCCGCACTCTTTCTCGACGGTTTCAGCGACGAAGGCGGCGTTTTCGGGGCGAAGGAAGAAGTAGTGGTCCCCCTCCATCGGATGCAAATCGGCATCGGGGATCAGCTTGGCGATCCGTTTCCCGGTCCAAAGGGGTGTCGCCGTATCTTCCCGTCCCCAGAAAAGGAGCGCTTTGCCGTGGACGCGACGGAAGTTCTCCTCGAAATCCTCGTTGACGGTGGCCTTGAAGGTCTCGTACATCCCCGGGTTCATCTCTTTGGCATCTTCACTGACGAAGAGTTTTCGCAGACGGCTTGCCCCCAAAGGCTTGAGCGCCTTGAAAAGAGCAATCTTAACCCGGACCGAGAAGGGCTTGGGGACGAGGACGCCCGCCGAGGAGAGCAGCACCAGACAGTCGGGGTCCAGCAATGTAGCCACCTTGCCGCCGAAGGAGTGGCCGGCAATGACCCTTGGGGCGATGCCGATCTCCTGCAGGAAGGTTCGGACAATGGCCGCATAATCGGCGGTGCGTAGGAAACGTTCGTTGAGGCTCTGGCCGAAACCGGGAAGGTCCAGATAGAGCTGCCGCCATTCGGGCAGCGTCGGGCC
>NZ_WFQN01000052.1 GCF_015487065.1 Nitratifractor sp.
GCCAAACAGTGCTATATCGCCGCCGACCATATGATGATCTATGCCTCACTTATCGGCATCGATAGCTGCCCCATCGAAGGTTTCGAACCCGAAAAGGTCGATTCGATCCTTGGCCTGAATCGAAAAAAGGAGCGCACGACACTGCTTCTGCCCCTGGGATACCGTCTCCAAGATCCGCCGAAGAAAAAACGGCGTCCCTTCGACGAAGTGGTGAGCTTTTTGTAACGGATTGCTATACTTTCCAAAAAGCGAGGAGAGAAGATGCACCATCCCGGGAGGAGGAAGAGGGTAGGGCTTTTCGTCCCCTGCTATATCGACGACTTCTATCCCAAGGTGGCGTTGAGCACCCTGGAGTTGCTAGAAGCCCACGGCTTTGAGGTGGTGTATCCCGAAGGACAACGCTGCTGCGGCCAGCCTTTTCTCAACAACGGGTTGCGAAAAGAGGGCGCCCGTTTCGCCCGCCACTTCGTCGCAACTTTCGAAGACTATGATTATGTAGTGGCTCCCGCCGGCAGCTGCATCGCCACGGTGCGCCATCGCTACGAAGGGCT
Source organism: Nitratifractor sp. (assembly GCF_015487065.1). Taxonomy (GTDB): domain Bacteria; phylum Campylobacterota; class Campylobacteria; order Campylobacterales; family Sulfurovaceae; genus Nitratifractor. Next base: position 552 of record NZ_WFQN01000052.1, read on the forward strand.
CGTCGAGGCCGATCGCCTGGCAGCTTTGACCCCCAGACTCTTCGAACTTTGCGAGTTTCTCCATGATGTTGTGGGAGTCGAAAAGCTTCAACTGAAGCACCCCTTCCCTCATCGCGTCGGTCTGCACAACAGCTGCCACGCCCTACGGGAACTACGGCTGGGAGCTCCCAGCGAGCTCACTATCCCCCATTTCTCCAAGATCAAAGCGGTCCTCTCCCGGGTCGAGGGGATCACCATCGTCGATCCCGCCCGGGATGAATGCTGCGGCTTCGGCGGGACCTTTAGCGTGCAGGAGTGGGCGGTCTCGGCCATGATGGGCAGAGACCGCATCGCCGACCATCGGCAACAGGGGGTCGAGATCATGACGGGGGTGGATCGCTCTTGCCTGATGCACATGGAGGGATTGGCGAGGCGGGACGGAACGCCGATGCGTTTCCTCCACGTCGCCGAGATCCTGGCAGGCCGCACGGAGCTTAGCGATGATTGATCATGCCCGAAACGCCGCGGCGTTCCTCCAAAATCCCGAAAGAGCCCGCTGGCACGACCAAGCCCTCTGGCACGTCCGGCAGAAACGGGATCTCGCCGTCAAAGCGCTTCCGGAGTGGGAAGAGCTTCGCCAAGCCGCCGAAACGATCAAAACCCACACCTTAGAACATCTGGGCTACTATCTGGAGCGTTTCGAAGCCCGGGCCCAAGCCAACAGCCTCGAAGTCTACTGGGCCGAGGACGCCCGGGAGCTGCGGCAGATCGTGGCGAAACTTTTGCAAGAGCACGGGGCGAGACGGGTGGTCAAGAGCAAATCGATGCTCACCGAGGAGTGCGGCCTCAACCCCTACCTGGAATCCTTCGGCATCGAAGTGACCGATACCGACCTGGGAGAGCGCATCGTCCAGCTAGCCGGAGATCGTCCCAGCCATATCGTCCTGCCGGCGATCCATCTGAAAAAAGAGCAGGTCGCCGAGATCTTCGCCCGGGAGTTGGGAACCGATCCGGCGGAGAGCGACCCCTTTCGCCTCACCCGCGCGGCCCGAAGCCATCTGCGGCAGAAATTCCTCGAGGCCGATGCGGCCATCACGGGGGTCAACTTCGCCCTGGCCGAGGAGGGGGGTATCGTCATCTGCACCAACGAAGGCAACGCCGACCTGGGGACGGCCCTCCCCGATCTGCACATCGCCTGCATGGGGTTGGAGAAGGTAATCCCCTCGGCCCGGGAGTTGGGCATCTTCACCCGGGTGCTGGCCCGCAGCGCCACCGGGCAGGCGATCACCGCCTACACCTCCCACTTTCTGCGCCCCAAACCGGGCGGACGGCTCTGCGTCGTCATGGTGGACAACGGCCGCAGCCGTCTGCTGGCAGAGGGGCAGGAGAAGCTCCTCTCCTGTATCCGCTGCGGCGCCTGCATGAACACCTGTCCCGTCTACCGTCGCAGCGGCGGACACAGCTACGGTACCGTGGTACCGGGCCCTATCGGCTCGGCCCTGGCGGGAGCCCGCGATTGCCGCGAATACGCCTCGCTTCCCTTCGCCTGCACCCTCTGCGGCTCCTGCGATCTGGTCTGTCCGGTCCGCATCGATCTGCACCGTCAGCTCTATCGGGAGCGGGAGCGTTGCATCCGGGTCCCCGAATACCGAGGCAAACGCCGGGGTCTCAAGGCCGCTGCGCTTTTCCTGCGCTATCCTGGATTGCGGCGAACCCTCATGGGGATCCTGGGATCGCTCCTGCCGAGACTTCCCCGTTCCTGGGTCTACAACCGTTTCAACCTCTGGGGGCGGGAACATGAGATGCCCCGTCCCGCCCGGAGATCCTTCAGCCGACTCTACAGGGAGCACAAACAATGACTGCCAGAGAGAAGATCCTGCAACGCCTTTCCGATCGCAGAAGGTCCCCCGCCGTCAGACCGAGACTCCCGCACCCGCTCCGGCAGAATGATGACCTCATCTCCTCCTTCGCCGAAGCACTCATAGCAGCCGGAGGGCAGCCCAAACTCCTAAACGATCCCGCGGAGCTCGAGTCGATGCTTGCCCGGAACTTCCCCGAAGCGAAAGAGATCTTCGATACCCGGCAGGCTCCCTCTCCCGGAACGGAAGTTGACCGCAAGCATTCTTGGGATCTGGCGATTCTCGAAGGGAAACTGGGGGTAGCGGAGAACGGAGCGGTCTGGGTGGAGTGGAATGAAGACTATCCCCGCTCCGTGCTGACTCTGGCGGAGAATCTGGCCCTGATTCTACCAAGGGAAGCGCTGGTGGCTACGATGCAGGAAGCCTACGAAGCCCTCGACCTCTCCAAGATCGCCTACGGCCTCTTCCTCGCCGGCCCTTCCAAAACCGCCGATATCGAACAGGCCCTGGTGATCGGGGCCCATGGCGCTGTCACGCTAAAGGTTTTTCTTGTCTGAGTTATCGGAATTTGTCTTCGTTATTCTGAAGACTGTTTCGTTTTGTTTTTGGGGTTGTAGGCGTAGTGTGCCATCTGGAACCGATCGTAGCCGTAGATATCCTTGCGGAAATTGAGGTTGCCGTAGTCATCTACAAAGGCGGTGAGATAGACGATATCCACCGGAATTTCGTGCTGAAGCGAGATGGTCTGTTTGATCCGGGTCCCCAACTGCTCCATAATCTCTTCGACGTCGATGTTGTCATTGTAGAGAGCCAGAACCTTGAGCAGTTCTCTAGGTTTCTGAATCCGCATACAGCCGTGACTGAAGGCCCGGGTACTTCGGAAAAAGAGCCGCTTGCCGGGAGTGTCGTGGATGTAGACCGAGTATTTGTTGGGGAAGAGGAATTTGATCTTGCCCAGGGCGTTGGAGGTACCGGGAACCTGCATAAAGCGATAGGGAATCGTCTTGTTGTTCCCTACATACTGGGACCAATTAACCGTTCCGGGATCGATGCGGTGAGAATTCTCATCCCAGTCGGCCCGAAGCACTTTACCGCGGCGTTCGTAATAGTAGGGATCTTTGACAAGATGTTTGAGCATCTCGGATCGAACGATACTCTCGGGGATCTTCCAATAAGGGTTGACCACGATATATTTCATCGTATTGTGAAAAACCGGGGTGGGGTGGTTGGGTTTGCCGGTAATCACCCGCATGGTATCCACCAGATGGTGCCCTTCGTAGAAGTAGAGGCGAAAAGCCGGAATATTGAGTTCGATCCGCACCGGGGCCTCCTGGCGCCAGATCCATTTGATCCGATCCAGGTTGAGCCGCATCATGGCGATATTCTTCTCTACCGGGACATTGAACCAACGCCGGGTCTGGCGGTCAATGACCGGCGTCCCGGGAAGGCCGTGGCGCAGCTTGAAGCGTCTGACCGCTTTCTGCAGTGTTTCGTCATAGAGCGGAGAATCATTCGCGCTTCCGGCAGGCAGATCGCCGACCATCATCAGATGACGGCGGATCAGGGGAATGGCGGGATGACTCTGTCCCGGTTTGATCACCTTGAAAGGAGGGAGAGGCTTCCAGCCCCCCTCTTTGGCGATGTCGAGATAGCGTACCAATGCCCTTTTGAGCTTGGCATATTTGAAGCGTTTGGGCTCGGCCTTTTTGAAAGCACTCTTGAGATCACCGCTGATCGTCGCCTCGACCAGCAAAGAGGCCGGCGTCATTTTGGGGCGATAGTGTTCCCAGCCCACTTTGATCTTGTACTGCTTGGTGAGCTCTGCCAGCTTGGCATCGAAAGCTTTCCAGTCGATCCCTCCGTAAAGGAGGTAGTGCATATAATTGACATAGAGGCGGCTGAGAGCCAGCTCCATCTCGATTTTGCGCTTAAGATCGGCAGAGGAGGCGTAGAGCTCGTTGAGCTGCTTCCGCAGTTTGGCGGCCTCTTCATTGAGCCCCAAAACCGGAGGGATCGTCTGATCATGTTCGATCCGATCCAGCAGTGTTTTGGCAAAGGGAGTCGGTGCTTTGCGCCCGATCCAGACCGGGGTGTAGAAGAGTTCGTGGTAGAGCCGATCCACCCCGGGATACCCCTTGACCCGTTTCTGCAGAGCCGAAGTGGCCCGGTCGACAAAGGCACTTTCGGCACTGCTCTGGCCGAAATCCAGCGGACCGGCAGGCGAGAAGAGTGTAGTCGATAGCAAAAGGATGAGTAGGCTTGTCAGTTTTTTCATAGGAGTCTAACCGTTTCGGGAAATTTTGATGACAATAGTATACACTAAGGAGAAAAGAAACGGTGTGTAGCCACTCATGAATTGGCGCCGGGGGCTTCTTTCTCTACTTCGATCTTCTCCGCCTCCTCTTTGCGCAGGGCGATCAGGGTTCCGTCCACATCGATTTCCATGGTCTGTCGGGCCAGGGAACACCCCTTGACCTCCAGCTCCTCTCCGGGGATGATGCCGAAGGAGTGGAGCCGGTTGCGAAGCTCCGGATCAGCCTGGATCCGGAGAATCGTTCCACGATCCCCCTTTTTCAATTCTGTCAGTTGCATCTTTCCCGCTCCTTAGACCAATAGTTTGACGACATTATACGTCAGGAAGCTAAAGACCCAGGCGACGCCCGTGGTCCCGACAAAGAGATAAGCCAGATAGACCCAGCTGCCGGTCTCCTGCTTGAAAACGGCCATCGCGGCGAAACAGGGGATATAGAGCATCACAAAGACGATAAAAGCCAACGCGACGGGCAGCGTAATATGCTTACGCAGCTGCTCCTGGAGCGAATGGGCTGTCTCATCCACACTGTCCCCCAGAGAGTAGAGAACCCCCAGGGTCGAGACCACCACCTCTTTCGCCGCCAATCCCGCTTCCAGAGCGACGCTCAGCTTCCAGTCGAAGCCCAGAGGGGCAAAGAAGGGCTGGGTCGCCTTGCCCACCTGACCCAGATAACTCTGGGCCAGAAGCTCCTCCTGAAGCTTGCCCTGGAATTTAGCCTTTTCCTGAGGAGTTGCCGCCTGAGCGATCTTGGCTTCGAAGCGCTTTTCAAGCTCGGGATTTTTCGGGTAGTTGCTTGCGAACCAGACCAGGACCGAAGCGAAAAGGATAAAGGTCCCCGCCTTGCGCAGATAGTCCATCGACTGCCCGGCCACGATATGATAGATCAGCTTGAGAGAGGGCAGGCGGTATTTGGGCATCTCCATGACAAAGGGGTCATCTTCCCC
>NZ_WFQN01000053.1 GCF_015487065.1 Nitratifractor sp.
CGCGACCCGCCCGGTCATTTCCGCGTCACTATGTTGATCTTGGAAAAGCCCAGCGCTTTGAGGCGCTCGAGCACCGCGACGAAGTGCTCGTAACGGGCGGCTTTATCGCAGGAGAGGAACACGGGGCTTTTGGGATCCATCGTCTCGAGCCGGACTGCGACCCCCGCCAGATCGGTGGGACGGTCGTTGAGATAGATCTCCCCGGAGGCGCTGACCAGGAGTCGGATGGGCTGCTTGGGCGGGAAGTGCTCGGCACTTTTGCCGGTGGGAAGCTGGAGGGGGATGATCCCTTTGGCGATGAAGGTCGCGGTGGTCAGGACGATCACCAGCAGCACCAGCATGATGTCGATCATCGGCACCACGTTGATCGAATCGAACTTCTTACGCTGCATCGTTTTGCAGAACCTCCCAGCGGCCAAGCAGTACTTCGATCCTACGGGTCAAATGGTTGTAAAAAAGCATCGACGGAATCGCCACTACCAACCCCATCGCCGTGGCTTTGAGCGCCAGGGCCAATGAGCTCATGATCGAACCCGCATCCATCTGCCGGGTCTGCCCCAGTAGATAAAAGGTGATGAGAATCCCCAGCACCGTCCCCAGCAATCCCACATAGGGAGCGCTCGAAGCGATCGAAGCGATCAGATCGACCCGCTTGGTCAGATCGATCTGCAGCTCCTCCCGGTGCCGGTAGCGGCGCAGATCGACCTGCCGAAAAAAGAGCAGCCGCTCGAAATAGGCCCACAACGCCAGAAAGCCCATCAACGCCAGCAGCCCCAGAATCCCCCAATCGACGATCTCCTTGAGCCAATGGATATTCATCATCACGCCTCCTCGTCCAAAATCAACCGATACCCCACCCCTCGGACGTTTTCTATCCGGTCGCCGAAGAGCTTTTTGAGCCGGGTCACATAGACCCGGATCGCCCCGTAGCTCGCCTCCTGCGCCGCCGGCCAGAGGGTCGAGGCGATGGTTTCGGTGCGGACCGTTTCCCCTCGGGCCTGGAGCAGAAGGATCAAAAGCTCGAACGGTTTGCGCTCGATGGGCACCGGCGCTCTGTCGCGATAGATCCGATAACGGGAACGGTCGACGAGATAACCGTCCAATTCGAACCGCATCGGCCCCCGGGATCGTCGCAGGGTCGCCTGAATCCGTGCGTGCAGCTCCTCCAAATCCACCGGTTTGCGCAGATAGTCGTCCGCTCCGATGCCAAACCCTTCGATGAGCGATTCCCGATCTTCCCGGGAGGTGAGAAAAACCGCCGGCGTCTCGTCCCCGCTTTCTCGCAGCGATCGCAAAAAATTCAAACCGTTTTCGAAAGGGAGATTGATATCGAGCAGGTAGAGGTCGAAACGGCGGCGATAACAGGCCTCCAGGGCGTTTTTGGGATCCAGAAGCCCACAGACGCTGTAGCCGTGCTCTTCCAGAAAATCACAAAGGGTTTCATTGAAAAGTCTGTCATCCTCCAGAATGAGAATCGTTGCGGACACTCCACCACCCTTTCATCTTTCCCGTCTTAAATCCCATATCAGTCCTTCACCGAACAGGGTTTGAACCATTGTAGAGAAGAAGTGTTAGGAGAGTGTTAAAGATGTTAAACAAATGTCATGACTGGACAAATTCCTCCTCAACCTTACGGTAACAGACACACATGTAAAAACATTGTAGTTGCAGGTTCCATTATCTGTATCCCAAACACTCCTCTCGTTTTTCGGTCGGAGAAGAAGAAAAGAGTTAGACCTGAATTGGACCTCATGATAATCCTGTCGTCAAAAACTGTTCTCATGTTTGAATTGATAGCTTATATGCAGTACAATACCAGGAAGGAGAGCGTTGTGGGGCAGAAAGGGAGGAGATGGATTTTGCAACCTTGAAAAATTTGCGGATTTTATATGTCGAAGACGAAGGGGACGTCCGACGCAGCGTCAAAGAAGCCATCGCTCCCTTTGTCAAAGAGATTATCGAAGCCTCCAACGGCAAAGAAGGGTTTGAGATTTTCTCCTCCGACTCCCAAACCATTGATCTAATCATCACCGATATTTTAATGCCCGAAATGAGCGGTATAGAGATGATCCGAAAAATTCGCACTCTTGACCGTGAGATTCCCGTCATCTACACGACAGCTTTTGATGAAAGCAATTATCTTCGTCAAACGATAGAACTTGATGCCACCGCTTACATTCTAAAACCGATCGATATCGAAGCGCTTGTCAAAGCGATCCAAAAAGCCTCTGCCCTCATCGAAAACCGCCTCTTGCGTAATAAGCTCCAAGTTACCAATCTGCATCTGGAACAAAAAGTCGAAGAAAAGACTTCTCAACTCCTTCAACAGCTCAATACGGATACTCTCACCGGTCTTCCTAACCGAAAAGCATTAAGAGAAGCTCTCACAGGAGCCCCTTCCTCCGGAATCATTCTCACCGATATAGATGCCTTCCGCACTTACAATGAGATCTACGGTGAAGAGGTCGGCAATGAAATCCTGAAAAGTTTTGCCGAGTTCCTGACTGCCTTTGCCGTCAAACGGCATTATCAGGTCTATCGGATCGGTGGAGACATTTTTGCTCTATACAACACTGAATGTATCGAAATGTCTCTTTGCGAGAAACTTGCTCAAGACCTTTTGCAAGAAGTGAAACAAAAAGAGATTTCCCTGCAAAAATATCCACTGAGGTTTCGCCTGGGCCTCTCTATCGGGATCGCTTCGGGAACCGAAAAACCGATCGAAAAGGCCAGTATGGCTCTTCGCCGGGCCAAAATTACCAAAAAAAACCTTCTAACCTACTCTCCCGAGTATAGTTTCGATGAAGAGTACCAACATGATATGTACTGGTTTAAGAAAATTCGGCAGGCGATTGAAAAAGATCAGGTTCAAATGTTTTTACAACCGATCGTCGATGCCGATGAAAATATCCTCAAATATGAAGCACTGGTCCGGATTGTCGAAGGAGACAAGATCCATCTACCCGGTGAATTTTTGGATGTGGCCAAAAAGATGAAACTCTATTCGGAATTGAGCCGGATTATTCTCTCCAAAGTCTTTGAGATATCCCGCACCAAAACATGTCCGCTCTCCGTGAATCTGACAATAGAAAATATTGAAGATGAAGAATTCACCCGATGGCTAATAGAAAACATACAACTGTTCGGTGTGGAGAAGCTCCTGACATTTGAGATCCTGGAAAGTGAAAATATTCGCGATTATGAACGGGTGATCACCTTTATGAACCGAATGCAAGAACTTGGATGCGAAGTCGCTATCGATGATTTTGGAAGCGGTTACTCAAACTTTATCTATCTGCGCAAGCTTCATCCCGATTACATCAAAATCGACGGCTCCCTGATCCAAAACATCCATCAATCTCCTCAGGCCGAAACCATTGTACAGGCCATCAACCAGTTCAGCCACACACTCGGAATACGCACTGTCGCAGAGTTCGTCTGCTCACGGGAGGTTTTTGAAAAACTTAAAACAATCGGCGTCGACAGTTTTCAGGGGTACCATTTTTCCAAGCCTTTGCCTCCCCATGCACTTGGAGAGGGCCGATGCCCGGCATAAAAATTCGCCAGACTCTTTTGTTGTTTTGTATCATACTGCTTCCTCTTATGGCTTCAACCAACGAGGAATTTAAACCGATACCGTTTCTCACAGCATCTGAAAATCAGTGGTTAGAGAATCATCCGATTATTTCTGCTCAGAATGAACGGGACTGGCCACCGTATAATTTCAATCAGGACGGTAAACCACAGGGCTATTCGATCGATTTTTTCAATCTTCTGGCACATAAACTTCACATACAAGTCCACTATATAACAGGAAAGAGCTGGAAAGAGTATCTGGGGATGTTGCGCCACGGAACGCTCGACGTGATACTCAACATTCGCAAGACACCCAAACGTGAAGCCTGGATGCTTTTTACAGATCCCTATGCAGAAGCCAGCAAATCAATTTTTTCCAATACCCCCGGTATTCACAATCTCTCTGATCTTCGAGGTAAACGGATAGCCGTACCGGAGGGGTATTACATCGGAAGCTTCCTCCGCCGATACTATCCCCGAAGCAAACTGATTCACTGCCGAAATCTGACCCAGGCGATCTATGCAGTCGTCAACGGCAAAGCAGACGCGGTAGTGGGAGACTACAACGCCGTATCAACATTGATGCAAAAACTCGGCGTGATGCTCCGATATGCCACGATTGTCCAGGACCAACGCCTTGATCGGACGATACGCATGGCGGTACGGAGTGACCAGACTATTTTGCATTCGATTCTCCAAAAAACGATGGATCAGGTCACTTCCGGGGAAGCAACCCTCCTTCGAAGCAAATGGTTCAACAGCGAATCGGTCAAATGGGTCGATTATCGTACGATGGATCTCAATGCGTCCGAAATCGCGTTTTTGCGTTCCCACCCCGTCATCACCATGTGCAACAACCCCAACTGGACCCCCATCGAATTCCTCGATGAAAAAGGCCGTATGGCCGGAATCGCCATCGACACCCTTCGTTGGATAGAAGAGAAGCTCCATATCCGCTTCCGGCACGTGCCCACCCGAAGCTGGAGTCAGTCGCAACAGTATCTGAAAGCCAAAAAATGCATGATCCTCCCGGCGGCGATCAAAACCCCCAAACGGGAGCGATACGCCCTTTTTACCCGCCCCTATCTCCGCTATGATCTGGCAATCATCACCCGCAAAGACGCCCCGTTCGTGCGGAACCTCGATGACCTCAAAGGCAAAGTCTTCGCCCGCAAAAAAGGCTCGGGGCTGATCTCCAAAATGCGCCGCCTCTATCCAGGCATCAAAATCCTCGAAACCGACAACTACCTCGAATCGTTCCAGGCGGTCATGGAGGGGAAAGCCGATTACACGATCGCCACACTCCCCGTGGCCGCCTATTTCATCTCCCGCTATCAACTCAACGATCTGGCCATTGCCGGCTATACCCGAATGCGCTACGATCTTTCGATCGCCGTACGCAAAGACCTCCCTTTGCTCGCTTCGATCCTCGACAAGGCACTCGCGGCCTTTCCCCCCGAAAAAGGCAAAGCCATTTTCAACAAATGGACCAATATCCATATCTCTCGCAAGGCCCAGGGGATCGATCCCCGCATCGTCTATGCCCTTATGGGGGTCGGAGGGTTCGTCCTTCTTTTTGGCGGGTTTTGGTATTACCAGCTTCGCAAATCGGCCCAAGAAGCCCGTGAACTGCTCGATGCTACGATTGAAGGAGTTATTCTTCTAAAAAACGGTAAAGTAGTCGATGTCAACCAAAGCATCCTCAAATTGTTGGGCTATGATCATCGAGAAGAGATGATCGGAAAAAGATTTTTCGACTGGGTCGCTCCTGAGTCGCTTGAGGCGGTGCGGGAACATTATGAAAAGACCTATGATACCCCTTATGAAGTGATACTCCTCCGTGCAGACAATACCCCGATCCATACACTCATTTTCGGTCGAAATATCCGAAAAAAATCTCTACGCCTTGTCAATGTAGTTGATATAAGCCGTCTCAAGGAACAAGAGCACATTATCGCTCAGCAATCCAAACTTGCTTCTATGGGAGAGATGATCGGAAACATCGCCCATCAGTGGCGCCAGCCTCTGAGCGTCATCTCCGCTATCGCGACAGGGATCAAGATAAAAAAAGTCCACAACAAGTTAGATGACCACGAGTTTTCCCGACAATGCGATGAGATTAAACACCAAGTCAATTTTCTTTCACAGACAATTGACGATTTCCGTGATTTCATTCGAGGTACCCATGTACTCAAATCCTATCAGATCCAAGAAGTTATCGCGGAATTTTCCCGGCTGGTACACGGCAGTATAGAAAAACATGGGATCAGACTGATCATACACAATCGGGTAAGTTCCGAGCTCATCGGATATCCCAATGAGTTGGTGCAATGTCTACTCAACCTTTACAGCAATGCCAAAGATGCTTTCAAAAACAATGAAACAGAACGCATCATTCTCCTAGAAGCGGAGGAAAATGGGGACGGAGTAAAACTCACTTTTACTGATAGCGGCGGGGGAATCGACGACACGATCCTCCCTAGAATTTTCGATCCCTACTTCACAACCAAACACCAAGCCCAGGGAACGGGACTGGGCCTCTACATGACCCATCAGCTCCTCCAAGGAATGGGTGGAAGGATCTCTGTCAAAAATCGGCACTTTACCCTCGATATGGAGGAACAATTCTATTTCGGAGCATCGTTCGTCATCCACCTTCCCCGACAAATCAGGGAAAAGGAGAACGACGAGGAGAGGGGATAATCGACGCGACACGATCAAAAAAGTCAATAGAGCCGGTGGATATTCTCCAAAAGATTGTCCACGGTGATGTCCTCACCATGCTCTGCCAGGAATTGGTTGAGATACTTCTCCGAGGCCTCCATGCCTCCCTCTTTTTCGATTTCAGTCAATTTCTTGTAGAGAGGGTCGAGGACTTCGGTGACATGATGGGAGATCTTTTTGCGAATCGCCTTGTAACCGGTGATGTTCCCCTGCTCGTCCCGTACCGTTTCGAAATCGGTAAAGACCCAGTAGTAGCGGCCGTCCTTGGCCAGGTTTTTGACGGCGGCGATAAAATTCTTCCCCTCTTTGAGCCGGTCCCAGAGGAGTTTGAAAAGAATCCGAGGCATGTCGGGATGACGGACGATGTTGTGGGGCTGACCCACCAGCTCCTCGGGGGTATAACCGGAGATTTCGGCAAAGTAGTCGTTGGCGTAGGTGATGATCCCTTTGGGATCGGTATCGCTCTCGATATAGACGTTGTTTTTGAGTTCGATCTCTTCGTTACGGGGTTCGGGTCGTTTCATGGGATCCTCCTTTTTTCTAGTCGCAAGACGCAAGACGGGGCTTCGCCCTTCATGTCGCAGGTGTTGTCGCCGAGGGCGACGGCATTGGGATCCGCTTCGCGGATCGGCAGTGGGCAGTGGTCATTATATGCGCCTCCGGCACTTTTTGTCCTTTAAAAAGAAGCGTTGCAATGCAACGCAAACCGTAATCATTCACTATTCACCCTTCACTATCCATCCCCTACATCATATCGAGATAATGGACCAATCCATATCCTTTGTCACCCACTTCCTGGAAGCTCATGATTTTGGTTCCGCCATAGCGCTTGACAAAGAGCTCGGCCCGGGTCCGGCTGCTGAGAGGGATCAGATCATCCCCGTGCGGTCCCATGAGACGGGAGCCGAAGACATACCAGGCCTTCTGAAGCGGGATCTTCTCTCCGCTGAGATAGTCCTGCACAAACATTGTCTTGACCGCTTTCCGGCTTCTCACTTTGTACAGAGGATACTTTTCCGGATGATAGTAGAAATTGAGCATCGCTTTGACCGAAGCGAATCGGATCTTTTTGCCGTTTTTGAGCACCATCTCTGCGGTGAATTTCGGTAATTTGTCCAGTGGAATTGCGTAGACGGGATCGAGGCCGTTGCTCCAACCCGAAGCGGCAGGGGCCGTTTGGACCAAAGGTATCGTAGTGTTCCCCTCTTCCGCCATCACAGCGGTACCGCTCAGCAAAAGCCCGATCAGCATAAAAAACGTCAATCTTTTCATCTTCCATCCTCCATCTTCAATCTTCAATTTTTGATATTCCGTCCAGGACTTTGCCCGATCACAGCAGATCCTTTCTTCTGAACAGAGTATAACCCAGCAAGGCAAATACCATTCCCAGAACGATCGGGTAGAAAACCGCATAGAGCATCAAGAGGGTATGCCCCAGCGAATCGAGCAGATAGTAGGCCACCGGCCCGATCACTGTCAGTTCGGGATCAAACAGGGCGATTGCCCCGATCCGGAAAGCCTCCATGGGATTGAGCATCGCGATCGTGATGATCACGCCGTCAGAGACCCGGTTCTGCATCATCAGTCCGATGAGCGCCACATCGATAAAGGCCAGCAGCACGATCCAGGTCATAAAAGCGATCCCCAGCGCCATATCGTGGGATTTGACCGTGGTGGAGATGAAAAAGGCGATTCCCAGAAAGACGATACAGAGCGCGAAGATCAGGGCCGAATAGAGTGACACCATTGCCCAGGGAATCGCCGCACCTTTGAGCACCCCCCAGCCGATCCCCAGGATCAGCGCGCCGATGACCGGGACAAAGACTGTGACGAAGCGTCCCAGGAACTTCCCCCAGTAGTAATCCCGCAATGAGATAGGGAAAGAGAGCATATACTCCAGAATATTGCTCTCCCGATCGGCAGAGATCGATTTGACGGTGGTGATGAGGATGAAAATCGGCAGGATAATGATGGTCACCTGCATAAAGACCAGCAGCAGACGGCTCAGCCCGGTAAAGCCCATCACCACCGAGTCGGTGATTCCGCTGATAAAAAAGAGCCCCATCAGTCCCCCGAAGACCACCGCATAGACATAGAACCATTTCGATCGCAGGGACTCCCGGATATCCAGATAGGCCACCAGCAGCAGATTTTTCACGGTTGAACACCTCTCAGTTGATTGTTTTTCTCTTCGATTCTGCGGATCACCCGAACGGCATCTTCGAAGTGCAGCACCTTGTGCCCTTTGGGGAAGGTTTTTGCGTTGAAGGCGGCGATCCCGTAGGCCATCGGCGTAATCGAGTCAGCGGTATAGAGGGCCTTCCTCGCATCGAGCCACTCGCCGGTTTTGGCATCGGTCACCCAGATTTTGGCCCGGTCCTTCCAGGGGATATGCTCCTCCTCCAGCCAGAGGGTCGCACAGCCGATGTCGTCGAATTTGTAGACTTTGCCGGTGTCGGGGTTGATGATTTCGGCGGCATATTTGCGTTCGCTCAGGACCATTTTGCAGCGTTCGCAGACATCCCGGTCCCAGTGAACCGGTTCAAACATCCCCTTTTTCCGCTCTTTGCATCCGACGAGGATCGGTAACACCGCCAGAGCAAGGAGGCAGAAATCACGCCGTGATCGGTTCATCCTCGACCACCTTTCCCAGTTCCATATAGACCTTGCGGTTGACCAGCCCCTCCAACTCCTCGAGGCGGTGGGTGATATAGATCGCCGAATAGTCGTAATCGAGCTCCGTCAGAAGCCGGTAAAAGAGCTCCCGCGCCTTGGGATCGAGACTGGCGGTCGGTTCGTCAAAGACGAAGAGCCGGCTCCGCCGTGCCAGAGCGATGGCGATGAGGAGCTTCTGTTTCATCCCCCCCGAGAGCTTGAAAAAGGGTTTGGAGGCGTGGGCCTTGAGATCCAGATCCATCCGGCCCGCCTGGGCCGTCACCGCCTCTGCGGCGACGCCGCTGCTGCGCTCCACATACATGAGAAGCTCATCGATGCTCAGCTTGACCGGAGGCGGCAGCTGGGGAATGAAACCGATAGCCTTGAGAACCTCGACCCGCTCCCGAACCGGATCCCTGCCCAGGACTCGGATCGTCCCGGCATCGAGATGGTAGAAGCCCAGCATTGAACGGACCAGGGTCGTTTTTCCCGCCCCGTTGGGACCCAGCATCGCGATACGGTCCCCGGCTTCAATCTTCAGTGTGATGCCGTCCAGGACCGGAGTGCCCAGAAACTTCTTGCGGACGTTGCTGATCTCGACGATGGGGCTCAAATCAGATCCTTCAATCGGAAGGTGTAGTTGTAGGCGTCGGTATGGCAGACATCGAAGCAACGGGCACAGAGGGTACAGTCGCCGTTGACGACAAGCTGTTTGCTGATCCCTTTTTCCTTGCGTTCCTTGTCATATTTGGGCTTGGTGAACTCGATGACGTGGTTCTCGAAGCAGGCATCCAGACAGGCACCGCAGTGGTCGCATTTCTCCATATCCCACTGCACCCGCGTCGCACTGATCCATCCGACCAGATTGTAAGTCGTTCCCACGGGACAGATATATTTGCACCACATGCGACGGGAGTAGAAGACCTCAAAAGCCAGGATCACCAGGACCCAGACGATCGCCAGACTCCAGCCGTAGACGATGAATCGGCTCAAGATCCCGATGGGATTGATGATCTCGAAAACCAGAATCCCGTCAAAGAAGGTCACGATCAGAAAGACCGCCCAGAAGGCGAAACGGATCCTCGGATCCCATTTCCGCTCCTTGATGATCTTTTTGCGGACCAGCTGCTGATGCCAGTACTCGCCGATCTCACTGAGCACACCGTAGGGGCAGGCCCAGGCGCAGAAGGTCTTGCCCCCCACCAGCAGATAAAAGACAAAAATCGTAACGGACCCGATGATCATGTTGGTGTGGATCACATGGGTCGCCGCCCAGGTCTCCAGCGCGGTAAAGAGATCGATCATGTGAAAGCCCAAGAGCCTCGATCCGTTCATCGTCCCTTCCAGCAGTTGGATATCGATGTGATAGGAGAGGAAAAAGGCGATATTGATCACAATGACGCTCAGCCAGCGCCAGAAACGCCAGGTGGGCCGGATCTTCCCTTCCCGGGTTTTATAATAAAAAGTCGAGAAAAACGACGCCCTGAGAATCTCCCGAATACTGCTGTTGTATCGATCCATGGTTTCTCCTTCCTCAGTGCCAGTTCCCCGGCATTACTTTCACTGTTTCTGCGACGCTTCGAGCTTCTGCTGGAAGGTACCGATCTCTTCGGCCAACGCTTTGAGCTGGCCTTCATCCATTTTGGACAGAAGACCGTACATCACATAGTTTTTTCGCTTGCCGCTCTTGAAATCCTCCAGAGCTTTGAGGATGAAATCACTCGATTTCCCGATCAGTTTTGGCCCGATAATCCCCTCTCCGTTGACACCATGACAGGAGGAACATTTTTGCTTGTAGAGGGGGCTGACTTTAAAGGCCATAAGATTTCCGGCACGTTCTTGCAGCGCTTTGAGCTTCTTGGCCGCCTCATCCTCTTTTTTGCTTTGAGGTTTCACCGCATTCGTTTCCGATGGGGTCAAGGAAGAGACTTTGGGGTGTTTTTCGACTTTCACCTCCATTTTGGTCCGTTCCAGAAGCTTTTGTATCTCACCGAAGCGATTCGCTTCCCGATCCAGACGATACATAAAAACCATAGCCCAGATAGCCAGCAGTGTCGCAATGGCTGCGATGATATGTCGAATCATTTTTTTCTCTCCCTCAGTTTTTGGATTTGTTTGTTGAATGCGGCGATCTCATCGGCGATCGCCTTGAGTTTCGCATCGTCGATCTGGCTCACCAGCTCTTTCATCAGTACATTCTTACGTTTACCCGATTTGAAATCCATCAATCGACCGTAGATGAAGTCACCACTCTTGCCCAAAAGCGATGGACCAATTACCCCATTGGCATAATCATCGTGGCAGGGAGAACAACGAACGATGAAGTCTTTACTCAGTTTTTTGATCATCAGCGTAATCTGAATCCGTTCATAGGGCGAATGGATATTGAGATAGGCGTCCAGTGTCGTCCGGTGCTTCTGTTTGGCAACCGGTGCCTGCTTTTTTTGTTGGTTGTAGGAGTAGTAAAACTGTCCGCTGTTCTCTTTGGAAGGTTCTTTCTCCCGGACCTTCTTGACAACCCCTTCTGTCACAGTTATTTGAGGCGGTGAAGCCTGCTGAACCTCTGATTTCTCCTCCTGTTTCCCTTGACACCCGACAAGCAGAAGGAGACAGACACAGCTCATAGGTAGCACTATTTTTTTTCGCATCGTTTTATCCTTTTCCATAAAGGTCGGCATAGCTTTTGCGGGGAATCACTTTGATTACATCGGCAGGGCAGAGCTCCACACAGGCACCGCAGCCGTTGCAGGCCTCCCGAATCTCCGGCAGCAGACCGCCTCCTTTGGCGTCAACCATACCGATCGCTTTGCTGGGATCGGGATAGGGACACATGTCGGCACAAATGGTACAAGACTGCTCGCCCCGGTGTTTTTCCAGTTTCTGGAGCAGCTTTTTTTGCAGCACCGTCTTCTCCGGATCGTCTGCACGGATCACCGCTTTATGATTGCGATGTTCCTCCGGGCTCAGAACCTTTGTGTGGTCATAGATCCGATCGATCGCCCCATCGGGAACCGGTTTGCCGATTTTGGCCAGGCACCCCTGGGGATCGTGAACCACCGCGATCCCCATATGGACGAATTCGATGCTATCGTGCTCATGGTCCAGTGCCCCGCTGGGGCAGGCCAGGATACAGGGGAAGGCTTCACAGAGATAGCACCCCCGCTCTCTGGGTTCGATATAGGCCATTCCCACACTGGCACGTCCGTCCACATCCTCCAGCTTGATAGAGTCATAGGGGCAGACCTGAAGACACTGACCGCATTTGATGCAGAGCCCCAGAAACTCCTCCTCCGGCACCGCACCGGGGGGACGCAGTCTCGCCCCTTCCGCCTTGAGATAAGGCGCGCCGAAGATCCCGCCGGCTGCCGCCAGGCCCAGGACCCCAAGCCCGGTCATCTGCTGAATGAATTCGCGTCGTTTTTTGCTTGTCTGTGCACTCATTGGGCACCTCCCTTTTCCAGTTCCTTTTCGTACATTACAGGATGGGGATCCTCCAGCAGCATAATCGGCTGCGACAGCGGGGCCAATTTCGCCAGGAAATTGAGAATCGACACCACAGGTGAGGCGTAGAAAAACTTGATATTGGGATTGCTCATCCACATCCGGTCGGCGTAATAGTAGAGCCGATAGGGGGTGTCTCCGATTCCGTCTCCATCCTTGTCAAATCCTTCGTAGTCGTCCCAGTAGTTGCCGTCCCACCGGTTCTTGACAGAGTGGAGCGTCACCTGATCGTCATCGTAGACATTTTCGATATTCCCTTTGAAAACATTTCCGTGAATGTAATTGTTGATGCTCAAGGAGTGAAAATTGATCCCGATGGAGTTGTAGACGATCCGGTTGTTGGCGATCGTATTGTTCTGATCGGGTTGAAAGGGACTGCGGTCGATATAGAGACCCCGGGCACAGTAGATCACCGTATTGTCACGCAGGGTGAAGTTGCTGCAGTCCTTGAGACCGATCCCCAGTCCGGTAGTCCCGATGGAGCTCTTGATCGTGTTCCCCTTCGCGATCGAGTCCCTCGAATACATAAAAAAGATCCCCACCGAGTTGTGCTCGTAGGTATTGTTCAGTACTTCGTTACGTCCGGCGTACATGAAGTGGAGCGAATAGCGGCTGTATTCTCCAAAGTTGTCGGCGATGGTGTTGCCATGGCTGTACCAGACTACCATATCCCGAGAGTGGGTGATGTGGTTGGCACTGACGTTATTGTCGTTGCTGTACCAGAGCCGTATCGCATCCCCCCGCAATCCCAAAGAGAAAGGTTTGGAACGGATCCAGTTGCGGGTAATCTGCGATTCATTCACCTGTTCCATATCGATCCCGAAGAGGCAATCGTCGATCCGGCAGTGATCCACTGTGACATATTTGGACTTTTTGACGGAGACGGCGGCATCGACACGTTCATGCTCCTGTCCGCTGTGCAAAATCGTCAGGTTCCGCAGAGTCACATAGTCGCTGCGGATCGTCACGACCGTTCCGTTGCCGTCGCCGATGATTTTGGCCCCCTGGCTTTTGCCCTCGATGATCAGTGGTTTGTCGATGATGATATTGCCGTGATACTCTCCGGCGGGAAGCTCCAGTTTCGAGCCGGCTTTCGCCCGGTCGATGGCCTTCTGCAGGAGATTCCCCGACAAGAGGCCTGTTAGCGTAAAAATCATCATCGCCGCCTTGAACATCGAAGGGTTCCCATCAAGCCGTCTGCGTGGCCGCTCGTCGCGCTTTTTTCTTGGCCAGAATCGCCAACAGACTAAAGAAGCTGATCGCCAGCAAAATCCAGAAGCCGGTCGTCGGATAGGAGTGGGTCGTAAACTGCGCCACTTTCCCGTCTCCAAAGACCGTCGGCATGAAGGGTTTGATCTTGAAAGCCCCCCACGGGTGCATATGGTGGCCGAACCAGTAGAGCCAATAGGCGTAGAAGCCCAGGAAGATCGCCGGCAGAACCACCGGAATCAACATCAGCCAGTCAAGAATCCGAGCATTGTAGAGCATATAATAGACCATCAGCAG
>NZ_WFQN01000054.1 GCF_015487065.1 Nitratifractor sp.
CTCCACTTGGATTATCTGAACGGAGGAGAGTACTGCAGTCCGCCTTTGGTCCAGAGAGCGTTGAGGCCGCGCTGGATCTTCAGAGGTGTCTTGACGCCGACATTGCGCTCGAAGATCTCGCCGTAGTTGCCCACCTGTTTGATGGCGTTGTAGAAGCAGCCTTTCTCCAGGCCGACGTTCTTGCACATCTCGCCTTCGACACTCAGCAGACGCTTGACCTCGGGATCGGTGCTCTTGGCTTTGGCGTCGTCGACGTTGGCCATGGTGAGACCTTTTTCCTCGGCGGTCAGCAGAGCGTTGCGGGTCCACTTGGCGATATCGAACCACTGATCGTCACCGTGCCGGACGGCGGGAGCCAGGGGCTCTTTGGAGATGATCTCGGGCAGGACCACGTACTTGGCGGGGTCCTTGAGCTTGGTCCGGGTGGCATAGAGGCCGGAAGCGTCCGTAGTGAGGACATCACAGCGTCCCGCTTCGAAAGCCTTGGTCACCTGATCGTTGGTATCGAAGGTGATCGCCTTGAACTTCATGCCGTTGGCACGGAAATAGTCGGCCAGGTTCAGTTCGGTCGTGGTACCGGCCTGAATACAGACGGTGGCACCGTCCAGTTCTTTGGCGCTTTTGACTCCCAGGGATTTGGGGACCATGAAGCCCTGTCCGTCGTAGTACATGACGCCGGTGAAGTTGATCCCCAGCGCAGTGTCCCGGGTCTCGGTGTCGGTAGTGTTCCGGGAGAGGACGTCGATCTCGCCGCTCTGCAGCGCGGTGAAGCGCTCCTTGGCGTTGAGGGGGACGAACTTGACCTTGGAAGCGTCGCCCAGGACGACGGCTGCCAGGGCCCGACAGTAGTCCACATCGAGTCCGCGCCAGGTTCCCTTGGAATCGGCTTCGCTGAAACCGGGCAGTCCGGTGTTGACACCGCATTTGAGGACGCCGGCCTTCTTGACGTCATCGAGGGTTCCCGCCGTGGCGAGGGTCGCAGTAGCCAGGGCGGCAACCGCCGAGAGCTTGAGCAGTCTTTTCATCATACTTTCTCCTTTGATTGATGGGTTGACTCCCAAGTTTAGAATGATTTGGATTAAAGAAAGCTAATAAATGATGATAATTTGGGCATTTTTTATTTTGAAGGGGAAAAAAGAAATCAATCGGGAGGTGAGAGGGATCTAAAGCGGATCGATCTCCCAGAAAAAGTCGATCCAGGCCGGGGCCTCTTTGATCATGAAATCGGGCTGGATGAGAGAGTCGGGTTTGTAGAAGAGGGTGGCAACCTTGAACTCCACCTCCGGGTAGAGCTCTTCGAGCCGGTGGAGGACCGCCAGCAGCGTTTCACCGCTGTCGGCGATATCGTCCAGGAGCAGAACCTTTTTGGCATCGGAGAGGTCGGGGATATTGAAGATCTCCAGCGTATCAAGCTTGCGGTTGCCTTCATAGTGGATGGAGTTGAGAGCAAAGAGTCGTCGGGTATCCATGGCATTGGCCAGAAAATGCCCCATGGTCAGTCCGCCCCGGGCGATTGCCAGGAGGGTGTCGGGCTGATACTCCCGGATCTGTTTGTGGAGGCTCCGGATATCCTGCAGGAACTCTTCGTAGCCGTAATAGTATTTGTCCATCACGTATCGCTTCTCAGTGCAGGACGAAGACAATCAGGCTGATGGCGGTGATCAGGTAGATCCCGATATTGAGTTCGGAAAATTTCCCCTGGACGATCTTGAGCAGGGTAAAGGCGACGAATCCGGCGGCCAGCCCGTTGGTGATGGAGTAGGTCAGCGGCATCAGGAGCACCGTGAAGAAGGCGGCGCTGGCGGTCGCCAGATCCATACTGCCGAAATCCATTTTGCCCAGTTCGGTGAACATGAGGATCCCCACGATAACCAGGACGGGATAGATGGCGGGTCCCGGGATCGCCTTGAAAATCGGCAGCATGAAGAGTGTGAGGATGAAGAACGCGGCGGTAAAGATCGCTGTCAGTCCGGTCCGTCCTCCCGCTTCGACCCCGCTGGCCGATTCGATGAAGCTGGTGGTCGTGGAGACTCCCAGCAGCGAACCGGTGACGGTGGCTACGGCATCGGCCTCGAGGGTTTTCTCCAGGGAACGGTCGGTGTCATCTCCCTCCTGGAAGAGCCCGGCTCGGGCCCCTACGGCTGTCAGGGTCCCCAGGGTATCGAACATATCGGTGACC
>NZ_WFQN01000055.1 GCF_015487065.1 Nitratifractor sp.
GTCATCATGCGGGCGGTGGAGAAAGACAAGACCCGTCGCTACGAACGCTACAGTGAGATGGAGTACGAACTGACCCACCCCGAAAAGGTCCGCCCCTACTATCCCGAAAACGCCACGCTTCTGGAGCGGGAGCCGGTGCGGGTCTACCGCTGGGCCTTTACCGTCTCTTTGGTAATCAATCTCATTTTGCTGGTGCTCCTCCTGCGCTGAAAATCTCCCATGCCGGACCGATTGCGGTGTAGGAATTGCAAAGCGTTCGGCGACTCTGTTTCTAGCCTTATCGAACCCTCTGAAAAATGTAAAAGAGAGGTTTCACTCGATGGCGACAAAGGAGCGCCCAACCCGTGAAACGGGCGCTTGCGTTCGCGACTGCCAGAGCTATCGAGTGAAACCGGTTGTTTTTCAGAGCACTCTATCCTTATTTCCTCCACTTATAAAAATTAAACGATTTTTCTCCTGATTAAGTGCTACAATAGAAAAAAAGCGAAGGAGTCAACCATGATCCATCATTTCACCGCAGCAGTTTTCGACGATCCCGAAAAGGCCAAAGAGGCCGTCAAAGTGCTGGTTGAAAAAGGTTTCGGCAAAGGAGAGATCTCCGTCATCGGACGCCTCAACAAAGAAAAAGTCGACGAAGTGGCCCTAAGCAAAGTTGAGAGCGACACCCTCTTCTGGGGAGCCCAGGGAGGCATCTGGGGATCGATCCTCGGACTCTTGGTCGGCGGCGCCCTCTTCACGATTCCCGGTATCGGTCCCATCGCCGGGGCAGGAACCATCGGCGGCGCCCTGGCGGGAATGCTCAGCGGTGCTGCCGCCGGCGCCACGGCTGTCGGCCTGGTAGACGGCCTCATAGAGTGGGGCTTGAGCCGCGAAAAGGCCGAGCACTACAAGAAACTCATCGAAGAGGGCAAAGTGATCGTCTTTGTCAAAGGCGATCTCCAAAAGACCGAAGACGCCGCCGTGATCCTTCGGGAACTCTCCGCCGAGGTCGAACACAAATAATCCTTCGATCCGGTTCTGACCGGATCCTGTTGGCCGATTGCCTTATTGCTTACAAAATAGGCACTAAATTAGACATATTATAACAATCACTTATCCATTGATTAGATTTTATACTGCTTCCCATCCTAACTCTTGATCAAGATCAACTTTTTTAGATTCTGAAAATTTATAATTGAATCCTATCCCAAGGATAAATACTACTAATTTTATGGAAGGAAGCACCATGAGTTTCGCGACGTCTGTGGAACTGCTCAAATTCCACTGGGCAGCCTATTCGATCTACGCGCTGCTGATCATCTCGATCATTGCCTGGTTCGGCTTTAACCTAACACGCCAGAAGAAGGCGAAATCCGTTATCCGGATCCCCTTTTACGGCTACATCGCTTTTCTGGTCGCCGGCGGCGTCGGACACCATATCTTCACTTACAATGCCATCCCCTGGGTCTCCGAAGATATTATGCGCCACGAGATCAAACCCGACGTGACTTTTGATATCGAAATCAAAAATCACCACTGGAAACTTCCGGCCAAGCCGATGGTGGTCAAAGCGGGACAGAAAGTCCTCTTCAACGCCCACAGTGACGACCTGGTCTATGGCTTCGGCCTCTTCCGCAAAGACGGAACACTCGTTACACAGATGCAGGTCAACCCGAAACGCCGCAACGATCTGCTCTGGACCTTCAACGAGTGCGGATCTTTCGATCTGACTACCAGTGAATATGCAGGCCCCGCCCAATACGATCACGAAGGCAACGACCTGATGCTCGTCAAAGATGCCGTCAAAGTGGTCGGATGTAACAAAAAAGTCGCAATGAACGAGGAGGCACACCGATGAGTTTCGCCCAAACACTGATGAACGGTACCGATTTTGACCATACCCAGCTCAATGCCCTGCAGAAAATGGTGCTGCGGGCTGTCGTCATGTCCTTTATCTTTTTCGGTCTATTGACAATCGAAGGGATGATTATGCGTCTCGTAGTCACGGGCCCCTCCAACCCGCTGCCGGAGATGTTTTCCCACGCACCGCACTACTTCTCCATCATGACGGTCCACCCCATTGTCGGGATTTTCGGATCGACCTATCAGCTGGTCTTCGCCGCCTTTATGTTCCTGGTTCCCTACCTGACCAAAAAACCCCTCTACAGTGTCAAACTGGGCAACGCCGTCTGGATCCTCATCACCGTCGGTACCTGGCTAGCATGGATCGCGGCTTTTGTCTGGCAGTATGCACCGCTATATACCCTCTACTGGCCGCTGCCCGCCGATACCCAACAATTCCAAACCATCGGCGGTATCGTCTTCATCATCGGTGTGGCTCTCATCATGATCGGAACCCTGGGCTTCATCTACAACATCTACGCCACCATCTTCGCCCGCACCGGGGTGCATAAGAACAAAACGACCAAAGAGCTGCTCATCTCCGGCTTCGGTATCGACGGAATGCTCAACCTCTGGTACAAGCTCACCGGCAAGCCCCCCTACTCCAAAGAGCCGGCACTCGCTCTGCCGGTAGTCGCCATTTTCCGCGGGACCGTCGATACCTTTCTCGATGCCATCGTCATCCTAGGAGCGGGCATCCTGGTACTGGTCTATCTTCTGGCCGATGCGGGCGGGCTCTCCTGGGACGTGCATACTGTTGATGCACTTCTTTACAAAAACTTCTTCTGGTGGGGGCTCGACCTGGTCGCCGACGGTCTGGTGCTTATCTATGTGGCGGGCTCCTGGTACCTGCTGGCAACGCTGATCACCGGACAGAAACTTTTCATGGAAAATGTCGCCCGGGCGGCGCTGATGCTCGAACTGCTGGTCTCCTGGATGGTCTGGAGCCACCACCTCCTGGCCGATCAGCCCCAGCCCGAGATGATGAAACTGGTCTCGGGAGAGATGGTGACCGCCTTTGAGCTCCTGACCCAGGGGCTGGCCCTCTTCATTACCCTGGTGACGCTTTGGAAGGCGCGACCGCTGAAAATGACCCCGCCGCTGGCCTATCTGCTGGGCGGTCTCATCGGATTCGGTCTGGCCGTCCCCGCGGCGATTATCCAGGCCGATATGGGGATGAACAGGGTCCTGCACAACACCCAGTGGATCAGCTTCGCCCACTTTCATATCGCCCTGATCGTGGGGCTCTACATGACTCTCTACAGTGCCCTCTACGTTCTCTGGCCTCTGGTGACCAACAACACTACCATGTGGTCGAAAAAGCTCACCTGGGCCCACTTCTGGCTCTACCTCATCGGCGGCGTGGGCATGGGGGCCTTTGCCGGAATGGCGGGGCTGGACGGTATGCTGCGCCGTCATCTCTATGTCCACGGTGAATTCCATACCTGGATGGTCCTGGCGGCAATCTGCGGTTCCATGATCCTGGTCGCCTGGGCCCTTTTCCTCTTCAACATCGTCATGAGTGTAGGGATCAAAGGATTGATCGGTATCTTCCTGCCCGCACAGAACAAAACAGCCTCCTACGGCATCGAAGAGGAGCCCGAACCGGCACCGGAGACCGTTCCCGCTCAGCAGTGAGCCTGTATGGGAATGGAGAATTTCGGTTGCTGCTTCGCAGCTTCTGTTCCCTTAAGCCGCGTAGCGGTTCCCCAATGACAATGAACAATAACCAATAACCCGCCGACAGGAGCTACCGTGACCAACCTGGAACGTGTCGCACTCGAAATCAAAACCGTCGGTCTCTACGATCTGGTCTTGCAGGATGCCCAAAAGATCGTCGGCAAAAACCGGCTCAGTGAAAAAGAGATCGAACATATTCTTATCGACCATCCGGAGATACTTGAGGCCTACAAACAGACCAATATCGAATACAATCTGAGCAACATTCATCTCCGGGACATTCCTCTCCAGGAGATTCCCGAAACCTGCCGCCCAAAAGCCCGAAAGGTCAATGAGAATTTGGCACTCCTGCGTGCCATTGAAAAGTACACCCTTGCTTTTGAGCAGAGTTCGACCCTGGTCATCATCTTTTCGGTGGAATTTTTCGTCCTCTTTTCGGTGCAGTATTTCATCGTCCTGCTCAACCTCAAAGAGTGGCAGTGGCCCATCTACGGCACCTTCGCCCTCTCTATCGTCATCGCCTGGTGGTATGCGAAAAAGGTACAGAAAAAATACAGGGAGGAGAGCGCACGGTATGAGAAGGTTTACGAAGAGACGCTGAAACTTCTCGAAGAGCTCGAAGATCAAGGGTGCGTGCACAAGGAGGATCTCTGGATCCGGGAGAGTGAGGATCATGTCTAAGCCTGTGATCACCCTGGAACTCCCCTGGGACGAAACAACCTTTCTGGAGGGGGCCAAGCTCGCCTACGACTACGATATGCGCCACTCCTGGCGGCGCTACATGGGATGGTTCTTCATCGCCCTGACTCAGTTTGGCGTCGTAGCGGCCCTGCTGCGCGGAAGCATCGGGCTGCTGCTGGTCTCGACCCTGCTGGTGATCTACTGGTACGGCCTGCGCTGGCCCATGCGCCGTTGGATGCTGCGGCGCTTTTTCGCCCGAGAGGAGCGGGCCCAAAAGTTGCAGGTCGCTCTCTCGGACGACGGGATCTGCCTCGATGAAGCCTGCCTCCCCTGGGAGGGGTTCCGGCGGGCGATTCTGGCCCCAAACGGCGCGCTGCTGGAGATGGGGGGCGGAACCTTCCTCTATTTTCCCCGGCGAATCGTTCCCGACGAAGAACATTGGAGCCGTTTCGCCCAAAACTCAGAGAGCGGATCGACAGAGTCGTCCGTTTTGATGCCAACACACCACACACAAGGAGAAAATAATGAAAAAACACTTTGCCGTGGCCGTCTATACCGATGCCCAAAAGGCCAAAAAGGCTGTGGAGAAGCTCCTCGAGGCCGGTCTCGAGAAACGTGCGATCTCCCTCGTCGCCCGCTCCAACGAGGACGATGTGGAGAAGGTCGAAGTGGAAAAGGTCGACAGCGATGTCGCCCTCTGGGGAAGCCAGGGCGCCCTCTGGGGCGGTGTGCTCGGCGCACTGCTGGGGGGTGCGTTCTTTTTCATCCCCGGTTTCGGCCCGATCGTCGGCGCCGGGCCCGTCAGCGCGGCACTGGCAGGCATGCTGGGAGGCGCCATGACCGGCGGAGCGGCCCTGGGCCTGGCTGATGCCCTGATCGAATGGGGCATGGGCGAGATCGAAGCCAAACACTACGAAGAACTGGTGGAAAAGGGAGAAATCCTGGTCATCGTCCACGGCGACAAAGAGACCGTCGACAACGCCCGGACACTACTGGAAGAGACCGAAGCCGAGAAAGTGGAGATGCACTGAACAGAGCTTTCCCTCCCTCGCACCGGTAACCGTAGGGTGGCGCCCTATGGGCCCACCGTTTGAAATGCCTATCTCCATAAAACATCAAAAACTCAAAATAAAAGAAGGGTTGATTGCACTTTATCTTTCCCCTTCGAACTTTTAGAAGGTGGGCAAAAATTGCCCACCCTACATCTCTCCTACCCATGCACACGCAACCATAGGGTGGCGCCCTAAGGGCCCACCGTCCGAAACCAATGACCACTTTTTAATCACTCCACTGACCATTTTACTGATACAATACATCCAATTGACCAACGTCGGAGCACCAAGAATGAGCGAAATCACCACCCCCATCGACAGCTTTCTGAATCACAAAGCCGACACCGGTATGCAGTGCGGCAACTACACCATCGACATCCCGGAGCTGAAACCGGGCCAGCAGTACCGCTTCCACTTCGACATGACCGCCTGCGTAGGATGCCACTGTTGCGAAGTGGCCTGCAACGAACAAAACGGCAACCCCGCCGATGTCAAATGGCGGCGCGTAGGCGAGATGGAGACGGGGCACTTCCCCGATACACTGCAGCTCTTTAACTCCATGAGCTGCAACCACTGCATCGACCCGGCGTGTCTCAACGGCTGTCCCACCAACAGCTACATCAAGCTCGACAACGGCATCGTCTACCATGTGGACGAAGACTGCATCGGCTGCCAGTACTGCACCTGGAACTGCCCCTACGAAGTGCCGGTATTCCACGAAGAGCGGGGGATCGTCACCAAATGCCATATGTGCGTCGACAAGCTGGAAGCGGGCCAGACTCCCGCCTGCGTACAGGCCTGCCCCGCCGGCGCCATCGAAATCGAAGTGGTGGACAAAGAGGAGTGGATCCGCAACGACATGACCAAAGAGGGCGTCGCCCCCCATCTGCCCGATGTCAGCATCACCCAACCCACGACCCGTTACACCCTGCCCGAGATCCCCGAAGGGGAAGAGATCCGCCCCGCCGACGAACATATCCTCAAGCCCGCCCACCCCGAGTGGCCTCTGGTCTTCATGACGGTCCTGACCCAGATGAGCGTGGGCGGTTTCGTCGCCCTCTTTTTCGGCGAACTGCTCCACCTGCTGGGCCTCGACCTCCCCGCCCCAAATCTCTGGATGGTCCTGGCGGTATTGGCCCCCGCCGCCATCGGCCTGCCGCTATCGGCCCTGCACCTGGGGCGCCCGGCACTGGCGATCACGGCCATGAAAAACCTCAAAACCTCCTGGCTCAGCCGCGAAGCGGCGGCCCTGGGGGCCTACGCCGGAGGTGTGACGCTGCTGGCGGGGCTCTACTACCTGGGTGCGCCCGGCTGGCTTAAGCTGCTGGTGGAACTGCCTGTGGCGGCACTTGGCGTCTACGGCATCTACGCCCAGTCGATGATCTACCGCGTCCCCGCCCGCCCCGCCTGGAACCGCCGCTCCACGACCCTGCGCTTCTTCGGCTCGGGCTATCTGGGATTTCTCCTCGTCGCCACTGTCCTGGCTTTCACCGGTGAGGCGCGCAGCGTCCTGGCCCTGATGGCCCCCACGCTGATGCTGGGACTCTACCAGATGCACCTGATCTACGAAGAGACCATATTTTATAAATATCTGGACAAGGAGCACCCTCTTTACTACCAGCTCAGCCGAACCAAGCGGCTCCTGGAAGAGCACTTTGGTCACCTGAAGCGACTGCGCCTTGCCAGCCTGGCCGCCTTCGCCATCGCTTTGCCGATGATCAGTATCGTCTTTGCCGCGGCCAACATGGGCACCGCCGCAGCGATTACCCTGATCTTGGCCTTGCTCGGCGCCACCGCCAGCGAAATCGTAGGCCGCTACCTCTTCTACCGCACCGTCGTGCCGTTGGGACTGGCGGGGAACTTCTTCGCGGGAAATCAGCGGCATTGAGCGGGGCTTTGCCCCGGGTTATTGGAGAATGAGCCAATCTTGCTAGGTTCTTTTTGATATAATATACGGACAATATCCGTAAATGGAGATCAAAATGACTCTCACAGCCGAAAACAAAAACGCCCGAATAGAATTCAAGACCACACAGGAGATCAAATCTATGCTGCAAGAAGCCGCCGCCTCGTTGGGGATGGATCTAAGCAGTTTCCTTGTCTCAACCGCCAGTCAAAGAGCCAAAGAGCTTCTGCGAAACGAACGGATGCTTGTTCTGGCCGAAGAGGAGTGGAATCGTATGCAAAAGGCTCTGCAAGGCGAACGTAAAGCACCCGAAGCGTTGAAAGAGCTAATGGCGCTGGAAGATTTCGATGAGTGAGTGGCGTCTAAGAGTTTACGATCCCACCCAATCCTACCGCGATCAAAAAAAATTCGACTGTGACAATGTGATGATTAATCGCTATGCTCAGAAAAACTTGAAGAAACGGGTGAAAAACCACTCCGTTCAGGGATATGTGTTGTCAAACGACGTGAGCGATTTTGTGGGCTTCTATACCTTGGAAACTTTCACGATCACCAAAGAGATCTTTCAGCTCTCTCCTCCCCCTACAGCAACGCCGCCTTTGGTACCGGCTATAAAACTTGGAATGTTGGGAGTGGATAAGCATTACCAGAAGATGGGCTTAGGACGAAAACTACTGAAAAACGCTATCAAAAAAACGGCCCAAGTCTCGAAAATGGCGGGATGCAAGGGGCTTTTCCTCTGGGCGGAAGAGGAGGCGGTTACATTTTACAGTCGCTTGGGGTTTTTGCCTATACAAGACATCACCCCCACGCCGATGTTTCTGGATATCGAAACTATTTTGGATGCGATAGTCCCCCGGGAGACCCAAAGGGTTGTCGATAACTTTGAAAATGGAAAAAGAGATTTTGAAACCCCCATCTCTTTTGAAGAATTTAAGAAAGAGATCGAAGGATAAACCGTTTATCCGCCATAACAGACTTCCAACAGCCCGCTGAGTCGATCCTGCCCATCCAAGTCGCTGCCTGCCATAGCAATTTCATCCAAGATTTCCTCTCCCCGTTTCTCTATCCTTTTGCAAAAAAGGAGTCTATGCATGAAAGCCGTCATCGTTCTCGATCCTGATCAACCCCTTGGCCTACTGGTCAATACCGCCTCGGTCCTGGCCGTAACCCTCGGCGATCTCGTCGAGTCGATCCGGGGAGCCGATACCACCGATGCCGACGGGATCCTCCATCCCGGCGTAATCCGCATCCCCCTCCCGATCCTCTCCGCCGACTCCCAAACGCTTCAGTCGATCTACGAGCGGGTCCGAAGCGACGAAGCCGTCACGGTCGCCGACTTTACCCGCACCGCCCAATCGTGCAAAACCTACGAGGAGTACGAGCACAAATGCGCCGAGACTCCGACGGAGGCGATGGGACTGCTGGGGCTGGCACTCTATGGAGATCGCAAGCGGATCAACAAGCTGGTAGGCAGTCTGAAGATGCTGCGGTGAAAGGGGCACCTGTCACC
>NZ_WFQN01000056.1 GCF_015487065.1 Nitratifractor sp.
AGCCTCGGTGGCGGAATTGGTAGACGCAGCAGATTCAAAATCTGCCGCCTTCGGGTGTGCCGGTTCGAGTCCGGCCCGAGGTACCAGGTTTTGAATCGCTTCTATGCGGGAGTAGCTCAGGGGTAGAGCACAACCTTGCCAAGGTTGGGGTCGCGGGTTCGAATCCCGTCTCCCGCTCCAACTTCTCTATTTCACTTTTTCATATTCTTCATCTACATTATCAAACTGACAATAAGCATTACGTTATTCACTAGTGAAGGTTCTATAAAAACACTTCTGTCATTCCGGGCTTGACCCGGAATCCAGGGCTGAGAATACCGGTTCTACCCTGGATCCTGAATCAAGTTCAGGATGACGAAACAACATTCGGAACATGGCATCACGGAACAGACGCCAGTCCTTCGCGTTTTCTTTTTCTTTGCTTCGTTTCCTTTTTCTTTGTCGCGAAACAAAGAAAAAGAAATGAAGAAGGAACCCGAAACTTTTGGAAACGCGGATTCATCCGCGTCTATCAATGCAGGAAGCGTTTTTCCATAGCCGGAAATGAATTCCCGGTTCCGCGAAACGATGCAGCCAGACAATCAATACAGATTCCCGCCTTTGACGGCACCTCTCTTTTCCGGTGCCTGCGAACCCTTCTGGACAGTACGTGTCCCCAAAAGCTCCGGCCGATACTCGAAATGCATCGTATCGTAGTGGTACCACTTGCCGCCCCAGATGAAACCGTGTTTTTCGAAGATTTTGACGATGGGCAGCGGGATCTCGTTGCGGTAGCGGTAGGGGCCTTTGTTCCAGCGCCAGTAAGCAGAGTGTTTGACGTTGATGTCGATGGCGGCGCCGAAGGAGTGGACGCTCAGGCGATGGGTCCCGGCGATGGTACGCCACTTGAAGGTTCCGCCCACGGGGACCAGATACTTGCGATAGCCGGGGTGCTTCTGCAGAAGCTTATCCAGATCCTGCGAAACCTTCCGCAGCTGCCGGTCCACCCCATTGACCCGGGTGATGCGGATCCGGTATTTTCCTTCGGTGCTTCGGGGGATCCAGGGGATCGTCGTCAGATGGCGTTTTACCTCCCCGGCACTGTCACCGTACATCTTGCGAAAGAAAGGCTCGTAGCGGATCCGGCCCGGATCGAAGTTTTTCCGGGGCGCTTTGCCGTAGCCCGCCGCCCCTTTGGGATAGCGGTAGTGAAACATATCCTCCAGGTCGGGACGGTTGAGGAGTTCGTCGAAGCTTTTGTTGCGCTTGCCGTCGTCGTAGCGCATCTTCGTCCCGTCTCTCCAGATGAGTGTATTGCCGCTGCAGTTTTTCAGAGAGTCAGGATAGGCGCGAACCAGATCGAGGCACGAAGCCTGCAGTGCCATACTCCCGGTCATCAACACCGACACGATATAATGCGTCCACTTCATCTATGACCCCTTTCATTTCCATGATTGTAGCACAGGAAAAAGATCAAAAAATGATTCCAAAGGGATCAGTATATCAGCGTTCCAGGAGTGCCGTCAGCTTTTCAGGAGAGTCCGCTTGCTCGATGGCGACCACCTTCCCTTTTTGCAGACGCATCACGACCACCCGGGAGCCTTCCCTCCCCTCTTTGAGACGACGGGCCATCTCCTTGTCGTAGATCAGCAGCATGGGATAGGCGCTTTTCCTCAGATCCGGCAGGGCGAACATATTCTGGATCACGGTGGGCATTCCGCTGATATCGGCGATGAGCACCGCCCGGCGCTTCTGCAGGTATCCGGCAGGTTTATCCTCCATGGTGCTGCGGAGGATATGCCCGGCGTTTTTGGTGAAAGCGAAGGCGATCGTCCGGGTCTCGGGAGAGGAGAGGTGGGCTTTGCCGAACTGATCGGGCAATCGGTAGTTCAGGGTCGAACCGACGCCGAAGGGTCTGTCGGCAGGCCGGATCTCCAGGGAGTATTTCCCCGGCTCGTATTGGCTTTTGCCCTTGAGTGCATAGAGGGCTCCGCCGGATGCCACGATCAGTAGCGAGAGGATCAGCAGTACTTTTTTCATTCAATTCCTTGTGAACTTTTAACGTCGCGCGCATTGTAGTGGGTTCATCCTTCGACAAAGGTCTCGGATCTCAGTAAGAAAAAAGTCTTAAGTTTACTCTACAGAATAAAATTCTGTCTGTTTATCCGATGGTTATAGGGATCAAATTGTCCCGCTTTCTCTCCAATTGCAGCAAAAAAGGAGATTGAATAACATATTAATAAATATAATTACAATCAATCAACTCATATCCCAAGATTTTGGAATTTAATATACTGTAAAGTGGCACTTGACACTTTACACTTTTCACGGTAAAATGGCCGAAAACCCCCTTCATGGAGCCTCAGATGCCTCTGAAAATGAAAGACCTTGTCGAAGCCACCGACACCCCAAAATCGACGATCCTCTACTACATCAAAGAGGGGCTGCTCCCCGAACCGGAGAAGCCCAAACCCAACGTCCACCTCTACGATGAGAGTTTCATCGAACGGATCAAGTTCATCAAATATCTCCAGAAGAACTTCCACGCCTCAATCGAACAGATCCGGGAGCTGATGCAGCGGGAGGATTTCGATCTGAGCCGTGGCTACGAGGCGATCCTGGATACCCTGGATCTGCTCATGGCACCCCCCTCCCCCAAACGCTACACCAAAGAGGAGCTCTGCGAAGCGGCGGGAATCGACTGTGACCGCCTCGACCACTA
>NZ_WFQN01000057.1 GCF_015487065.1 Nitratifractor sp.
CAGGCCTACGCCAACGTCATGTTCGGCCCCTGGAAAAAGATCGCCCCCGGTTACGGTCGAATGGTCCTGGGCTACTTCGGCCGGACGCCCATGCCTCCCGATCCGAAGATCGTGGAGCTGGCGTCGGAGCAGCTGCATCTGGAACCCACCACCGAAAACCCCATCGATATCGCCGATCGGGACGAGAAGAAATCCATCGCCTACTGGCGGGCGGTGCTGCAGGCCGAGGGGATCGAAACCAGCGACGAGAACATCTTCATCGCCGCCTCCTGCGACAAAAAAGGGATCGCCTTCCTCAAAGGCGAATCACCGCTGATGGTCCGCAAAGGGGCGCAGGAGACAACCAACAAGGGAGAAACTACTATGGCAGGGAACTACACGGTCATCGTCGACGGGAAAAAGTACAACGTTCAGGTCGCCGAAGGAGAGGGGGAGATCACCGTTCAGAAGGCGGAGAGCAAAGCAACTTCGGGTGGCGAGACCCCCAGTGCTCCGGCCGCACCTGCCGGAGGCAAGGGCGGAATCGAGATCCACGCTCAGACCCCCGGAACCGTCTGGAAGATCCTCAAAAAACCGGGCGACCCTGTGGATGAAGGGGAGGCGATAATGATCCTCGAAGCCATGAAGATGGAGATCGAGGTAGCCGCGCCGATGCAGGGGACCATCGCCTCCATCGAGGTGGATCCCAACGAACAGGTGGAGGAGGGGCGTCTCCTGGCGACGCTGGCCTGACGATGATGTACCGACTCATTCTACCGCTGCTTCTGATGCTGGGGACGACGCTGCTGTGGGGCGGATCGAGCGCTTCGGCCGAGGGGCAGGGGCCTGCCTCCGCCCCGATCACGACGGAACAGAAGGTCGAAGAGCATGTTCCCAAACCTCTGACCGTACTTCTCAAAGATTTTTTCCGTACCACAGGGATCTACGCCCTGGTCCATCCCGAAGAGGGGGTCAAAAACGGCAACGGTGAGGCGATGAGCCGCTTCGCCCAGAGCTGGGGACGGGTGATCATGTTCATTGTGGTCTTTATCCTCTTCTACCTGGCCATCGTCAAGAAGTTCGAGCCTTTGCTCTTGTTGCCCATCGGTTTCGGCGGGCTCCTGGCCAATATCCCCGTGGCCAACATGACGGGGCCGGAGGGCTTCCTGGGGATCATCTACAACATGGGGATCGCCAACGAGTTCTTCCCGCTGCTGATCTTCATGGGGGTAGGGGCGATGACCGACTTCGGCCCGCTGCTCTCCAACCCCAAGACCGCGCTGCTCGGGGCGGCGGCTCAGTTCGGGATCTTCGGTTCCCTGGTGGGGGCGGCGGCGCTCTCCCAATACACGGGATTGGTGGATTTTACCCTGCGTCAGTGTGCCTCCATCAGCATCATCGGCGGGGCAGACGGCCCCACCTCGATCTTCATCGCTTCGGCCCTTTCGCCGGAGCTACTGGGAGCCATCGCCGTAGCCGCCTACTCCTACATGGCGCTGGTCCCGGTGATCCAGCCGCCCATCATGAAGGCTCTGACTACCGAGGAGGAGCGGCGGATCGTCATGCCGAGGCTCCGCAAAGTCGCCAAACGGGAGAAGCTGATCTTCCCGCTGCTTATTGTAATGCTTTCGGCAATGCTTCTGCCCGAATCGACCCCCCTGATCGGCGCTTTCGCTTTTGGAAACTTTGCCAAAGAATCAGGAGTCGTGGACCGGCTCAGCCATGAGATGCAGAACTCCCTGATCAATATCGTGACGATCTTTCTGGGACTCGGGGTCGGCTCCAAGCTCCAGGCCGACAAGTTCCTCGTCCTGGATACCATGGGGATTCTGATCATCGGGCTGGTGGCTTTCGCCGCGGGAACGGCGGCCGGAGTGTTGCTGGCGAAACTGATGAATCTCTTCAGCAAAGAACCCATCAATCCTCTCATCGGTGCCGCCGGTGTTTCGGCGGTACCCATGGCGGCGAGAGTGGCCAATCGGGTGGGCGCCGAAGCCCGCCCCGGAAACGTGCTGCTGATGCATGCCATGGGGCCCAATGTGGCCGGTGTCATCGGCTCGGCGGTGGCGGCAGGCGTTCTGCTGTCGATCTTCAATTAAGATACGGCATAATTACATATCACTTGAAGAGGAGATAACTACCATTATGCAACCCAAAGGTCTGGATCAACTGGGACTCAAAAGTATCGGGAAGGTGATCTACAATCCCGACTACGCACAACTGACCGAAGACGAAAAACGCAAAGGGGAGTGCGCCTTCAGCGACAACGGGACGGCCATGGTCGATACCGGCATCTTCACCGGCCGCAGCCCCAAAGACAAATATTTCGTCGAGCAGCCCCCCTCCAACGAGCACATCGCCTGGGGCAGTGTCAACCAGCCTTTGACCCCCGAAGTCTACGAGGAACTGCGCGAAATCGCCCTGGAGCAGCTCTCGGGCAAAGAAATTTACGTGATCGATGCCTTTGCCGGGGCCAGCCCTTCCAGCCGTAAAGCGATCCGTTTCGTTACCGAGGTCGCCTGGCAGGCCCACTTCATTGAAAATATGTTCATTATGCCCACTGAGGAGGAGCTGGAGAATTTCGAGCCCGATTTCGTCCTCTACAACGCCTGCAAAGCCACCAACTCCAAGTTCAAAGAGCATGGACTCAACTCCGAAGTCTTCGTCGCTTTCAATATCGAGCGCAACGAAGCGGTTATCGGCGGGACCTGGTACGGCGGGGAGATCAAGAAGGGGATCTTCACCATGATGAACTACTGGCTCCCCCTGGAGGGCAAGCTCTCCATGCATTGCTCTGCCAACATCGGTAAAGCGGGGGATGTCTGCCTCTTCTTCGGCCTCTCGGGTACGGGCAAGACCACCCTCTCCACCGATCCCAATCGGGCGCTAATCGGCGATGACGAGCACGGATGGGACGACAACGGCGTTTTCAACTTCGAAGGGGGCTGCTACGCCAAGGTGATCAACTTGAGCGCCGAGAGCGAACCCGAGATCTACAACGCCATCCGCCCCGGCGCTCTGCTGGAGAACGTGGTTGCCGACGATGCAGGTCATGTGGACTACAGCGACGATTCCAAGACCGAAAACACCCGGGTCAGCTATCCCATCGAGCATATCGAAAACCACGAGTGCACCCTGATGGGCGGCCATCCCAAAAATATCATCTTCCTTACCGCCGATGCCTTCGGCGTCCTGCCTCCGGTGAGCAAACTGAACAAAGAGCAGGCGATGTATTACTTCCTCAGCGGCTACACCGCCAAAGTGGCCGGAACCGAGCGGGGGATCACCGAGCCGGTGGCCACCTTCAGTGCCTGCTTCGGCGAAGCCTTCCTGCCCCTGCACCCCACGGTCTATGCCGAGCTTCTCGGTAAAAAGATCGACGAGCACGAGGTCAACGTCTATCTGGTCAATACCGGCTGGACCGGCGGCCCTTACGGTGTGGGCAAGCGGATGAGCATCAAGGATACCCGCGCCTGCATCAACGGCATCCTCAACGGCTCCATCAACGATGCCGAGTTCGAAACCCTGCCGGTCTTCAACCTCCAGATCCCCAAAGCCCTGGAGGGGGTTGCCGACAATACGGTCCTCAACCCCCGCAATACCTGGGAGGACAAGATCGCCTACGACGAGCAGCTCCGCAAGCTGGCGGCCATGTTCATCGAAAACTTCAATCGTTACAACGACCGGGGCGCGGAATTCGACTACTCCTCGGCCGGCCCCAAGCTCTGATTCCTCACTCGGGAATCGGTTCTGCCGATCCTGAGTGAGAAAGCGATAAAACCTCCCCTCTTTTTTCTTCAATTTTTATAGTGGCATCCTTTCCGGTGTATAATTGCAGGACCTGAAAAACTTGCGTCATTTCGTGCTTGACCCGGAATCCAGGGCCTGAATTGTCCGGATAATCTGTGGATTCTGAATCACGTTCAGGATGACGGAGAGAGATTGTTTCGCATTTTCAGGTAAAAAAGCCAAGAGAGTAGAAATGGAAAGTTACCGCTTCATTGTTTACGGCAAAGTGCAGGGGGTCTTCTATCGCAAGTTCGTCGCCCGGAAGCTGCGGGAGCTTGGCCTGCAGGGCTACGTGCGCAATCTCCTCGACGGAACGGTCGAGGTGGTGGTCCGTGCCACGGAGGATGAGCTGCCCAAGGTCGAACGGATCCTCTACGAGGGCTCACCTTTGAGCGAGGTCGAACAGGTGGAGATGGAGCCGCTGGAAGAGGATGATCTGCTCTACGAGGGATTTGAGATACGATATTGATTGAATGAGGAATTGAGTGCTCTGAAAAACAACCGGTTTCACTCGATAGCTCTGGCAGTCGCGAACGCAAGCGCCCGTTTCACGGGTTGAGCGCTCCTTTGTCGCCATCGAGTGAAACCTCTCGTGAACATTTTTCAGAGGGTTCAATTAGGAGTCTCTCAAACTATCGACTAGAGACTAGCGACTATCGACTAGATCCAAAAGGAGTGGGAAAATGGCCAGCGGATGGGGATGTCAGCATCAGACCACCCATGAGGGGATCGCCGACTGGTGTCGGCTGCTCTCACACCCCTGCGATCCGGGGTGCAAAGGGTGTGTGCTCTACGGAGCGGGATTTTTCAGTGTCAGCGATACCCCCTCCAACGAAGCTTTTGAACGTCGGAAGAAGAAAAAGCGGAGTGACAATCCTCTGGGGAGATGAGATCACCTTCCTTGGATTTTCAGTAGTGATATCTGCAGGCGATAACGATGATACTTTCATCATCGACCGTGTAGACGAGTCGATGTTCGCTGGTGATCCGTCTGGACCAGAAGCCGCTCAGTTGATGTCTTAGCGGCTCCGGTTTTCCCAAGCCGTTAAAAGGATCTCTTCGTATATCTTTGATCAGTTGGTTGATTCGTTTGAGGATCTGTCTGTCGTTCTGTTGCCAATAGAGATAGTCGTCCCAGGCATTTTGGCTAAAGATCAGCTTCATCTATCGGATAGATCATCCATCTCTTTTGTCACAACGTTGCCATGACGAAGCTGCTCGATGGACTCGAAGAGATGTTCGGCATTTTTTTGATTTCCCAGCAGGTAGCTTGTCTCCTTGAGAGCGTTGTACTCATCCAGAGGAATCATCACGACATTTTCACGTCCTTTCCGATGGATGATCACCTCTTCATGATTATGAAATACGGCATCGAAAATCGATTTGAAACTGTTTCTCGCTTCTGTCATACTTACGACTTGCATAATATTCCTTGCAATTTTATGTACATTATATCATACATAAAATGACTTGTAAATCTGAGGTTCTATCAAAAGATGGATCTATCTTTGACCTTCTCTCCAAACTTCTCCCGCACCTTGTGGACCTTTGGTGCCACTACCATCCGGCAGTATCCCTGGGTCGGGTTTTTGGCGAAGTAGTTCTGATGGTACTCCTCGGCCGGGTAGAAGTTGCGTAGCGGCTCGATCTTGGTGACGATTTTGCGATCCAGTTGCCGCTGCACTTCCCGAGTGAGCTCTTCGGCGATTTGTCGCTCTTCGTCGGTCTGGTAGAGGATCGTAGAGCGGTATTGGCTGCCGAAATCGGCTCCCTGGCGGTTGAGGGTCGTGGGGTCGTGGAGAGCGTAGAAGATCTCCAGCAGATCCTGGTAGCTGAGTTTGGTATCGTCATAGAAGATCTTGACCACCTCGGCGTGGCCGGTGGTGTCGGTGCAGACCGTTTTGTAGTCGGGATTTTCCACGTGGCCGTTGGCATAGCCGCTGATGACATCCGCCACCCCGTCGATCTGCCGAAAGGCCGCATCGAGGCACCAGAAACATCCCCCGCCCAGTATCGCTTCACGGATCGCCATACTTCCCTCCCTTTTTCACGATGATTGAGAGTATAATAGCGCATCTTTTGGGAAAGGAGAGGGCAATGATCGGTTGGGACTGGCTGACGGCACTGGTGCTTTTCGAGTTCGCCAGCGGCTTCACCCCCGGACCCAACAATATCCTGGCTCTGGCCATCGGCTTCTCCCACGGCTATCGCAAAACACTGCCCCATGTTTTCGGTGTGGCGATCGGTTTTCCGGTGATGCTGCTGCTCATCGGCTTTTTCCTCAAGCCCCTGTTGGACCGGGCACCGCTGCTTTTCGAGGTCCTGCGCTACTTCAGCGTCGTTCTCGTCCTCTGGATCGCCTGGAAGATCGCCACCGCTCCGGTCGAAGAGGAGATCGCCGAGGGGGAGATGCTCAGTCGCCGTCCCATCACCTTCGGCCAGTCCCTGCTGCTGCAGTGGGTCAACCCCAAAGCTTGGGCGGGAGCACTGACCATCGTCACCCTCTATACCGTTCCTCAGGAGTACGCCCGGAGCCTCTGGGCCGCGGCGGCGGTGACGGTGGCGATGACCTTCACGGCGGTCTCGCTTTGGTCCCTTTCGGGCCGCGGTATCAAAAAATTTCTGCACGATCCCCGCAAGATTCGGCTTTTCAATCTGAGTATGGCGATTCTTCTGGTACTCTCGGTACTGATGATGCTCTGGTAGCCTCCGGAGTAGGGGGATTTTCAATCTAATCAATCTCTTATCATTTTTTAATATAATTAACGGAAAATAAACGATTGTAGGGATGGACGGTGGAAGAGGGTATCACAAAGCGATCGATGGCGTGGCTGTTGGCCGGGGTGCTGAGCCTCGGACTCATGGGCTGCGGGGGTGAAAAGAAGTCAGAAAGTGCCGCCGCGGCAAAAGAGGAGCTCCCCCAGGTCAAAGTCAAAGTGCTGAAAAAAGAACCCCGGCAGATCTGGCTGGAGTACAGCAGCAAGGCCGAAGCCTATGAGTCGGCGACAGTGGTCTCCCGGGTCAAAGGGGAGATCCAGGAGCAGACCTTCAAACCGGGACAGAGAGTCCACAAAGGCCAGGTCCTCTTCCATATCGACAAGAGCGACTATCTGGCCGACTACAACAAAGCCCTGGCCCAGTTGGAAAAAGACCGTGCCACGCTTCAGCTGGCCGAGGCCGACGTGCAGCGTTATTTACCCTTGGTGGCCGAACAGTTGGCTCCGCGGCAGAAACTGGAGCAGTTGGAGACCGCCCGCAAAGAGATGGAAGCGACGATACGGGCCGACAAGGTGCTGATGGAGGATGCCAAACTCAAGCTCTCCTACTGCGATGTCAAAGCTCCCATCGACGGAGAGATCGGGCAGGAGTTCGTCAAACCCGGCAATCAGGTCTCCCCCGGAACCAAGCTGGCCTCCATCATCGAGAGCCGGGCGCTGCAGGTTCATCTCTACCCCAGCACCCGGGAGATGGCGGCGATCCAGCACTACAAAGCCAAGCCGATGCCCGATGTGGAGGTCTATCCCCGGGATGAACCGTCGATCCGCGACAAAGGGCAGGTGGAGTATATCGCCAGCCGGGCGGATGAGACCACCGGGACCGTGACGGTTCGGGCCAAAGTGGACAACGCCCGCAAGACGATCCTGCCGGGGAGCTTTGTCACTGTCCGGCTCATCATCGACGACAGGATGCCGGTGGTCTCCATCTCTCCCGATTGGGTCTTTCAGGATCAGCAGGGGGAGTTCCTCTATGTGGTGGATGCCAACAATACCCTGCGCAAAGAGCACTTCGTCTCCCTCTTTTCCAATGCCGAGACGGTGATCCTGCCGGAGAAGCTGGCGGGCAAACGGGCCCTGGTCCAGCCGGCGGGCAGCCTGATGGAGGGCAGCCGGGTCCAGCCGGTGGTCGTCAGCGGGGATGAAAGCGCCGGAGAGTAGGGGATGTTCTCACTCTTTTTCATCGATCGTCCCGTTGTCGCCAAAGTCATCTCGATCATTATCGTCCTGGTGGGACTCATCGCCCTCAAGGTCCTGCCGGTGGCCCAGTTTCCCGAGATCGTGCCCCCCACGATCCAGGTGGTCGCCAGCTACACCGGCGCCTCTGCCGATGTCGTCGAGGAGAGCGTCACCCGCCCCATCGAGGATCAGCTCAACGGGATCCAGGGAGCCCTCTACAACGAATCGATCTCCTCCTCCGACGGCGCTTCGGTCATCACCGTCACCTTCGAACCGGGCTACGACCTGGATACGGCGGCGGTGGATGTGCAAAACCGTGTCGCCCTGGCGATGCCGCGCCTCCCCGAGGCGGTAAAACGCACCGGGGTCAGTACCCTCAAATCCTCCAGCAACATCGTCCAGATCGTCAGCGTCCGCTCCAAAAACCCGAAACACGATCTGCTCTACCTCTCCAACTTCGCCACCCTCAATCTGATGGACGAACTCAAGCGGATCCCCGGAGTCGGTCAGGTCAAAAACCTGGGCGAGCGCAAATATGCCCTGCGGATCTGGATCGATCCCGACAAGCTCAGCTCCCTGGGGCTCACCGTCAACGATGTGGCCGCAGCGCTGCGCAGCCAGAGCGTCCAGACGGCCCTGGGAAAGGTGGGGGATACCTCCCTGACACAGCAGGGGCGCTTCCAGTACACCCTGGTGGCCCAAACCCGCCTCAGTAATCTGGCCGATTTCGGCAAGGTGATCCTGCGGACCCGGCCCGACGGCTCCCAGATCCGGCTGCGGGATGTGGCACGGATCGAGCTGGGATCGGAGAGCTACCTCTGGTCGGCCTATTTCAACAACAAGCCCGCCGCGCTGCTGGCGATCTACCAGCTTCCGGGGGCCAACGCTCTGGATGTGGCCCAGCGGGTGGAGGCCAAGCTGGCGGAGCTGAAAAAGGGCTTTCCCAAAGATATCGTCGTCGAGCCCAGCTATGACACCACCCGTTTCGTCAAGGTCTCCATCGAGGAGGTGGTCCAGACCCTCATCGAGGCGTTGGTGCTGGTGCTGATTGTCGTCTATGTTTTTCTCCAGTCCCTGCGGGCGACCATCATCCCGGCGGTGGCGATTCCGGTCTCGCTCATCGGGACCTTCGCCGCGCTGCTGGCGGTGGGCTTCTCCATCAACACCCTGACCCTCTTCGGCCTGATCCTGGCCATCGGGATCGTCGTGGACGATGCGATCCTCGTGGTGGAAAACGTCGAGGCCAACCTGGAGAAAAATCCCGATCTGACCGTCAAAGAGGCGACTCGACTGGCGATGAAAGAGATCTCGGCGCCGGTCATCTCCACGACCCTGGTCCTGCTGGCGGTCTTCGTGCCGGTCACCTTCATCCCCGGGATCTCGGGAGCCCTCTACAAGCAGTTCGCTGCCACCATCGCCTTCTCGGTGCTGCTCTCGGCTCTGGTGGCCCTGACCCTCTCGCCGGCCATGGCGGCGACGATTCTCAAGCGGCGTCCCGAGGGGAAGAAAGCCGGAGTTTTCAAAGTCTTCGATGCAGGGCTGGAACGACTCAAGGGGGCCTATGACCGACTCCTGCACGTGCTGATCCGACACTGGTATCTGCCGGTGGGGGGCTTTTTGCTCCTGCTGGCGGGGACCTGGATCCTCTTTCGGACCCTGCCCACGGGTTTCCTCCCCGACGAGGACCAGGGGACCCTGGTGGCCTCGGTCAATCTGGAGCCCGGCGTCCGTCTCCACGACACCGAAGCGGTGACCAAAAAGGTGGTCAAGGTGATCCGTCAGACTCCCGGGGTGGAGGCGGCCATCAGTATCAACGGCTTCAACGGAATTATGGGGACACTGGACTCCTCGACCTCGGCGATCTTTGTCGTCCTTAAAGACTGGAAAGAGCGGGAGAAGCCGGAGCTGAGCGTCGCCTCGATCATCGACCGGATTCAGAAAGCGGTCAAGGGCAAGGTCCCCGAAGCGACAGTGCGGATCTTCAGTCCGCCCTCCATCCCCGGGCTCTCGGCCACCGGAGGTTTCGAGTTCAAGCTGGAAAATATGGAAGGGGCTCCGCTGAAGGATTTCGAGAGGAAGGCGCGAAAATTCATCGCCGAACTCAACAAAGACGAGCGGATCGCCAGCGCCTACACGATGTTCAACTCCGAATATCCCCAGCTGCGTATCGACATCGACCGGGACAAGGTGGCCGCCTCCGGGGTGCAGCTGAGCGATCTGCTCTCGGTGCTGGGGAGCTACCTGGGATCGCTCTATGTGGATGATTTCACCAAATTCTCCAAAACCTACCGGATCTTCGTTCAGGTGGATGAGAAGTACCGCAGCCACGCCGGGCGACTGGGACGTTTTTTCGTCCGCAACGCCAAAGGAGATCTGATTCCCCTCTCCAGTTTCGTACGGATCGAACGCACCAGCGGCCCCAGCACCATTACCCACTTCAACGGCTATCAGAGCATCGCCGTCAACGGCATGCACAACGCCGCCAAGGGCTACAGCTCTGCCGACGCCATCGCCGCTATCGGGGAGCACGCGCAGAAGCTGCCTCCGGGCATCGGAGTAGCCTATTCCGGCATCACGCTCCAGGAGAAGGAGGCGGGCAACGCGGCGCTCTACATCTTTGCCCTGTCGATGCTGGCGGTCTTCCTCTTCCTGGCCGCCCAGTACGAGAGCTGGATCATCCCTCTGACGATCATGCTGCCGATTCCGGCGGTGATGGCGGGGGCCCTGGGGGCCAACATGCTGGCGGGCCTGCTCAATGATATCTACACCCAGATCGGGCTGGTGTTGCTGATCGCCATGGCTTCCAAAAACGCGATCCTGGTGGTGGAGTTTGCCAAGGAGCTGCGGGAGAAGGGGACCGAGCTGATCGAAAGCGCCGTAGCGGCGGGCAAACTGCGGATGCGGGCGATCCTGATGACCGCCTTTGCCTTTTTGCTGGGGATCTGGCCCCTGGTGACAGCCACCGGTGCGGGGGCGGCCTCCCGTCGCTCCCTGGGGACGGCGGTCTTCGGGGGGATGGCCCTCTCGACGCTGCTGACCTTTCTGCTGACCCCGGTGCTTTTTGTGCTCTTCGAGCGGCTGCGTGAACGATTCAAAGGAGGGCAAGAGAATGCGTAATCGCGTGATGGTTTTGATGCTGGCGGCGGGAACACTGCTCTCGGCACGGACGTTGACGGTGGACGACCTGGTGAGCATCGCCCTGCGTCACAGCCCCGATGTCGCCCTGGGGCGCTACGGTGTGGAGGCGGCGAAGCAGCAGCACCGCTCCGCCGCCGGTGTGCGCCTGCCCCAGGTGGGGCTCTCGATTCATCTGGACCGGGAGCGCGACCAGTACCGCCACAGCCCCCACACGACTACCGACACCCTGGAGGGGACCCTGAGTGCGACCCAGCTGCTCTATGACTTCGGCAAGAGCGCCGGCACGATCGAATCGGCAGCCGAGAGTGTGGCTTCGAGCCGGGCACTGATGCAGCAGATCGTCTCGGACAAGATCCTGGAGGTTAAAGAGCGCTACTACGACGCTCTCAAAGCCTTGACGCTGATCTGGGTCTATACCAAAAACCTCCATCTCCAGGAGCAGCATCTCTACCGGGCCAAGAAGTATCTCAAAGCGGGGGTCAAGACGGCGGTGGATGTCAGCGATGCCCGACTGCAGCTCAAGACCGCCCGCAAGGATCTGAGTGACGGCCATTTTCTCTACCGGATGAAACGGACCCTCCTCGAGGAGAGCCTGGGGACGATTCCCGAAGGAGGGAACTACCGGCTCTACGGCGTGGCGAAGGATCCGAAAAAGTGGCATCTGCCCAGGCACGAACCGACACTGGGGAGCCTGCTGGCCTTTGCGCAGAAGCACCGTCCGCTTCTGCGGAGCCTGGCTCATGACATTCGCAGTGCCGAGGCGACGGCCAGGAGCAAGGCGCTGCATATGACGCCGACGCTGGAGCTCTACGGCGAGGCGGGAGCCAAAGGGGCGGATGTGGGTACGGGAGCCCGGAGCCACGAAAAGGTAGGGGTGAGGATGAACTGGAATCTCTTCAGCGGCTTCAAGGACAGCGCCGATGCCCAGGTGGCCCGGATCGAGGCGATGAAAGCCCAGGCGACCCGTCAAAAGGCGCGCCTGCAGATCCGC
Organism: Nitratifractor sp.; assembly: GCF_015487065.1. GTDB lineage: Bacteria > Campylobacterota > Campylobacteria > Campylobacterales > Sulfurovaceae > Nitratifractor. Next base: position 11,851 of record NZ_WFQN01000057.1, read on the forward strand.
CGGGAGGTGACCCAGGCCTATCTCAATCTCAAACATGTCCGCAAGATGTTTGCACTGAATATGAGTATCGTCCAGCAGGCGAAAAAGAAGTACAACCAGGCCAAAAAGCGCTACAGGAACGATCTGGGGGATTATGTGGAGCTCCAGGACGCCCGCCAGGATTACATCAAGGCCCTGGCCGATCTGGTCAACAGCTACTACGACTACTTCATCGCGAGGGCAGAGCTCAATCACGCGATCGGAA
>NZ_WFQN01000058.1 GCF_015487065.1 Nitratifractor sp.
TCCAGGACCACGGTCTGGGGGATCTCCACGGTGATGGGCTTGCCGTTGTGGAAGAGGATATCCGCTTCCATCCCATCGATCATGAAATCGAAGACCTCGCCCACCTGTTCATGGGTCAGACCGATCTGATCGAAGGTCTCGCTGTCCATGAACTGCAGAAACTCTCCGTCGTCGTAGAGGTATTGCATCTTCTTCTGCTCCAGGTTGGGGACCTCGAACTTGTCACCGGCGTGGACCGTCTTTTCGATCACTTTGCCGGTGGAGAGGTTGCGGATCTTGATCCGGACGAAGGCGGCGCCTTTGCCGGGTTTGACGTGTTGGAACTCGATCACTTTGTAGGGGTTGCCGTCGATCTCGAGGCGGGTACCTTTTTTGATATCCCCCATTCCGATAGTTGCCATAGCTTACTCCTGAACAATATATTGATGGAGAGATTATAGCGAAGTGAGGATAAAGAGCCGGGCCCGGGCCCGAAATCGTCAGCGGGTGATGGAGATATCGTTGGGATCGTGGTGGATCGGATTCTCGTCATCTCGCTCCATCGCCTTGGCATTGTCGAGAAGGACCGGGACGAAGATCAGCGAAACAAAGACCGCCGCTACGGTTCCTGAGATCAGCGCGACCCCGAGTCCGCCGAAGATCGGGTCGCTGGCCAGCAGTGCCGAACCGAGAATGATGGCGATGGCGGTGAGCATGATCGGCTTGGCCCGGGTCGCCGAAGCGACAGCGATGGCCCGTCGTTTGGGGAAGCCTTTGGCCTCCATCAGCGCCTTGGCGAAGTCGATCAGCAGCAGGGAGTTCCGGGAACTGATCCCCATCAGGGCGATGAAACCGATCAGAGAGGTCGCCGTCAGGAAGAAGGTATCCCGGGTCACCAGATCCGCCACCCAGTGCCCCACGATGACGCCGATAATGGAGAGGAAACTTCCGATCAGAGTAATCGTCGGCAGCGTATAGTTTTTGTAGTAGATCACTAGGAGGAGGAAAATGAGTACCAGGGCACCGATGAAGGCGCCCCCCAGATCCCGGAAGGTATCCAGCGTCACCTTCATCTCCCCGTCCCAACGCAGCAGGATTTTCTCGCCGGTTTTGGGATCGGTCAGGTGCAGGTCGAACATGTAGGTGGACATCCCGGGCTCTTTTTCGACTTTGTAGCCGCGCTTTTTGAAGTACTCGATCATCCGGTCCCGGGCCTCCAGCAGCGGATAGACCTGGGACTCTTCGTCCGCTTCGGCGGTGACGTTGATCATCCGGTGGAGGTCTTTTTGCATGATGCTGGGCTGGGAGTCCACCTCTTTGATCTGGACCACTTCGCTGACGGGGACCATCATCCCTTTTCGGTTCATCAGATTGAGCTCATTGAGCTTACTTTTGAGCGCTTCTATATCTTTGGTCCGGAAAAGCTTGGTCCTCGGATCGAGTACCTCGAAGATCTGGATCTGATCCGGTTCGTTGGCAGAATTTTTGTGGGCCACAGCCATTCCCTCAAAGGCCAGATAGATAATCTTGTTAACCTGATCGACACTGAGTCCGCTGCGGGCGATCTTCTCTTTGTCGGGGATGAGTTCGTACTTTTTATAGATCTCATCGGCCATAATATCCACATCCACCAATTTTGGCGTCTTTTTCAGAATCACCGCCACCTCTTTGGAGAGTTCGCGGATCTTTTTGAGATTGTGACCGGTCACCTCCACAACAATCGCCGCCAAAGTCGGCGGTCCTGCCGGCTGTTCCACAAACTGGATTACACTGCCGGGGATCACCGGTTCACAGGCCTTCTTGACGACGGGGCGAAGCCGGTGGACCATCATGTAGGAGGTCTCGTCCCGTTCATGTTTGTCGGTCAGGTTGACGGCGATCTCGGCAAGGTTTTCGCTGTTTTTCATCCCCGAGCCTTTGACCAGGCCTGCATAGTCGAGAGGAATCCCCATCCCGGCATAGATCTCCATGTCGGTGATCTCAGGTTCCTTTTTGAGATGGTCCACAATGCACTGGCTTACCGCCTTGGTCTGCTCGATAGAACTGCCGGTGGGAGTCTTGACATAGACGGAGAAGGTGTTGTCACTTTTCCCGGGAAGCATCTTGGCCTTGACGATTTTGGTCGGCAGCATCATCACCGATGCCGCCAGGGCGATCAGGGTCAGAAGGATCACCAGCGTTTTTTTGCTCTTACTCTCCAAAATAGCATAGACGAAGTTCTCAAATTTTTTCATTTGTGACCTCCGTCATGGTGATGAGCTTTGGGTTTTTTGAGCAGTTTCAGACTCAAATAGGGGGTAAAGATATAGGCAACGACCAACGAGGCGATCAAAGCCACCGGGACGTTGAGGGGAATCGGCTTCATAAACGAACCCATCATTCCCCCGACAAAGAGCATGGGGATCATGGTCATAATAATCGCCAGTGTCGCCACATTGGTCGGTGCACCGATCTCGTCGGTGGCCTCTACCAGGATCTCTTCCATACTCCGTTCGGGAGCATCATGGGCATGGAGATGGCGATGGATGTTTTCGATGACGATAATCGCCGCATCCACCAACAAACCCAGAGAAAGGAGGAAAGCAAAAAGGGTAATCCGGTTGATCGTCTGTCCCGAAATCCAGGCGATAAAGAGGGTGACGGCCAGAATCGCCGGAACGGTCAGGGTGACAATCAGCGCCTCCTTGAAGCCCAGGGCAAAGACCAGCATCACGGCGATGATCACGATGGTAATCAATAGGTGGTCGACAAGTTCGTTGACCGCATCGTTGGCCCGTTTTCCATAGTTCCGGGTCACAATGTAGCCAAAACCGTTTTTACGGAACTGATCTTTGTACTCTGCCATCAATTTCAATACATCGTTGGCCACAAAAACGGCATTGGTTCCGGCCAGTTTGGAAACGGTCAACGTGATCTGTTGCTTGATCGGTGAAAGCTTCGCTTTACGGATCTCCTCGAGATCCTTTCCTTTTTTGAACCCCACATAGGCAGTTTTGAAATTCTGGAAATCGATCCCCCGCTCAACACGGGCCACATCCCGCAAATAGATCGGTGAACCCATATATTGCGCGACAATGATATTTTTCACATCATCTACATCGTTGATGGCATTTTTGACGCCGAAGATAAGAAGTTTGTGGTTTTTGGTGTGGCCTTTCACATCGGGGACATCGACGGCGATAGACTGGATCGCCTTCATGATCTGTCCCAGCGAAAGATTGTAAGCGGTCAGCTTGCTAAGATCCACTTCGACGTTGAACTGAGGTTTGTGCGCTCCGACGAGAGTCGTCTTGGCCACGTTTTTGACGGCGTTGACCCGCTGTTGGATACGCCGCATCAGCGGAAAGAGCTTTTCGTAATCGGCCTTCTGTCCCTCGAGGGGGTAAAAGGCGAAGGTGAGGATGGGAATATCGATATCGATATCGAAGGGCTTGACCAACGGCTGCATCACCCCTTTGGGGAGATGATCCATATTCTGCATCACTTTGTCGTAGAGTTTAAGGTTAGCATCTTCCCGGCGCTCTCCGATTTTGTAGACGACGTTGACGATCCCCACGTTGTGCATGGCTATCCCGTAAACATGATCCACCCCTTTGATCTCCCGGATCTTACGCTCCAGGGGATTGACAATGACATTTTCGATCTCTTTGGGAGTGGCTCCGGGCATGGGAGCGATGACCGCTCCACCGGAGATGGCGATCTGGGGATCCTCTTCCCGCGGCATCACCTGCAGAGAGATGAAGCCTAACAACAGCAAAGAGATCCCCAATACCAGCGTCAGGGGATTTTTCAAAAAACCCAGGGCCAGTTTACCGGCGATATCCTTCGGTTGATAGTTGATCATTGTTTTTTATCCTCTTCGGGGATATAGACTTTGGCATACATTCCGGGGAAGACGAAGGCATCTTTCTTATCGAAACTGATCTTGACCTTGAACTTGTGGGTCATGGGGTTGGAAGCGGGGATAATGGCACTCACCTTACCCTCGGTTTTCAGCCCGATAGAAGGGATCTCAACCGTGACCTTTTTTCCGATACGGATATGGATCAGATTACTCTCGCTGATCTCCACGAGGACCTTCAGATGTTTCAGATCGGTAATGACCAGGGCGGGCATCCCGGGGATCTGCATATCACCCTCGTTGAGTTTTTTGGCCACAACGACACCGTCGTTGGGAGCCTTGATCGTCAGATATTTATACTGGTTGAGGACCGCCTCTTTCTGAGCTTCTGCCTGCTCGACCTGCTTCTTGGCAATCTCCACCATATCCCTCATATTTTTGGCAGCCAACTCCAACTGTTCCAATTCAAATTTGGAAACCATGTCTTTCTTATAGAGTCGTTTGTTGCGAGCCAGATTCAGCAAAACATTATTGAGTTGATTCTGATTCATCTGCAGAGCCAAACGGGCTTGGGAGATCGCCAGATCTACCTGTTTGACCGCTGCTTCGATCTCTTTGGAATCGATCTCATAGAGCACCTGCCCCTTTTTGACCATATCCCCTTCGCTGACACGCATATTTTTTACAAATCCCATAAAACGACTGGTAATCATCTTTTGATTATCGGAGATTACCGTACCGCTCAGCTCAAGAACGTTAGCAAAGATCATCCCGCCGGCCAACAGGGCCATCAAGAGGATTTTTTTCATGAACGACCTCCCATGTCGAGTATTTTTTCAAGCTCAAAGACTTTTTCACTGTGTTTGTTGGCAACCTGCAGGTACTCCAAAAGCACCTGCAGCTCAATGGACTGTTTGATCAGAACATCGGTGATGGAAGCCAAACCTTCTTTGTATTTGGCTTCATAGGTCCGATAGACTTCACGGGCAAGATTCAGCTGCTTTTGTTCGCTGCGCAGGTCATACTCCAATGAGCGGATTGCCGTCTGAAGCTTCTGCACTTTCAAAGCGATTCCCTTGCGTGCCAGTTCTACCTGCCGTGCCACTTTCATATGGCGTACTCTGGCCTTTTCCAGTTTTGCTTTGTCACTCCCACCGTTAAAGACATTGAGTTTGAATTGCATTCCGATCGTAAAAAAGTCCTTTTTCGCAAAATCGTTCCAAAGGGTATTATCGGCACTGCCGTACTCGGCAAAAGCCCCGACCATCGGCAGAAAATTGGCTTTTTCCGTCGCGATGGCGTGGCGGGCAACTTCCAGACCCATTTTCGCCTTCTGAATGTCGAGACTCAGTCGCTCGATGTTCCGTTTATTGATCCGGGGAGCGTGAATGACCAGATGGACCTTTCTGATTGAATCGACCTTCGTATCGAGAAGAAAGGAGAGGAACTGATAGGCAAGGTCCCGATTGAGTCTGGCCTGGTTGAGCATGCTGTCAACCTTGGCCAGGCGGGCTTCGATCTCCAGGACATCGGTCTTTTTGGTATACCCCTCTTTTTTCATCTCCAGAATGGTTCGTTTGAGTTTGAGCATATTGCGGCGGATTTTTCGAAGATTGTAGACGTAACGCTCTACCAGCGTAATATTGTAAAAGGCCTTTTTGACTTGAAAGATCTTTTCATCCCGAAGTTTACGGGTATCGAGCTTACTCATCTCATAAAGTTTTCGGGTAATCTTCTTGTATTCAGTAAGTTTCCCACCGGTATAGATAGGAACCTGGTAATTAATTTTGGTGACAAAATGGTTTCTGGGTGCCGGATAGTTCAATTCATGTGGAGGTTTGTTATACATATCGGAACAGGCTTGCTGATCTCCCCCCTGGCAAAGCCCCGAATTGGTCATAAACTCTTGCGCTCCGAAATCACCAAACGTTGCCTCTCTACTTTGCAGTTTGAATCCAAAAACATTTCCCGCATCATTGGAGCGAAGCGCTTGCAAAGTAATGGTCGCAGAACCCCAATTTTTCCCCTCGACCGCCAGTTCATCATATTTTTTCATTACTTCATCAAACTGAGCCACTTTGATCTCAATATTCTTTTTGTCCAAAAGATCCAAAGCGTGATCGAGAGTAAGATTCTTAAGTCCGGCAAAAAGCGGAAGAACACCGATCAGTGTTAGTGAGAGTATGCGCCACATGTTAAGCTCCTGTCAATACGATGCAATTTTATGCATTATAGCAAAAAATATGAAGATATGAATAGTTGAATAATCAATAGTTAACTAAGTATAAATATTCCGCGAATTATAGCAAGCTGTACTTATGCAATTCTTTAACTGAAGTGATCGAAGTGAGAATGTTAGAGCATTATAAAGAGATCAAAGGGTCAAAGAGCAACCGCTTTGACACTGATACAGGCGGGAAGTGCCGCCAATTTGTCGATGAGATCTTTGCTGATCTCCCCGTCAACCCGGACGACGGCGAGGGCCTGTCCTTTGTTGTCCCGTCCTAGACGGAAATCGGCGATATTGATCCCCTGCTCCGCAATGATCCGTCCTACATCACCGATGACCCCCGGTTCATCGTTGTTTTTGAAGAGAATCATCCGCCCTTTGGGCTCTAGATCCAGGGTATAACCGTCGATGTCGACGATCCGCTGGAGGTTCTCTTCGAAAACCGTCCCGCTGATACGGAACACCTGACCGTTTTGTGTCGTCAGTTTTACCGTCACCAGGTTTTTAAACCCTTTAGCATCAGGAATCGTCTCTTTGAGGATTTCGATTCCACGCTCTTTGGCCACATATTCGGCATTGACATAGTTGATACTGTCCGCCAGAGACTCACTCATCACCCCGACAGTGGCGAAAGTCGCCAAAGAGTCGATATATTCAGAGACCGGTCCTTCGGCGATCACCTTGATCGATTTGGCACCGCTCTTGGGCACCTGAGCACTCATATAAGCGATCTTCTGGGTCAGTTCCAGGAACGGCATCACAAAATCCGGCAGTTCGTTTTCCCGGATGGGAAGGTTCAGTGCATTGGGATAGGCAATTCCCTTTGCCGCGGCAATGGCATTTTCTGCCGCCTGAACGGCGATATTGCGCTGGGATTCGCGGGTATTGGCTCCCAGATGGGGAGTGACGGTCACATTGTTCAGATCCAGGAGCGGATTGTCGATGGCCGGCTCTTTGTTGAAAACGTCGATCCCCGCCATAGCAATCTTACCGCTTTTGAGCCCTTCGTAGAGAGCCTCTTCGTCATAGAGACCTCCCCGGGCACAGTTGATGAGGATCACCCCGTCTTTCATCTTGGCGATCTCTTCTTTGCCGATCATACCGATGGTCTCTTCGGTTTTGGGGGTGTGAATCGTGATGATGTCACAGGCGAGGATATCGTCAAAGTTCTCCGTGTAGGCGATATCGAGATCGGTCGCTTTACTGGGATCGATATAGGGATCGTAAGTGATCACTTCCATCTCGAAGGCTTTGGAACGCTTTCCGACTCTGGAACCGATATTGCCGAAGCCGATGATCCCCAGTTTCTTGTCTTTGAGCTCGGTACCGTACCAGTCCTGGCGTCGCCAAACCCGGTCGATTTTGAGATTGTTATGGGCATAGGGAAACTGCCGGACACAGGCCAGCATGTGCGCCATGGTCATTTCGACGGCGGCGATCGTATTGGCGGTGGGCACGTTCATGACGACGATGCCCAGCTTGGAACAGCCGGGAATGTCCACGTTGTCCACCCCCACACCGGCCCGGACGATCGCCCGCATCTTTTTTGCCTGGCTCAGAAACTTCTCGTCGACGTCAGTGGAACTGCGGGTAATAGCGACATCGGCCAGAGGGACATATTTTTCAAGAAGTTTGTCTTTGGGCTCATCGGCGGCGTTGATGAGCTCTACCTCCGGATCGGAGGCAAGAATTTTGAGTCCGCTCTCATGAATATGATCGCAGACAAGGATGGTATATTTGGACATCGAATCGATTCCTGATTTTTATTTTTTGAGCTGGTCTTTGATCAAATCACCCAGCGTCATACTGTCATCCTGCTCCTGATTGAGCTGGTCGAGAGCTTCACGCTCTTCCTGGCGTTCCAAACGACGAACGGAGACCCGGATCCGATCGTTGCGGGGATCGATATGGGTAATGACCCCTTTGATCTCCTGACCGGGCTCGATCTCGTCAAACTTCAGCGGATGGAGATCCTCGGTACGGATCAATGCATCCACATTATCATCCAGAGCGATAAAGACGCCGAAATCTTTTTTGTCTTTGACGGTTCCGGTAACGATATCACCGACTTTGTGGGTATCGGCAAAGGCTTCGACGGGGGATTTTTCCAGAGCTTTGCGACTCAGAGAGATCTTGCCGGCGTCGGTATCGATCTTGATGATCTTGACCTCTACCTCATCCCCGACGTTGAAGAGATCCTTGGCCCGTTTACTCTTGTCCCAGGAGGCCTCCTGGTTATGCAGCAATCCTTCGACATTGTCAATCTTTACAAAGGCACCGAAATCGGTCAGCGAAGAGACCGTACCGGTCACGATATCGCCGACACGGTGGTTCCGTGCGAACTCCTCCATGGGCTTGGGAAGCAGATTTTTCAGGCTGACGCGCAAGCGGCGCTTCTCTTTGTCGATCTCGATCACTTCCACATTGATCTCTTCACCGACAGTCAAATAGTCTTTGGGGTGTTTGACATTCTTGTCCCAGGAGATCTCAGAGACATGGAGGAAGGCTTCCAGATCTTCACCCAGATCGACAAAGACACCGTAGGGTTCGATATTGCTTACTGTTGCAGTGACGGCATCACCGACCCCCAGGATCTCGTCAATATTCTCCCAGGGATCGGGGTTGGCCTCTTTGATAGAGAGGGAGAGATGACGTTTCTTTTTGTCGTAATCCAACGCAACGACGTTGACTTCGTCCCCTTCCTGGAAATATTTGGAGGGGTTGACCGGTCCTTTGTGGGAGATCTGGGAATAGTGGACCAGACCGTCCATCCCGCCGACATCGACAAACATTCCGTAGCTGGTGATCTTCTTGACGGTTCCGACGACAGGCTCTTTACTCTCGAGAAGTTTTTCAACGATCTCCTGGACTCTTGCCTTGTCCCGCTCGATCAGCTCTTTGCGGGAGATGACGACAGAGCCTTTCTCCTTGTCCACTTTGACAATGACTCCCTTGACCTTTTTGCCCACGGCGTCGGTCTTGGAACTGAGGTAGGAGAGGGTTCTCGGCATGAAGAACTCCAACCCGTCCGCTTCGACGACGTAGCCGCCTTTATTTTTCTTGGTGACGACACCTTCGACGATGTACTCCTGCTCTTCGTCGTACTCTTCGATAAACTCGTTCATCGCCTGGCGCTTTTTGGCCAGATCATAAGAGACCATCGGACGCTCTCCCCGGCTGCCGGTGATCACGACAGGAAGAGTCTCTCCCTCTTTAAAGAGAAGATTCCCCTCTTCGTCACGCAGCTGATCCAGGTTGATAAAGGCTTCGTTTTTCCGGCCGATATCCACAATCGCCTGGTTCTCTTCTTCGTTGATCTTGACGATGGTTCCCTCTGTCAGGTCCCCGCTGCTGCGGTCTTCCTTTTTGAAAGACTCCTCCAGCATCGCTTCAAAATCAACGTCCTCGATTTCGATGTCTTCGAACTTCATATACCTATCCTTACTTTACTCTGAGTTTGGCGCTAATTATACTCATTTTAGTTTAAATCTGGATAGGAAAGCGGTAAATGTGTGTGAGGCGTAGAGGAGCGGCCTCAGGGGGCCAACTCTTTTTCGACACGAACAATCTCACGGATCCGGTCGATGACATTCTGAACGATCCAGTCGGGCGTGGAGGCTCCGGCACTGATCCCGCAGAGCTCTTTGCCCCGAAACCAGGCCGGATCGAGTTCGTTTTCATTCTCCACGAGATAGCTGTCGTCACAAAAATTTTTGCAGATGGAGTGGAGCTGTTTGGTGTTGGAGGAGTGTTTGCCCCCGATGACGATCATCACGTCGGCCTCTCTGGCCAATTCCGCCGCGGCATCCTGGTTTTCAAAAGTGGCGTTGCAGATGGTATTGAAGACCCGTACCTCTTTGGCCCGGAGAACCAGTGCATTGACAATCTTCATGAAATCGGCCGGCTTGCGGGTGGTCTGGGCGACGATGGCCACCTTGGACCCCAGAGGCAATCCCTCCAGTTCCGACTCTTCGAGAACTACAAAGGCGTTGCGGGGATCCTCGGCATAACTGACGACTCCTTTGATCTCCGGATGGTTCCGGTCACCGAAGATGACGATGCTGTACCCCTCCTGACTCATCTTCTCCACGATCTGCTGCGGTGTCGTGACGTAGGGGCAGGTGGCGTTGATGATCTCTTTGCCTTCGGCTTTGAGTTTCCGGTACTCCTCCTTGGGAATGCCGTGAGTCCGGATGACGATAGAATCGACCTGCTCCGCCTCCTCGAAGCTCTCCACCAAGCCGATATTGAAGTGCTCTCGAAGACGATCGATCTCATCCTTGTTGTGAATCAAGGGGCCGTAGGTGGCACTGGAGGGGTGTTCCTCGGCGATTTTGATTGCCCGTTTGACCCCATAGCAGAAGCCGTAGGAGGAGGCGAGTCGTATTTTCATATCTGTACCTCCGTGATCCGGGAAAGCATCTCGAAAAAGTTGGGAAACGAGGTAGCGACGCAGTCGATATCTTCGATCTCCATCCCGCAAAGCAGCCCGGCAATCGCGAAGCTCATGGCGATGCGGTGATCCCCATGGCTGTCGATGGTCGCCCGGCGAAAGACGCCCCCATGGATGGCATAGCCGTCGGGGTATTCTTCGGTCTCGATTCCGCAGGCCTGCAGCGCGGCGACCACCGATGCGATCCGGTCACTCTCTTTGACCCGCAGCTCGGCGGCATTGCGAACCCGGCTGGTCCCCTCCGCCGTCGCCATGGCCACCGCCAAAGCCGGCAACTCGTCGATGAGCCAGGCGATGCGCTGGGAAACCTCTACCGCGGCGAGTCGTCCGTTATAGGCAACACGGATCTCTCCGATAGGCTCGTAGATATCTTCATGCAACCGATACTCCACCGCCGCCCCCATGGCTTCCAGGACTTTGAAAGCCTCGATCCGGGTCGGATTGAGAGTCACCCCGGGGATCCGCACCTTCGCGCCGGGAATGATGGCTGCCGCTACGGCGAAAAAGAAGGCGCTGGAAGGGTCGGCCGGGACGGTGATATCCAAAGGTTCCAGCGGTCCCTTCGGCGGCGTGATGCAGATCCATCCCTCTGCCTCGGTAGTGATGGAGACTCCCATCCCCCGGAGCATCCGCTCGGTATGGTCCCGGCTGAGAAAAGATTCACGGTAATGACTGGGGGCATCGGCTCTGAGCGCCGCCAGAATCATCGCCGATTTGACCTGGGCCGAATCGACGGGGGATTCGTAACGGAAGGCTTTGAGCCGGCCGCCACGGATATGCAGGGGAGCCAGATTCCCCTCTTCCCGACCGTCGATTTTGGCCCCGATACTCTGCAGAGGGGCCGTCACCCTCTTCATGGGACGGGAGCGGAGGTAGCGATCTCCGGTCAGGACAAAACTCCCCTCCACTCCCGCCAGGAGCCCGCAGAAGAGTCGCATCCCGGTCCCGGCATTGCCGCAGTCGAGGATATCGTCGGGTTCCCGCAGCTCCGCAGGAGGCGTGATGCGGATCACGTCCCCCCGATCCTCGATCTCGGCTCCCAATTGCCGGGCAATGGAGAGGGAAGCCATCGTATCCTCTCCCCGCAGAAAATTGCGTACGGTAGAGGGCCGGTCACTCAGTAGCGAGAACATGGCACAGCGATGGGAGATCGACTTGTCGGGAGCGATCGCCTCCAGGCTCAGGTCAAAGGGGGTCCCGCAGGCCTCAACGACGGCACGGTTCATCGCAGTCGGGCTCCGCAGGCCTCTTGCAGGGTGGTGAGGATCCGCTGCATGACCCCTTCGATCGCTTCATCGGAGAGAGTTCCTTCCCCGGATTGGAGGAAGAAGCGAAGCGTCATACTCTTTTGATCCCCCAGCTGTTCATCCTCGTAGCGATCAATGGGGAAGAAGCGCCGCAGCAGGGGCTCTTCCAGCTTTTCCAGGGCCTCTTCCATCGTCCGATAGGGCAGTTCCCGATTCACCAGCAGACTCAGATCCTTGAACGTTCCCTGAAAATTGGAGACGGGCTCCGCCTCGATGTGGGGCGGGATCAGGGCGTCAAACTCCAGTTCGGCGATGAAGGTCTCTTCCAGACCGAAAGCCTCCGCCGCTTTAGGATGCAGCTTGCTCAGCCATCCCGCCGGACGGTCACCGATCCAGACCGTCGCCGACTGGTAAGGGTGGATCAGTCCGTGGGTTTCGCTGCATCGCTCCAAGCGAAACGCTCCGATCACACCGCCGAGTTTCCGAACAAAACGGGCGAAATCGATACGCGGCGGTTTGCCCTGGTTGCTGACCGACGCCTCTTCCGCTTCGCCGCTCCAGAGAAACGCCATCCGCTCATGTTCCAGACGCTCGGTATCGAAAACCGATCCGATCTCGAAGAGAGGGATCCGTTTTTTCCCATAGCTGACGTTGCGTCGGGCCGCCTCCAGAAGGTTGAGGCTCAGGGTGCTTCGCAGGGTGCTGAACTCCTCGACGATAGGATTGAGCAGATCCTTCGACTCTTCCAAAACCGGAAAGCCGTAAGTTTCCAGCAGCTTCCGGTCGGCAAAAGCATAGGTCACCGCTTCGAAGAATCCCTCAGCCACCGCCCGCTGTCGCAGATCCCGGCGGATTCTGAAACGGCGGGTACTCTCGGTCAGACGGTTCTGCTCGGTCAGATCCAGCGGTCGAGCCTGGATCTGATTGATCCCGACGATCCGCAGAATCTCTTCGGCCACATCCTGAATGTTACGGATATCGTGCCGCCATCGAGGGATCGTCACTCCGAAACGCTCAGCGCCCGCATGATGGATCACGAAACCCAAACGCTTGAGAATGGTATGGATCGTCCCTTTGGGAATCTCCTGGCCGATAACGGCATTGAGTTTCGGAATATCCACACTCAGGATCCGATCCTCCCGATCCGATTCCAGGCTCAAAGGCGTTTTACTGAATCGGCACTCCCCGGCAACATGACAGCGGTTCTTGAGATATTCCGTCCCCAGAGAGATCTCCGGTTCACTCCCCCGGGAACTACGATAATAAAGCGCGTCGGTCTTCTCCCCTGTTTCAGCCACAGCCGGGACCAGGAGTTCCGGATCAATATAAGAAGCTTCCAGCAGAATTTCGTCAGAGTCATCCGTCGCCGCATATTCCAGATTGGAAGAGATTCCCACCAGAGAAAGGCGACGACCACCGCTAGTGACCTCCACAAAGCCGGGCATTTTCTGCCCGATCTCCAACGGAATCTTCCCCGCCTCATCTTTGAGTTGTCCGGCATCATAAGCACGGAGAATCACACCGGTCGCATGGGTACTATAGGCCAGATGAGCATCAAAAAGATTCTCGTTCAGCGCGTCGACCATCGCCAGTCGCAAGCGCATCAGGAAAGGGAGGATCAAGCGCTCTTTTTCCACAAAGATGTAGAGAAGGTCCGCCTCGATCCTGCCGTGGGTATGGAGCTCTACAATCCGGGCGATCCCCCGGGACATCGTCTCCACGGAGGCGCTCTCCACCCGATGAAGTTCCCGATCCAAGGCCGCACTCAGATCCCGGGCGACTCCCCGGATACTGAGGCAGTCCCCCCGGTTGGCCGTCAGCTCCAGCTCGATGACCGTATCGTTGAAGTCGGGGTACTCCGCCAGCGGCTTGCCGGGGATCATCTCTCCCAGACTCTCATCCAGGATCATGATCCCCGCCCCCGTCTCGGGCAGTCCCAGCTCGGACGAAGAGCAGATCATCCCAAAACTCTCCACGCCTCGCAGTTTCGCCGGTTTGATGGCGAAGTCGCCGGGCAGGACCGCTCCGACGATGGCCACTGCCACATACTCCGCCTCTCTCACATTGGCGGCTCCACAGACGATCTGTAACGGCTCGGCCTCTCCCACATCGACACGGCAGAGATTGAGCTTGTCCGCATCAGGGTGTTTTTCACAAGAGAGGACCCGCCCCACCACCACCTTGGACGGCATTTGGAACCGCTGCATACCATCAACCTCCAGGCCGATACTGTTGAAGGTATCGTGGAGCTGCTGATCACTGATCCCTTCCAGGTTGATAAACTCTTCCAGCCATCTACGTGTTACGATCATCTGAACTGCTCCAACAAACGAATATCTCCTTCAAACAGCGACCGCAGATCGGGAATGCGGTGCAACAGCATGGCAAAACGTTCCACTCCCAGCCCGAAGGCGTAGCCGCTGACGTTTTCGTATCCGACCGCCTTGAAGACATTGGGATCGACGACACCGCTGCCCAGGACTTCCAACCAGCCGGTATGGGAACAGACCCGGCACCCTTTGCCTTCGCAGAAGATACAGCTGATATCCACCTCGGCCGAGGGCTCCGTAAAGGGGAAGAAGCTGGGACGGAAGCGTACCTCCACCTCACCGAACATGTGGTGCAGGAAGTCGGTCAGGATCCATTTGAGATTGGCGAAGCTGACTTTGTCCCCCTCTTCGACGACCAGCCCCTCCACCTGATGGAACATCGGGGTGTGGGTCAAATCGTAGTCCCGGCGGAAGACCGCCCCGGGAGCGATGATCCGAATCGGCGGCTTCTGGCGCATCATGGTACGAATCTGTACCGGAGACGTGTGGGTACGCAGGAGCATCCCGTCGCGGAAATAGAAGGTATCCTGCATGTCCCGGGCGGGATGGTGTTTGGGGAGGTTGAGCGCCTCGAAGTTGTGAAAATCGTCCTCCACCATAGGCCCGCTCTCTACGGCGAAGTTCATCGCCACGAAATAGTCCACGATCTTATCCATCGTCTCCCGAACGGGATGCAACGCCCCTTTTTCGGAGAGGTTGGAGTACATCGTCACATCCAGAGCCTCCGCCTGAAGCTGCGCCTGAAGTGCCGCCTCTTTCAGGGCTTCCAGCCGCGCATCAAAAAGGCGCTGCAGCTCTGCCTTGCGACGGTTGAGCCCCTCGGCAAAGGCCTTTTTTTCCGGGCCGGGGACATCCTTGAGTTTGGCGAACTCCGCCGCCAGAATTCCTTTTTTCCCAAAGATTTCGATCCGGATCTTCTCCAGCTCCTCCAGGGAAGAGGCCGATTCGATCTTCTCTTTCAGTTGATCCAAAACATTCTCGCTTTCTGTAATGAAATTGCCGTGATTTTATCCAAAATGTGATGAGAGTGCCAAGGTGATCTTGCGCTATAATCCGGGATAGATTCCAAAGAAGACCACCGAAGGAGTGAACAATGTGCATTTTCTGCAAAATCGTCGCCGGAGAGATCCCCAACAACACGGTCAACGAAAACGAAGAGTTCCTCGCCTTTCATGACCTCTACCCCAAGGCCCCCATCCATGTTCTCGTCATCCCCAAAAAACATATCTGCTGCTTCCAGGAGACCGATCCGGAGACCATGGCCAAAATGACCCCCTTTATCCAGGAGACCGCGACCAAGCTCGGAGTGGACGAGACCGGTTATCGCCTCATCTGCAACAACGGTGAGGACGGCGGGCAGGAGATCCACCATCTTCACTTCCATCTTCTGGGCGGCGGCAAGCTCAAATGGGATCACCTCCACGAGGATGCCCGAAAAAACATCTGATCCCTAACCGGATCGGATTCGAACCTCTCAGATCTTCAACGCCTCCAGCCACTTCTCCAGACGCTCGATCTGCTCCCGTGTCCGTGCGCTGGCCGTACCTCCCTCTGATACTCTGGCATTCATCGAGACCCGATTGTCCAGCAGTCCGCAGGCCTCGGCCGTGATCCGCTCATCGACCGAGCGAAGCTCTTCGGGCGTCATCTGGGAGATATCCTTGCCCAGCTCCTCGGCTCGGTTGACCACATTGCCCACGATATGGTAGGCATCGCGGAAGGGCAGGCCCGCTTCGCGTACCAGCCAGTCGGCCAGGTCGGTGGCGGTCAGATGCCCCTTCATACAGGCGGCTTCCATCGCTTCGGCATTGACCTCCATCTCGTCGATCATCTCCCGCAATACCCGCAAGCTAAGCTCCGCGGTGCGCACACTGTCGAAGACCCCCTCCTTGTCCTCCTGGGTATCCTTGTTGTAGGCCAGGGGCAGCCCCTTCATCACCGTCAGCAGACTCATGAGATTGCCGTAGGCCCGGCCGGTCTTGCCCCGCAGCAGCTCGGGGATGTCGGGGTTTTTCTTCTGGGGCATGATGGAGCTGCCGGTGGCGTGCTTGTCCGAGAGGCGCACGAAGCCGAATTCGCTGGTACTCCAGAGGATCAGCTCTTCACTGAGGCGGCTGATATGCATCATCATCGTCGCGATGTTGAAGAGGATCTCCAGAGCGAAGTCCCGGTCGCTGACGGTGTCGAGACAGTTGAGCGTGGGTTCGCGAAAGCCCAGTGCTTTTGCCGTACGGCGCCGGTCGATGGGATGGGGCGTTCCCGCCAGAGCCGCGCAGCCCAGGGGGGAGAGGTTGTTGCGTTCGTAAGAGTCGAGGAAGCGCTCCAGATCCCGGCGAAACATACTTGCATAGGCAGTGAGATGGTATCCCAGGTTGGTGGGCTGGGCGTGCTGGAGATGGGTCATCCCCGGCAGCAGGGTTTCGGTATGGACTTTGGCTTTTTCCAGCAGGGAGGTGATGAGCTCCCGCAAAAGCGCCGCAATCTCCAGGTCGTGCCGCAGCACATACATCCGGAAATCCACCGCCACCTGGTCATTGCGGCTGCGGGCGGTATGGAGCCGCTTGCCTGCGTCGCCGACAATCTCGGTCAGGCGCCGCTCCACGGCCATATGGATATCTTCATCATCGCCTTCCAGCGAGAAAGCGCCGCTCTCGATCTCCTCCAGTACCTGGGCCAGTCCCCGCTCGATCGCCGCATAATCCTCGGGGCTGATGATCCCCTGCTCTTTGAGCATTTCGGCATGAGCCAGAGAACCGCGGATATCCTCGCGGTAGAGGGCCTTATCGAAAGGAAGAGAGTTGTTGAGCTCCTTGAGCAGCTCGGAACTCTCGGCCGAGATGCGGGCGGAAGCGATCTTTTTGGACATGTCTGACCTTTGATGAAGGATGGAATTTGCGTATTTTATCCAACTTTATCGTTTGTCGTTTGAACGGAGCTCCGCTCCTCTTTGTCATTTGAATCAAAAAGCATTGCCCTGCAATGCAAACCGAAATCATTCACCATTAACCATTCATCCAGGAGCCTGAGGCACGGTATAGCAATCCCCCACTACAAAGCTTCATCATTCTCCATCCTCCATTCTCAATTCTCCATTCCTTTCATCCCTTTTCCTGGTGGGAGCGGCGGTGGTAGCGTTCGACGATATCGGGATCGTGGTGGAGGTTGATGACGGCGTCTTTTTTGCCGTCATAAGGAATCTGAGAGAGGACGTAGCGGATCGACTCGAGGCGGGCCCGCTTTTTGTCGTTGCTGTCGACGATGATCCAGGGAGCGTAGCTGGTGTGGGTACGGCTGAACATCTCCTCTTTGTAGTAGGTGATCTGATCCCACATCTCCTGGGCCTTCTGATCCACGGGACTGAGCTTCCAGTGTTTGAGAGGGTTGGTCATCCGCTCCTTGAAGCGCTTCTGCTGGGTCTCTTTGCTGATGGAGAACCAGAATTTGATCAGGATGATCCCGTCGTCGATGAGGGCGTGTTCAATCTCGGGGACCTCTTTCATGAACTTCTCATACTGCTCCGGGGTGCAGAATCCGTAAACCGGCTCCACGATGGCCCGATTGTACCAGCTCCGATCGAAAAAGACGATCTCCCCCGGATCGGGCAGATGTTTGAAGTAGCGTTGGAAATAGAACTGCCCCGTCTCCACCTCGGTGGGTTTGGGGAGGGCGGCGACGCGGAATTTGCGGGGATTGAGGTACTGGATGAAGCGCTTGATGGCCCCGCCTTTTCCCGCGGCGTCCCGTCCTTCAAAGATGATCATCACCCGCTTTTTGTTCTCGTAGATCCAGTTCTGGAGTTTGATCAGCTCCACCTGCAGCTGGGTTAGCTCCTGCTCATACTCCACATTGCGGACGATCTTGGCCAGCTTTTTCTTCTGCAGCAGCTGGGAAAGCCCGCTTTTGGTCCGCAAAAGCTGGAAATTCTTCTCCAACTCCTTGACGATCTTTTCTCCCTCTTTGTCTTTGACATGCTTTTTTAGGGCTTCCAGATCCTGAAAAATGGTCTTCATCGCTCCTCCTTCTCTCCGAAAAATAGGTATATTTTTTGATTCTACTCCTGCCGAACTTAATGGAAAATATAATCGGAGAAAAATCTAAGCACGAAACCAGGCGATTGAAATCCCTCCCGACGGATCAGCGCAAAATCACCGCCCGTGCTCCCGCCGCCAGCGCTCCATAATCGCCAGCACCTCCTCGTCACTCACATCGTACCAGTTCCGGTAGACCTGGGCGACGGCATGAAAGTCCGGCGGAGACTCCAGCACCACCAGATCGTCAGCCAGGCGGCTGAACTCCGCCACGGCATAGGGGCCGGCGACGGGGACGGCAACCACGATCCGGGCCGCGCCCGCTTTGCGGCACATCTCCACGGCGGCATGCATGGTCGATCCCATCGCGATGCCGTCATCGGTGAGGATCACCGTCCGTCCCTCCAGTGGAGGAAGAGGACGCCCGCCCCGCAGGACCTGGATCCGCCGCCGGATCTCCTCCTGCTGCTGCCGGATGATCTCCAGGACCTCCGCTTCGTTCAGGGGGATGGAGGCCCGGGGATTGATATAGATCGTTCCATCCTCGGCAATGGCACCGAAACCACTCTCCGGATTGAAGGGATACGGGAGTTTCCGACAGATCAGCAGATCGAAATCGGCCTCCAGATACCGGGCGATCTCATAGCCGATCTCGGTCCCGCCCCTAGGAATCGCCAGGACCAGAAGCCCCGGCGTTCCCCGATAGCTCTCCAGGGCTCTGGCGAGCCTCTCTCCCGCATCTTTGCGATCCTGAAACATCGGCGCCTCCTTCTTGAATATTTCATTCCCTATCATAACAAATCTCTCCGGAACAGCTGTGCTATAATTCCGGCAGATTTCTCCAGGCCAAAGGACGCCGAAACCGTGCAATCCTCTCTCCCTCTGATCGACGATTTCCGTTCTGTCGTCACCGAAGCCCATCCCCTGATCGACCTGCGAGCACCCGTGGAATACGAGCGGGGCTCTTTCCCCGATACGGTCAATCTCCCTCTCCTCACTGACAAAGAACGTGAAGCGGTGGGGACCACCTACAAACAGGAGGGCAACGAAGCGGCCGTCGCCATGGGACACCGGCTGGTGAGCGGGGACGTGAAGGAGGAGCGCATCGCCGCCTGGATCGACTTCATCCGGAAACATCCCAACGCCTACCTCTTCTGCTGGCGGGGCGGACAGCGCTCCAGGATCGTCCAGGAGTGGCTGGCCGAACGGGGGGTCATCGTCCCCCGTCTCAGAGGAGGGTACAAAGCCTTCCGGCGCTATCTGATGGAAGAGAGCCTCCGGCTGGCCCAAGAAAAAGAGGTCCTCGTCATCGGCGGACGCACCGGCAGCGGCAAGACCCTGCTGCTGAAAAAGATCCCCGAAGCGATCGACCTGGAGGGAATCGCCCGCCACCGGGGCTCGGCGTTCGGACGTTACGCTGCCCCTCAGCCGCCCCAGATCGCGTTTGAAAACGCTCTGGCCTACGCCCAGATCCGCCACGACGAAGCGGGCCATCGCCGTCTGGTGATCGAAGACGAAAGCCGCAACATCGGCCAGCGTTACATTCCCCCGGAACTCTTCGCGGAGTTTCAAAGAGGTAAAGTGATTCTCCTGGAGACGCCGTTGGAGAAGCGGATCGAGATCACCTACGACGACTATATCCTCTATGCCCAAAAGGAGTACGACGAAGCCTATGCCAGAGGTGAAGCTCCCTATGACTGGTACGAGACGATGCAGCACAACTTCCGCCGTATCCGCAAACGGCTGGGAGACGAGCGCTACCGACGCTTCAGCGCCATGCTCGAATCGGCCTGGGAGGAGCAGCAGCGCACCGGCAACCCCGAAGGGCACAAAGCCTGGATCCGAGCCCTGCTGGAGGAGTACTACGATCCGATGTACGACTATCAGATCAGTCGAAAAAGCGAACGGATCGTCTTCAGAGGAGATGAGCGGGAGGTTCTGGAGTATCTCGCTTCACTGCGGGAACAGTAGAAAGTCGCACGCACGGCCCTTCGGGCCTCAAGTCACAAGATTTGTCCGTCGTTAGTCGTTTGAACGGGGCTTCGCCCCTCTTTGACAATCGATCTGTGCTATGTGTTACGTGCTACGAAATGCGCCCATTGGGCGCACCAAAATTCTCCATCCTCCATTCTCAATTCTCAATTCCCTCGTGGGATAGCAATCCCACGCTACAACTCAATCCCCTGGATGCTGAATCAAGTTCAGCATGACGACAAGAAAAAACGGCACTGATCAGTGATCGCGTTGCGAAGCAACGCCCCGCAATCCAACATCCAACATCCAACATCCAAAATCCAACATCACCGAAAGCGTTCCGCGATCTCCCCGGGAATCCGTCGGGGGCGCAAGGTCTCGGCATCGACCCAGATCCACTCGCTCTCTCCTTCGCAGATTTTCTCCCCATCGCCGATCCGCCGGATCTCGTAGCGCCGCAATGCCTTCACTCCACGGATCTCCTCGATCCAGCTGCGCAGCTCCAGCTCCTCCCCCGCAAAAGCCGGCCGGTGATAGCGGATCGTGTGGGAACGGGCGACCCAGGTGGCACCGTATTCACTGATGCAACGCTCCATGGGCCAGCCGGCCGCTTCGGAGTGCTTTTCGGCCGCTTCGAGCATCCATTCGATATAGCGGAGGTTGTTGACGTGGCCGTTGAAGTCGATAGCCGATTCGGGGACGGTGAAGGTTTTGCGATAAACCGGCTGAGGCTTCATGAGACTATCAGGGCCTTTTCGCCGGCGGGGAGTACCTCTCCCACGATCGCCGCATATTCGTACCCTTCGTTTCGCAGCCGATTCTGAAGCGCCTGGGCCTCCTTTTCGGCCACGGCGATGAGGAGCCCGCCGCTGGTCTGGGCATCGTAGAAGAGGATGTCGTCGGGCGTCTCGATCTCCCAGCGGGTCTTGGCATCCAGATAGCTTCGGTTGTTGTAAGTCCCTGCGGGAATGATCCCCATCGCCGCCATCTCCAACGCTTCAGGCAGAAGGGGGAGCCGGTCAAAGTCGAAACGCAGACTCACCCGCCCTTTGCCGCTCATCTCGTAGGCGTGTCCCGCCAGGCCGAAGCCGGTCACGTCGGTGCAGGCGCTCACGTCGAAACACCGCATCGCCAGGGAGGCGCGATAGTTGAGCTGGGCCAGGATCGCCGCGATACGGCGCACCTGCACCTCTCCCAGGAGATCGGCCTTGATCGCGGTGGTGAGCACCCCCATCCCCAGGGGTTTGCCCAGAATCAGCAGGTCCCCGATTCTGGGGGTGTCGTTGCGGTAGATCCGCTCCGGATGGGCCAGCCCCGTGACGCTGAGGCCGTAGGTCATCTCCGGCGCTTCGATGGTGTGCCCCCCGACCACCACTCCGCCGCATTCTCTCACCTTCTCGGCTCCGCCGGCCAGGATCTCTCCCAACACCTCCTGCGGATGGTTGCAGGCATCGAAACCGACGATGTTCATGGCCGTCATCACTTCGGCCCCCATGGCAAAGATATCGCTGAGGCTGTTGGCCGCTGCGATCTGTCCGTAAAAGTAGGGATCGTCCACTACCGGAGTGATCACATCCAGCGTCTGCACCAGCGCCCGCTCACTGTCGAGACGGTAGACCGCCGCATCTTCGCTGCTGCCGATTCCCACGACCAATCGCTCATCATTGCTCACCAGATCCGCCAAAATATGTGAAAGGTCCCCCGGACCCAGTTTGGCGGCTCAACCGGCGGCTTTGACGAACTTGGTCAGCTTGTGACTGTTGTCAAGTTCCCGCATTCGGATCTGCTCCTTTTCCAAAACTATGGCTTTTTCCCGATATTATCTCCAATTTTGCATAAGGAACGGATCTTCACGGTTCGACGTAGTGAATCACTTCCAATCGTTGAGCTCTCTGAAAAAACCCAAGAGTTACGTTTGTGTCATCCTGAACTTGATTCAGGATTCATGGTTTAATGGACATTCAATGCCATGGATTCCGGATCAAGCCCGGAATGACGGTTGTTTTTCAGA
>NZ_WFQN01000059.1 GCF_015487065.1 Nitratifractor sp.
CCATGGGGGCAAAGAGCAGCATCCCCGCCGCCAGAGGCCAGACGAAAGCGTAGTCGACCGCCTTGCGGCGAATATTCATCACACTGGAGGTGATGGTGGTGGTCGCTCCGGCAAAGAGTCCCACCGCTTTGGCGACGGTGAAATCGAGGCCAAGGAAGTGCAGCACCGGGATCAGGGCGATCCCCGACCCGGCCCCTCCCATGGAAAAGAGGGTCGAGAAGCCAAAGGCCAACAAAGTATAGAGAAGATAGTTGCTATCCAAAATATTTCCTTATACAAATGATAAGGGGTATACTATTGAAAGTGGAGTAAACTTCTCCTGATTAATCACCGTACAAAAAAAGGAGCTGCCAATGAAAGAGATCACGATGGAGACCAAAGTCTCCGAACTGCTCAACGACTATCCGGGGATGAAAGAGACGCTGATTGCCATCAACCCCAAGTTCAAAAAGCTCAACAATCCTGTTCTGCGCCGCACCTTGGCCAAGGTCGCCAGTGTCAAGCAGGCGGCGATCGTCGGGGGGATGGATCCTCTGGAGCTTCTCAATCGCTTGCGCGAATCGGTCGGCCAGCCGCCGGTGGATGCGGCGGGTGAGACGGCGGCGCCTAACGCGCCGCAGGAGAAACCTGCCTGGGGCTCGGAAGAGCCCAAAACGACCCTGGATGCCAATGCCCTGCTGGATGCCCAGAAAAACCCCCTCGCCGAAGCCAACCTGGCCCTCAAGAAGATCGGCGAAGGGGAGTTTATCGCCTTGCACTCCGACTTCAAACCCGAACCTCTGATCGAAGAGTTTCAAAAGGCGGGACGTGAGGTTTATTGTGAGCAGAATGGGGAGAATGCGTTCATCACCTATGTACGGAAATAAGGGAAGTAATTGAGAATTGAGGATTGAGAATGGAGAATTACGAATCCTGAGAGTCGTAGAGCGGAATTGTGTTCCCACGATAAAAACTTTTCAATCTGAGATGTCTTTACAAAAATAATAATATTTGTTATAAATATGTAAAGCAAAAAAGAGGAGGGGTCCGGTGAAAAAAGCAGTCAATTTGCGACTCGAAGAGCGAATCATCGTTTTGCTCAATGGCCTCAGTGAAGAGTTCCATACGACCAAGACCGAGATCGTAGAGAGAGCCATCGAGCGCTTCTCCAACGAAAGCCGGAAAAAACAAAACCGACTGATGGATTTCGCCGGAAAACTCAGCGGGAAAGAGGCGGAGAGCATGCTTGAGGCGATCCGAAAGGACAAAAATTCAAAAGATTTCTCTCTGGATTTGTAATGGCGAAACTCCTTTTCGACAGCGATATTCTCATCTATTTTTTGAAGGGAAGAAAAGAGGTAGTAGAACAGTTCGCCAAACATCCCCCGGACGATCTTTTGACCTCGCGTATCAACTATACGGAACTCCTTTATGGTGCGTACAACTCTGCCCGTGTAGAAAGAAATCTACAAACGATCCGTGAATTTTTGGAAAATTTCGAGATTTTGGAGTTTGATAAAAGGGCCGCGGAAGTTTTCGCTATGGAAAAAGCCCGGTTAAAAAAGAGAGGAACGATCATTGCCGATATGGATCTGATGATCGCGTCGATAGCTGTGGCGAACGATCTGGCTCTGGTGACGAACAATATGCGACATTTCGAGCGTATCAAAGATCTGCGACTGGTGCGATGGATGTGAATGTTTGAAAAAAGTTGCAGTAAAAAGCTAAAGACTATCGACTAGAGACTAGTGACTAAATTTGGCGAGAGGGTGGAGGAATCGAACCTCCCTCCGGACGGTCATCCGCCCGGACGATCGGGTTTGAAGCCCGCGGTGTCCACCAGGATCACATACCCCCCGTTTTTTGAATCGTCATTATACCTGATCCGATTCTGTATTTGGGAAAATGTTAAAGAAGAAAAAGCGCTTCCGGGAATCTTCCCGGTCGCCTGAAGAGAAGTTGACAAACTTCCGTATGAGCGAACCTCGCTCCTATTTGTCAACTTATCAGGCGGGAATGGCGCCGCTGTCGTTGGAGTAGTGCTCCAGATATTCGTAGACATCCTGAGCGTATTTCTGATTGGTGATCGGAGGCAGTTTGCCCATTTTGGGGCAGAGCTTCTGGATCTCCGCTTCCATTTTGCCCTCTTTGTAGAGTTGGGCCCACTCTTCGAGGCTGTGGGCCATCGCGATACGTGCCGTGGGGATTTGGCATCCGCCGGCGCGCATGATCAGTTTGTTGAGAATCTTCTCTCCTTTGCTGGGGTCCGCCGATCCGCTCGCGCTAAAGAGCACGAGGCCGAAGGCGATCGCCAGCAGGAGACGTGTCAAGTTTTTCATCATACCTTTTCTCCTTTCAGTGCTCGGTGTCGGCATCGAGATTGAACAGTTTGGTTCCCACATAATAGAGCAGGATACAGAGCCCCAGACCGCCCAGAGAGATCATGATTTCGGTGGCACTGGGAAAGTAGTGGACCCACTCGGGTGGCAGCTGATATTCGCGGATTTTCATCATCTGCAGCGGTTTGAGCTGGGTGTCGTGGACCAGGTCGTAGCGCATGAAGAAGATACCGACCATACCGATCAGGGATCCCCAGAACATTCCCGTGACATTCTGGCCTTTGCTCTTGAGGATAATGATAAAGGGGATCAACATTCCACAGAGAACCTCCGCCCAGAAGGTCCAAGTCGTCAGGATGTGCTCGGCCACATCGGAGCGACCCGGTACGCCGCCGTAGATGGCGGTCAGCATCTTCCAGGTTTCGAAGAACATCAGGATCGCGATGAGCAGTCCTTGGATCTTGGCCAGATTGACCAGCATCTTGCGGATGTTTTCCGGGAAATTGAGCCGATACCTAAACCCCATCATAATAAAGGCGAGATAGATACCGGTGATGAAAGCGGTCAAGATGAAGTAGGTCGGATAGAAGACTCCCTGGGAGATGAG
>NZ_WFQN01000060.1 GCF_015487065.1 Nitratifractor sp.
CAGGCTCTGATCGCCGCTGCAAATAAACTCTTGCGTATCGCCTTCGGGGTTCTCAAAAGGCAAAGACCCTTTGACGAAAATTATCTGGCTTCAGCCAAATTGTGCTCTAATGGAGCTTGACATTTTTCACAGAACATAATTTGGGATAAAATGAGGAATCGGCTAAAGAGCCTTGTCAAACCCTGAAAATCTAAACCGATTCAAGTAGAAGGGCGTTGCAGCAAACGGACCGCCGCCAAGGCCATTGCTGTGCCGGCCCCCATCCCCCAGGTGATCTCCTCCCCCAGAAAGAGGGCACTCAACCCGATGGCGCTGAAGGGGACAAGAAAGGTGAAGCTGCTGATTCGGTCGGCTCCGAGCTTCTTGCTGCCGATGAAGTAGACGGAGGTGGCGAAGGTGGTGCTGACCAGGGCCAGGAGGAGAATATTGAGATCCACCAGAGGAGCCAGGGTCGTCAGGTCCGTCGAGAAGTCGGTGAAAAAAAGCCCCTCCATTACCGCCACTCCCAGATACATGTAAAAGCTGTAGACCAGCGGATCGACCCGTCCCGCCACCCGGGCGCTGAAGATGGTCAGCACCGCCCAGCTCATCGCCGCCAGAATGAAGTAGAGATTTTCCAGGCGGAAGATGTCCTCGGCCCGAAAGCTCCAGACATTGAGAATGGTCATGACCCCCAACGCTCCCAGTCCCAGGGCAAAAAGCTGTCGCCGGCTCAGGCGACGTCGGGCCAGCAGCGCCGTCAGGGCGAAGGTGAGGATCGGGATCAGCGTGGTGACAAAAGCGCCCCCCAGCCCGGCGGTTCCCAGCTTGGTTCCGGCGATGAAGAGCCAGGTGTAGAGGATCATGATCGCAGAGACCAGGAGCGTGATTGCCAGGGCTTGACGGTCGATCCGCCACGGGAGTCGAAGCCAAAGAATCAGCGGGATCATACTCAGAGCGGTCAGCAGGTAGCGATAGAAAATGATCTCGTGGATGCTCAGATAGTCGCTCAGGTACTTCACATGGACCCAGGAGGCGCCCCAGCCGACCATGGCCAGCACCATCAGAAGATAAAATATTTTACGCGTTTCGGGGCTTTCCACGTTGGGTCCTTGAACAATATCCGGCAGTATATCGCAGAGGGTGTTATAATAATCTGGATAGAGTCGAAAGGTTGAGAATGATTCGGAAAATACTCTGGGGTTTTTTATTGACCCTTACGCTACTGACAGGAGGTGAAGTCATGTATGTCAAGAGTCCGGTGTTTGAAAACGGCGGGGAGATTCCCGCACGCTACGGCTGTCACGGAGAGGATGTCTCGATTCCTCTGGAGTTCGGCAATATTCCTGACGGGACCCGCTCTCTGGCCCTGATCATGGAGGATCCCGACGCTCCCATGGGGCTTTTTGTCCACTGGGTGGTCTACAACATGCCGGCGACCCTGCGGGGACTTCCCGAGGGGGTCCCGCCTGAGCCGGTGCTGGAGTATGAGATCCGCCAGGGGATCAATGATTTCGGCAAGATCGGATACGGTGGCCCCTGTCCGCCGGATCGGCCCCACCGCTATTTTATCCGGCTCTTCGCCCTGGATGTGCCCCTGCCCCTCGATCCGGGCCTCGACCGCCAGGCGCTGCTGGCTGCGATGAAAGGGCATGTTCTGGCCGAAGCGGAGCTGATGGGGATCTATCCGAGATGAGTCGCGGATGAAGGCCCCGGCCCATATCGGTACCTCCGGCTTCTACTATGAACACTGGCAGGGGGTGCTCTATCCGGAGGATCTGCCCAAATCCCACTGGTTCGAAGCCTATGCCCAGGTTTTCGATACGGTGGAGATGAACAGCACCTTCTACCATCTGCCCAAAGCCAAAACCATTGAACACTGGGATGAGAAATCCCCGGAGCACTTCCTCTTTGCCTTCAAAGCCCCTCGGGGTATTACCCATTACAAAAAGCTCAAAGAGACCCGCGAAGAACTTCTGCGATTTCTTCATCTGCTCAAGCCGATCAAACCCAAACTGGCCGCCGTCCTTTTCCAGCTGCCCCCCTCTTTGCACGCCGATGCGGTGTTGTTGGGGGAGTTTCTGGCCCAGCTCCCCCACGGCGGTGGGTGGCGTTTTGTCATCGAGTTTCGCCACGCGAGCTGGTATGACGAGACGATCTACGATCTGCTGCGCCGCCACGATGTCGCACTCTGCTGGCACGACTATGGCCGAAAAGAGGTTCCCGATGTGGTGACCGCCGATTTCGTCTACCTGCGTCTCCACGGCCCTGATGGCCACTACGGCGGCAGCTACGACGATGCTGCTTTGCAGCTCTGGGCGGAGCGGATTCGCCGGGAACAGGCTCATCACCGCCCCGTTTTCGTCTATTTCAACAACGATTTCGAAGGCAACGCCGTCAGAGATGCGAGACGACTGAAGGAGCTGGTGAATGCGGATTGACGATCGGTTTTTTATGAAGCTGGCCCTGCAAGAGGCCTGGAAGTACCAGGGGCTCACCTACCCCAATCCGGCGGTAGGCTGCGCCGTGGTCAAGGAGGGGAGGCTTCTGGCGGTGGAAGCTCACCACAGGGCAGGGGAGTCCCATGCGGAGGTGCGGGCAATGCTGGCGGCCTACGAAGCGATGGAGGGGCGCCAAGCGGCGGTGGATCCCGCCGATGCCGATGCCGTCCACGATTTCCTGCAGACCGTGCCGCGGGAGCTCTTTCGGGGGGTGAGCCTCTATGTGACTCTGGAACCCTGTGCCCATCGGGGAGCGACACCCTCGTGCGCCTGGCTCCTTTCGCAGTTTCCTCTCCACCGGGTGGTGATCGCAGCGACGGATCCTGTGACGGGGCACAGCGGGGGGATTGAGATTCTGGCCGATCATGGTATCGAGGTGGAGACCGGTCTCTGCCATGAGGAAGCGGAGGCGCTGCTGGAACCCTTCAAAATCTGGCAGCAGCGGGCCTTCGCCCTCTTCAAGCTGGCCCAGACGGCCAACGGACGCATCGGCGGGGGCTATCTGAGCTCTCCCGAGTCATTGAAGCATGTCCACCGGCTCCGGGAAGCGGCGGATGAACTGATCATCGGCGGCGGGACGGTGCGGGCGGACCGGCCCAGACTCGACTGCCGCTTCACCGGTGCACCAGCTCCCGATGTGACCATCTATTCCCGAGAAAGTGACTTTGACCGGGAGATCCCGCTTTTCGGCATTTCCGATCGACGGGTGCGGATCACCGACAATCTGGAGCCGCTCTTTGCACGCCCCTCTTTTCTCCTGGTGGAAGGGGGCCAGGGAATGCTGGAAGCGCTGGCCGGGCGGCTCGACTGGTTCCTCCTCTATCAGACCCCTAAGCTCAGCTCCCATCCCTTATCCTATAATGTCGATCAAAAACTGGAGTATCTGCATCAGCGCACGATTGGTGCGGATCTCATGATCTGGAGTCGTTTTGGATAGGAAGGAAAAACAGGAAAAGATTGTCAATATGTTCGACGAGATCGCCGGGACCTACGACCTGGCCAACCGGGTGCTCAGTTTCGGGATCGATGTGCAATGGCGCAAAAAGGGGTGCGACAAGGCCTACGAGATCCTGGGCAAAAACCGTGTCGAGCGGATTGCGGATGTGGCCACCGGGACCGGGGATCTCCTCCTGCACTGGCGCGACCGTGCCGCGGAGAAAGGTGTCGAGGTGGAGAACTTCGTCGGCATCGATCCCTCGGTGGGGATGCTGGAGGTGGCCCGCAAAAAGGTCGATTTCGCCGAGTTCATCGAGGGCAAGGCCCAGGAGCTCCCTCTGGAGGATGAGAGTACCGAGATCATCTCCATCAGCTACGGTATCCGCAACGTCGTCGACCGTCCCGAAGCCCTGGCCGAATTTCACCGGGCTCTCAAACCGGGCGGCATCGTGGTGATCCTGGAGTTCACCAAGCAGGAGAAAAAGGGCCTCACCGCCCCCCTGGTGGATCTCTATATGAAAAAGATCCTCCCCGCCGTCGGCGGCCTGGTGAGCAAAAACTACGCCGCCTACAAATACCTCCCCGACTCCATCGAAGAGTTCCTCACGACGGAGATGCTGATGGAAGAACTGCAACAAAGCGGTTTCGAGATCAAATATGTCAAACCCTTTTCGATGGGGATCAGTACGCTTTTTGTTGCACAAAAGATATGAGAAGTCGCAAGCACGGCCCTTCGGGCCTCAAGTCGCAAGTCGCAAGAGGTATCGCCTTCGGCGATGTTATTGGCTGTTTTTTTCGTCGTTTGTCGTTTGTCGTTTGTCGTTTGAAGCTGGTCGGCAGTCGGCAGTCGGCAGTCGGCAGAGCGAGCGTCGCAAGTCGCAAGTCGCAAGTCGCAAGAAATGTTGCCTTCGGCAACGCGCCGACATCCAAAATCCGTCCGAGCGAAGCGACAACCCCGCAGGAACGAGGACAAAATCCAAAATCCATCATCAAAAGCGTTGCTTTGCAACGCCTACCGAAATTCTCAATTCTCAATTCTCAATTCTCAATCAATAATTGGTTCCTAGTTACTAGTTACTCGTTACTAGTTTCTACAATTCGGTTCCTCATTCTTCATTCCTCACTCCTCATTTCATCATCTGCAAGGAGAACTCCTTGCAGATGATGACCGTCTCCGCCCTCAACGAAAAGATCAAATCCCTCCTGGAAGCGACCTTTATGCATATCCGGGTCGAGGGGGAGATCGCTTCGGTCACCTACCACAGCAGCGGGCATATCTACTTCTCCGTCAAAGACGACCGCAGCACCCTGCGCTGCGTCATGTGGCGCTCCAACGCCGCGCGGCTCAAATTCCGCCTGGAGAAGGGGGAACATGTGGTGATCGACGGTTCGGTGGGGGTCTATACGCCCAGAGGGGAGTATCAGCTTATTGCCGTCAGTGTCGAGCCCTATGGACGGGGAGCCCTGGCGGTGGCCTTCGAACAGCTCAAAAAGAAGCTAGAGGCCAAAGGCTACTTCGCCGCCGAGCGCAAAAAGCCGCTGCCCCGCTATCCCCAACGTATCGCCCTGGTGACGGCGGCGGGGGGTGCGGCGCTACAGGATATGCTCAAAGTGGCCCGCCGGCGCTGGCCCTTGACCGAGCTGCTGATTGTCGATACCTTGGTGCAGGGAGAGGGGGCGGCGGAGTCCATCGCCCGGGCGATCCGCTACGCCGACACCCTGGGAGTGGATATCATCGTCACGGGACGGGGCGGCGGGAGCGCCGAGGATCTCTGGGCCTTCAACGAAGAGGCGGTGGCTGAGGCGATCTTCGAGGCGCAAACTCCCGTCGTCAGTGCCGTTGGGCACGAGGTGGATACGCTGATTTCCGATTTTGTCGCCGATCTGCGGGCTCCGACCCCCAGTGCAGCCATGGAGATGATCCTCCCCGACGGCAACGAACTGCTGCGGCAGCTGGATGAACGCACCGACCGGATGCAGCGGCGTATGCGGGAGATCCTGACTCGCAGCGAAGAGCGATTGTGGCGCGAAGCGGAGGCGCTGAGACGGGCCTCGGTTCTGAACCGTCTTCAACGCGCTGCCGAGGATTTCGACCGATTGCAACGAGATTACCGGGAGGTGATCCGTTATCGTCTCAGTCAGTTCGAGGCGGAGATGCTTCCTCTCGAACGGCAGCTCCGGGAGACGATCCGGCGACAGTTACAACAGCGGGAGAGCCTTTTGAAAAATCTTTCCGAACAGATGAAGCTCCAGGATCCGGTCAAACGGAGCCGGGAGGGGTGGGCAGAGGTGACGGTGAATGGCCGGCGTACGCCCCTGAGGGAGCTGGAGCCTGGAGATGAGTTCCGGTTGAGTGATGCCCGGGTGAATCTTCGGGCTAGGGTTTTGGAGAAGAAGTCTCTGGGAAGTTGAACCGCCGAAAAGCATTTTCCGATGGACTCCCCCGGCGCCGCAGTCCGCCCAAGGAGGCGCGAATTCATTCGCGCATAACGCTTGAAAAACCTTTTCAAATCGAAGAGCCTGAAAAACCTCCGTCTTTCCGGGCTTGACCCGGAATCCAGGGCTTGGAATACCCATTGTGCCGTGGATCCCGAATCAAGTTCGGGATGACGGAAAGAGATTGTTTCTGTTTTTCAGAGCACTCAATCTGTTCTTTCGTTCCCACCATCTTGGTGGGAATGCATTCTCAAAGAAATGATGGCAAAAAAAACGCATGGTGTCGATAGGAAAATGCCGTAGGCGTTCCCACCGGGGACGGATGGGAACGAGAAAGTCGATCGGCGGTTGAGGGATTCAGATCGTCCCTTCCCGATCCAGGAGATAGGGATTGCGCTGGGCTGTGGGCATGATGCGGGCGTGCTGGATGTTGACATGCTCCGGCACGTTGAGGATATAGAGAGCCAGGTCGGCGATATCCTCGGCACTCAGGGGCGTGTAGCCCTCGTAGACGGCGTCGCGCTTTGTTCTGTCGCCGCCGAAGCGCACATCGCTGAACTCCGTATCCACAGCTCCGGGAGCCAGGGTGCCGATGCGGATGCGGGTCCCCAGGGCGTCGGCGTTCATTGCCTCTGTGAGCATGTGGACCGCCGCTTTGGTGGCGCAGTAGACGTTGCCTCCGGGGTAGGCGGTCTCGCCGGCGATGGAGCCGAGATTGAGGATGTGCCCCCGGTTGCGCTCTCTCATTTGGCCCATCACCAGCCGGGTGATGTAGAGCAGCCCTTTGATGTTGGTATCGATCATCTGCTCCCACTCCTCCACCGACCCCAGATCCAGCGGCTCCAGTCCCAGAGCGAGTCCGGCATTGTTGACCAGGATATCCACGGGGCTCTTTTCCAGGATCGGCGGCAGCTCCCTCTCTACCGCTTCCCGATCACGAATGTCCAGTCTCAGTGTCGTTACGGCGACCGCCTCCCGATTCTCCAGCTCCCTGGCCAAGGCCTCCAGCCGCTGTGTTCTGCGTCCCGTCAGGATCAGATGCACCCCCGCCGCCGCCAGCCGACGGGCGATGGCTTCTCCGATCCCGGCGGTCGCCCCGGTCACCAGAGCGGTCTTTCCTCCTATCCTGTTGGTCATGATCGCTCCTTGTAATGCTTTGGGGTTATGATACCTATTTTGGATCGGTAGAGAGGGAAATTCCATCATTTCAAAATGGAAACAATGGATGGAGGTAGATGCTGACGATGGGAATTTTTCAGGGTTTGTGGTGATGTAACCGAGATAACGGCCTGCGGGACACCCGCGACCTCCGGAAAAATCTTGATTTTTTGGAGGGTGTCGGGTGCTTCCGCTTGTTGGACCGTGCATCGCACGGTACGACAATGCGGGAGGTTCACGCCCGCAGGCCGTTATCTCGGTTACATCA
>NZ_WFQN01000061.1 GCF_015487065.1 Nitratifractor sp.
GATCTTGACCTGGCGCATCATCTGGGAGACGATGATCTCGATGTGTTTGTCGGAGATGTTGACCCCCTGGCGGCGATAGACCTGCTGAACCTCACTGACGATATATTCGTAGAGGGCCCGCTCGCCCAGCGCCTCGAGAATGTCGTGGCTGGAGACCAGCCCGTCGGTGAGGCGCTCGCCGGTGTGGACGTATTCCCCGGGATGGACCAGGATCGTTTTGCCCTTGTCCACCAGCTGTTCGGTCACCTGGCCGTTGTCGCCGGTGATGACGATCCGCTCTTTGCCGCGCAGCGGCTTGCCGAAGCTCACCACCCCATCGATCTTGGCGATGAGGGCGATATCTTTCGGACGGCGGGCTTCGAAGAGCTCCGAAACCCGGGGCAGACCGCCGGTGATATCCTTGGATTTGATGGCCGCCTTGGGCTTCTTGGCCAGAATATCGGCGATCTGTACTTCCTCGCCGTCCTGGACGAAGAGGATCGTCTTGGGATCCAGGTGGTAGCGGAGGATCTCGCCGCTCTCCGTCGCCAGAATGATCGACGGTTTGTAGGCGGCGGGGATATATTCGTTGAGCTCCAGCCGGGATTCGCCGGTGAGTTCATCGAACTGCTCGCTAGCGGTCACGCCGGGGATGACATCCTCGAACTTGACCGTTCCGCTCTCTTCGGCGATGATCGGCTCGGCATAGGGATCCCACTCGGCGATGACGATCTGGGTCTGTTCTCTGGGCGACGAGATCAGGGCCCCGCGCTCCACCTGCTCGCCGGCAGCCACCTGGATGATGGACCCGCGGGAGATGTAGTGGCGGGCCGCTTCCCGGTTGCTCTCGTCGACGATCACGGCGAAAAGCCCCTTCTCCTCCACCGGCTCACCCTTTTTGATGGTGTCGGTGGGTTCCAGGTAGTCACCTTCGAGGAGGAAATACTCCACCCGTCCTTTAGCGTCGGCCTGGACCGGCTGGGTGACGGGAGCACCGTTTTCGACCTTCAATTCACTGGCGAAAGGAATGTGATTGGGAACGTTCCACCCCTCTTTGATCACCTCGGCGATGGAATCGCCCTCTTTGATCTCGGTGCCGTTCTCGTAGGGGAAGAAGACCTTGCCTTCCACTTTGCCGCCGACACCGGCCAGCTCGTTGGCCCGTGCCACGTCACTTTTGCGGAAGGTGTATTTTTTCTCTTCCTCTTTGCCTTTGAGCAGCAGGACCACTTCGTCGTGGGTGTTCACAATGGAAAGCTTTCCGTCGAAGAGTGCTTTGATCTTGGGCTCGACCAGCAAGACACCGGCGTTGCGGCGGTTGGCTACGATCAGCTGGTTATCCCGGTTGCGATAGACCGACAGGTTGTAGTAGCGGACGAATCCCTCTTTGGTGGCGACAACCTGGCGCTCCTCTTTGCCGGCAGTGGCGGTTCCCCCGGTGTGGAAGGTCCGCAGCGTCAGCTGGGTACCCGGCTCCCCGATGGACTGGGCGGCGATGACCCCGACGGCTTCGCCCGGCTTGACCAGGCGGTTCTCGGCCATGTTGAGGCCGTAGCACTTGGCACAGATCCCCTTGGGCGCCTTACAGGTAGCCGGTGCACGCATGACGACGGAGCGGACCCCCGCTTCGCGGATCAGGCGGGCCTCCTCTTCCCCGATGAGCTGCCCTTCGACCAGAAGCACTTCGTTGGTGACGGGGTCGATCACATCCTTGGCGACGACCCGGCCGTAGACCCGGTCCGCCAGGGATTCGATCAGTTCGTTACCGACGAGAATATCGGAGACCTCGACCCCTTCGTGGGTGCCGCAGTCCTCCATGGAGACTTTGACATTCTGGGCCACGTCGATGAGCTTACGGGTCAGGTAACCGGCGTTGGCGGTCTTGAGCGCCGTATCCGCCAGACCCTTCCGCGCTCCGTGAGTGGAGATGAAGTACTCCAGCACGTTGAGTCCTTCCCGGAAGTTGGAGGTAATGGGGGTTTCAATAATCGAACCGTCCGATTTGGCCATCAATCCCCGCATCCCGGAGAGCTGCCGGATCTGAGCGGCACTACCCCGCGCCCCGGAGTCGGCCATCATGTAGACGGAGTTGAACCCCTCTTTGTCCTCTTTGATCAGCTTCATCAGTTCGTCGGCAATAGCGTTGTTGGCGTCGGTCCAGATGTCGATAATCTTGTTGTAGCGCTCCTGCTCGGTAAGCAGACCCGCCGCAAACTGCTTCTGGATCTCGAAAACCTTCTCTTTGGCGCCACGGATGATCTCCTCCTTGCGCTCGGGCGTCTTGATGTCGTCCACGGAGATGGAGACACCGGCCCGAGTCGCATAACGGAAACCCATATCCTTGAGGTTGTCCAGGAACTCGGCGGTCAGCTGAATACCACTGTGTTTGTAGATATAGTCGACCAGATTGGCGATGTCTTTCTTCTTCAGCACCCGGTTCCAGAGATTCTCCGGGACATAGTCGGGCATGATCGACTTGAGGATCAGCCGGCCGACGGTAGTGGTGACGATGTTACCGTCGACCACGGTTCGGATCCGGGCGTTGAGGTCCAGGGTCTCCTGCTCGTAGGCGATGAGCACTTCATCCACATTGGAGAAGAGCTTGTGGGCCCCTTTGACGTCCGCCTTCTCGAGGGAGAGATAGTAGAGTCCCAGAATCATATCCTGGCTGGGAACCGCAATCGCTTTACCGGAGGCGGGCAGCAGGATGTTCATGGAACTGAGCATCAGGATCTTCGCCTCGGCGATCGCTTCGTCGGAGAGCGGCACGTGGACCGCCATCTGGTCCCCGTCGAAGTCGGCGTTGAAGGCGGCACAGACCAGCGGGTGCAGCTGGATCGCCTTACCCTCGATGAGCCGCGGGTGGAAGGCCTGGATCGAGAGTTTGTGCAGCGTCGGTGCCCGGTTCAGCAGCACCGGATAGCTCTCAACCACTTCTTCGAGGCACTCCCAGACCTCGTTGGTCTGCATCTCGATCATCTTCTTGGCCTGTTTGAGGGTCGTGGCGTAGCCCTTCTCCTCCAGTTTGGCCATGAGATGGGGCTTGAAAAGCTCCAGGGCCATCTTTTTGGGCAGACCGCACTGGTCCATCCGCAGATCGGGCCCCACGACGATAACCGAACGGCCCGAGAAGTCGACCCGTTTCCCCAGCAGGTTCTGGCGGAAACGCCCCTGCTTCCCTTTGATGATCTCGCTGAGGGACTTCAGGGGGCGTTTGTTGGCCCCTTTCA
This sequence comes from Nitratifractor sp., assembly GCF_015487065.1. Taxonomy (GTDB): domain Bacteria; phylum Campylobacterota; class Campylobacteria; order Campylobacterales; family Sulfurovaceae; genus Nitratifractor. Next base: position 3,210 of record NZ_WFQN01000061.1, read on the forward strand.
CCGCATTGCCGCGGCGGCCGTTGTCAAAGAGCGCGTCGACTGCTTCCTGGAGCATCCGCTTCTCGTTGCGGACGATGATCTCGGGAGCGTCCAGCTCCAGCAGCCGCTTGAGCCGCTGGTTGCGGTTGATGACCCGACGATAGAGGTCGTTGACGTCACTGACGGCGAATTTGCCGCCGTCCAGAGAGACCAGAGGCCGCAGATCGGGAGGAAGGACCGGCAGATAGGTCAGCATCATCCACTCGGGACGATTCCCCGAATCCAGAAAAGCCTCGATCACCTTCAGGCGCTTGACGATGGTTTTGCGCTTGGCTTCCGATTTGGTTGCGGAGATCTCCTCTTTGAGCTGGCCCAGCATCTCCACCAGATCCAGTTCCGCCAAAAGCTCCTTGATCACTTCACCGCCCATCCGGGCATCGAAGCCGGTATCGGCGAAGTGGCGACTGAGCTGCTGATACTGCTCTTCGTTGAGGACATCGTACTTCTGAACCGGATTGCCCCCTTCACTGTCGTAGCTGGCGCCGCCGGGATCCTTGACGATGTAGGCTTCGTAGTAGAGGACCCGCTCCAGGTCCTTCATCTTGACACCCAGCAGTGTTCCGATCCGGGAAGGGAGGGAGCTGACATACCAGATGTGGGCCACGGGAGCGACCAGTTCGATGTGTCCCATCCGGTCCCGGCGGACCTTGGAGCTTGTCACTTCGACACCGCACTTTTCACAGACGACGCCTTTGTAGCGCATCTTCTTGTACTTGCCGCAGAGACATTCGTAGTCCCGGATGGGGCCGAAGATCTTGGCACAGAAGAGGCCGTCGCGCTCGGGCTTGAGGGTCCGGTAGTTGATGGTCTCGGGCTTCTTGACCTCGCCGTAACTCCAGGAGAGGATCTTTTCGGGACTGGCGACCCGCAACTGAAGCGCGGCGATGTCGCGGGGCCGCTCTTCGCGGCTCATATCGATGGGGACAAGATTTTCAAGGTTCTTACTCATGCTTCACTCTCTTCCTCTTCTTCTTTTTTCTGCTCATAGAGCTCAACATCCATGCCCAGTGCCTGCAACTCTTTGGTCAGGACGAACATCGTTTCGGGGATTCCCGACTCGGGGACGCTCTCGCCCCGGGTGATGGCCCGGTAAGCCCGGGCGCGGCCCTCGACATCGTCGGACTTGATGGTCAGCATCTCCTTGAGGGTATGGGCGGCGCCGTAGGCCTCCAGGGCCCAGACCTCCATCTCTCCGAAGCGCTGACCTCCAAAGAGCGCCTTTCCTCCCACGGGCTGCTGGGTCACCAGGGAGTAGGGACCGGTGCTCCGTGCGTGGACCTTCTCATCGACCAGGTGGTGGAGTTTGAGCATGTACATGTAGCCGACGTTGACCCGCTCCAGCATCTGCTCGCCGGTCTTGCCGTCATAGAGGACGGTCTTGCCGTCGCTGTCGATTTTGGCCAATTCGAAGAGCTTGGCAAACTCCTCCTCGTTGGGGGATTCGAAGGCCGGGGCAGCGAATTTGACCCCTTTGGACCAGTCACGGGCATACTCCAGGAGCTCCTCGTCGCTCATAGTCTCCAGCTCGTTTCTGGCCTTCATCAGTTTGGCGGTATCGGCGATCTCTTTCATCTTGCTTCTCAGCTCCTGGACGAAGTCCTCCCGCTTGCTCTCATAGACCTCCTGGATCTGCTCCCCCAGACGCTTGCCGATGAGTCCCAGGTGAACCTCCAGGATCTGTCCGATGTTCATCCGCGAGGGGACCCCCAGGGGGTTGAGGATCAGATCCACGGGGCGGCCGTCTTCCATGTAGGGCATATCGATCTCGGGAACGATGTTGGAGACGATACCCTTGTTTCCGTGGCGTCCCGCCATCTTGTCCCCGACCTTGATCTTGCGTTTGGTGGCGATGTAGACCTTGACCAGCTTGGTGACCCCGCTGGGGAGAATGTCGTCCTTCTCCAGAATCTGGAGCTTCTCTTCATGCTCGGTCTTGAGCTTCTTCTTCTGCTTGAGGAAGTAGTTTTTCATCGCCTCGTACTCTTTCTGCACCTCGTCGCTGTAGGAGGCGACGACGTTGCGCAGAGCGAAGCGGTTGATGGAGCGGATCTCCTCTTCGGGGATCTTCTCACCCGCTTTGTACTCCTTCTCTCCCACGGCGACATCTCTGGCCAGCTCCTGCTTGGCCAGGAAGGAGGTGATCTGGAGCATCTCTTCCCGGTCGATCATCAGCAGTTTGTCGTGATGATCCCGATCGAGACGGGCCCGCTCTTCCTCGTAGGCGCGGATAGCCCTCGCATCCTTCTCGTAGCCCTTTTTGGTGAAAATCTTGATATCTACGACAACCCCCTCCATGGAGGCGGGGCAGTAGAGAGACTTGTTGACCACATGGCCGGCCTTGTCACCGAAGATGGCCCGCAGCAGACGCTCCTCGGGAGTCGGTTTGATCTCTCCCTTGGGCGAGACCTTGCCCACCAGGATCATGCCGGGCTTGACATGGGTTCCGATCTTGACGATCCCGCTCTCGTCCAGGTGCATCAGATCCTCTTCCCGAATATTGGGGATATCCCGGGTGATCTCTTCGGTACCGTGCTTGAGCTCCCGTGCTTCGATCTCTTTCTCGTAGATGTGGACCGACGTGAAGGTATCTTCGCGGATAAGCTTCTCTGAGAGGATGATCGCATCCTCATAGTTGTAGCCGTTCCAGGGCATAAAGGCGACGAGAATGTTCTTCCCGATGGCCAGCTCTCCCTGATCCATGTTAGGACCGTCGGCGATCACCTGGCCTGCTTTGACCTCGTCGCCGACATGAACGATGGGCACCTGCCCGAAGGAGGTGTTCTGGTTGGTCCGCATATTCTTCTCGAGGAGATAGTGGTCGATGAAGAGGCCGTTTTCATCTTCCCCTTTGATATAGATATTTCGGGCATCGACCTTCTCCACGACGCCGGCGCGGCGTGCCTTGATCGCCTCCCAGGCATCCCGGGCGACGATCGCCTCCATCCCGGTCCCCACAACAGGGGCTTCGGTTTTGAGCAGGGGCACCGCCTGGCGCTGCATGTTCGATCCCATCAGGGCCCGGTTGGCGTCGTCGTGCTCCAGGAAGGGAATCAGGGCGGCGGTCGCCCCGGAGATCATCAGGGGGGCGACATCGATCAGATCGACCTTGTCCGCCTCGTTGAGTCCGATGTTTCCGTTGAGGCGGGTTTCGATCAGATCTTCGACGATGTAGCCGTTCTCATCCACCTTGGTCGAGGCGGGAGCGATGACTTTGTTCTCCTCCTGAGTGGCGGTGATGTAGACGATCTCATCGGTAACTTTCCGATCTTTGACCACCTTATAGGGGGCTTCGATGAAGCCCAGTTCGTTGACTTTGGCATAGGTAGCCAGGGTGTTGATCAGACCGATGTTCTGCCCTTCCGGGGTCTCGATGGGGCAGATCCGTCCGTAGTGGGTCGGGTGGACATCCCGCACTTCGAAACCGGCACGCTCTTTGACCAATCCTCCTTCGCCCAGAGCCGAAAGACGGCGTTTGTGGGTGATCTCGGAGAGGGGGTTGGTCTGATCCATGAACTGGCTCAGCTGGCCGCCGGAGAAAAACTCCAGAATGGTATTGGTGATCATTTTGGAGTTGACCAGATCGTGAGGCATCAGGTCATCCAGTGAACCGCTGACGGTGGTCATCTTGTCCTTGATGGCCTTCTGCATTTTCATCAAGCCGTTGTGGAGTTCGTTGCCCAGCAGCTCACCGATGGCCCGAATCCGCCGGTTCCCCAGGTGGTCCCGGTCATCAATCTGCCCTTCACCGTTTTTGACTTTGATCAGATATTTGACGGTATTGATGATATCTTCACTGGTGAGAACCGTCACATACTCGGGAACATCCTGACTGAGTTTGTGGTTCATCTTCATCCGGCCCACTTTGGTCAGATCGTACCGCTCGGGATCGAAAAAGAGTTGATGGAGGAAGGCTTTGGCCGCCTCAGGGGTCACCGGCTCACCCGGGCGCATCACTTTATAGATCCGAATGGCAGAGAGGAGGTTCTCATCCTCGATCTCTTCCGTCTGCTTCAAGAGTTTCAAACTCTCCTGATCGGCGACAAAAGAACGGATAATAGAACTGTCAGCTCCTTCGGCCAGGTCATCGGCGATCTTGAAGGATTCGATCCCAGACTCTACGATCTTGCGGATGCGGTTCTCATCCAGCTGCGTGATAACGTCGTAGAGGACTTCGCCGCTCTCCTGATCGACAATCGGTTCGGCCAGATGGCGCTCCATCAGGATCTCGACGGGATATTCGACCCACTCCAGCCCCTCTTCGGCCAGTTTCTGGGCCCGTTTTTTTGTCAACCGTTTACCGGTCGCGACGATAACATTGCCGTCGATATCCTTGATGTCATACTCAGCACGGCCTACGAAATCTGCGGGATCGAAACGAACGATGAAGCGCCCGTCCCGGACATGGATCTCTTTGGTGGGGTAGAAGAGACGGAGGATATCCTCTTTGGTATAGTCCAGAGCCCTGAAGAGGATCGTCACGGGGATCTTGCGCCGCTTGTTGATCCGGGCATAGAGGATGTCTTTGGCATCATACTCGAAGTAGAGCCAGCTTCCCCGGTCGGGGATGATCTGAGCGGAGTAGACCAGTTTGTTGGCCACGGTGGCGGCCTCCGCCTCTTTGAAGATGACACCGGGGCTGCGATGCAGCTGGTTGACGATGACCCGTTCCACCCCGTTGACAATAAAGGAGGTGCGGTCGGTCATCAGGGGGATATCCCTTACATAGATCGCCTGCTCTTTGATCTCTTTGGGGTCCAGACGCTCTCCGGTTTTCTCATCCCGGTTCCAAATCGTCAGAGCAATCTTCAGTTTGAGAGAGACGGCATAGGTAAGCCCCCGTTCCATACATTCACGAATGGTGTATTTCGGTTTGATAATCTCACTGCCCTTGTAACTCAGGGTGATACGGTTCTGCTGATCATGGATCGGGAAAGAGGCACGAAAGACCTTTTCGATGATACTGTTGGAGCGGTCCTTCGCATCCATCATCAGGAAATTTTCATAACTGTTCTGCTGAAGCTGAAGCAGATGGGGAATCTCGATCTGTCTCGGAGTTTTGGAGAAATCGACGCGGAGTCTGTTTCCGGAATGGAGTGAATTTAACATTGGCAAACCTTAATGTTTGGTTTCTGTGGTTGGTACTGTACGCAGATACACAAATAAACTATCGGAGATAGTTCCTCTCTGCATCCGAATCGGGGAGGAACCGGGACCGAGGCCCCGAAGGATTGACTTACTTGAGTTCGACGGTAGCGCCGGCTTCTTCGAATTGTTTCTTGAGCTCTTCAGCTTCTTCTTTGGAGACGCCCTCTTTGATGACGGTGGGAGTCTCTTCGACGGCCGCCTTGGCCTCTTTGAGGCCCAGACCGGTGACGGCACGGACCACTTTGATCACGTTGATCTTCTTGGCGCCGGCATCTTTGAGCACGACATCAAATTCAGTCTGCTCTTCGGCAGCCTCACCGGCAGCTGCACCGGGAGCGGCAGCGACAACAGTCGCCTGGGCGGAAACGCCGAACTTCTCTTCAAACTCTTTGACCAGCTCGCTGAGTTCGAGGACACTCAGGTTGGAGATGAATTCAAGTACATCTTCTTTTGTACATGCCATGTTCTATCCTTTTACGGTTGTTTTCTCATAAAAAGAGTCCCGCCGCAGCGTGACTCACCTTCACTTATGCTTCCTCTTCTTTTTTCTGGCGCAGGGCATCCAGTCCGATCGTAAAGTTGCGGACAGGCGCCATCCAGACATTCAGAAGCATACCGATCAGTTCGTCACGGCTGGGCAGTTTGGCCATCGCCATGATGGTATCCAGCTCGACGGCTTTGCCTTCCAGCGCACCGGACTTGATCACAAAGCGATCTTTGAACTCGGTCGCAGCTTTGTCGGCTGTCTTACAGGTCGAGATCTGATCTTCGCCCCAGACTACCAGATTGGTATCCCGAAGTTCCAGATCTTCGATCCCCGCATTCTTCAGGGCCAGTGTCGCCAGGGTGTTCTTGACGACTTTGACCTGTGCGTCATTAGCAGCAGCCAGGCCACGGACATGCTCCAGTTCCTGACAGGTCAGACCCTTGTAGTCGCAGACGACTACCGCGTTGGACGCTTCGAAGGCAGCGGTGAGCTCAGCGACAAGCTGTTCTTTTTCTGCTCTGGTCATCGTTTCTCCTTTCAGACTTCCAACAGGGCTTCCTCTCGCGAGGAGAGCCGCTCCCGGAGGAGAGAGGCTCCGTTTAAGCTTTCGCCCCTATTGTCTTCAGTCAAGATAAAGGC